>PXRY01000118.1:18744-22569 GCA_003022925.1 Halobacteriales archaeon QS_8_65_32 | reverse complement strand
GACGGTGACAACGTAGCGGTGCTCGTCGGCTTCAGTCTCGCCGTAGGAAACGTTCGTGACGAGCACCCGGCCCTCGGCAGGCACGCGGAACTCGAAGCCCTCGAACTCGGCGCGAAGCTCGTCACGCCGGCACTGTTCGGCCGCGTCGATACCGTTTTCCGTTTCGCTGGTTTCTGCTGACATGGTTTCTTGGCCTACGAGAAACCGGGTCCGGCGCTCCAACGCCGGGCCAATTCCAAAGCCCCTGAGGGACCCGCTTTCTCTACCTATCTCTACGAAGGGATAGGTAATAAGTGTTCTCCTTTCTCCTCGTAGGGATAGGTTTACGGCAGTCGGATACGTAGGGCGTGTATGGCAGACAGCGAACGCGAGCGGGCGAAAACAGGAAAGTACGTCGAGACGATCACCCTCGATCGGGTGCTCGACGCCGTAGTGTCCCATCCCGACCCCACGGTGTCGGCGCGCGAGGTCGGCGAGGTACTCGGGTGCTCGACGGACGCCGCTCGAAAGAAGCTCGCTCAACTGCACGAAGACGGGAAGGTCGAACGAAAGAAGGTCGGCGGGCGATCCGTCGTGTGGTGGCTCGCCGACGACGCTTCGCCGACACGCGAAGAGCGCGACCCGGGAGACGTCATCGACGCGCTCGAAACGTTCCTCGACGAGCGCGACGCGCCGGAGTCGCCACTGTCGTCGACGAGCACCGATGGCGTTCGTGACGACTATTATGCCCGATGTCACCGCGAGAACTTAGAACGACTCGCCGGTGACGGATCGTAAATGAGCGAGGACGCTCCCATTGTGTTCGACGTCGGCGTCGTCGCGCTGGCACACTCGGGGACGCCGATGAGCGGGACGGCGCTCGGGTACGTCCGTGACGCGATCCGTGGCGGTCTCGACGCCGTAGTGCCCTATCAGACGCTGTTCGGCGCACACCACGTTTTACACCGGAACTACGACTTTTCCCGCGAGGAAGCGACCTACGTCCTCACGAATTTCCTCGACGCGCGGCGGATTCACTGGTACGCCGGCCCCGGAGCGGCCGATAGCCGCGAGGGACTAGTTATTGCTGGCGAGCACAACATCGAAGGGTGGGACGGCTTCTATGCCCACGTCGCGCAGGCGACCGGCGCGACGACCGTTGTTGGCCTTGATGATGACTTTGAGTGCATAGGGCTCGACGTCGAGATACCGCTCACCGACGAGGAACGCGCCACGCTGCACGACTACCTCGCGCCCGAATGACCCGTTTCGACGAGCGGACCGACATGCTCGGCCATACGAACACAGCGCCGGAGGAGCTTCAACTGACAGTAGTAACCCCGGTCTTCCGGGGCGAGCGCGAGTCGGCGGGCGTATTCGTCGAGGGCCTCCCGATCGGCGTCACAGAGGTCACGCGCTTGTTCGCCGTCCTCGAGATCGGTGCCAACGACCCGACGCCTGAGTGCGTCGAACTTCGGCTTCGGCGACATATTACTGACAATGAGAGGGGTGGATGTAAAGGCTTGCTATACATCCGGCCGTTGGCTTCCTCCAGTACGGTTTTTGTGGTCTCTCTGTGGGAAAGCGCATTCGAACGAGCGGCGCGACAGCGTCCCATAGGGTTGTGACCTCCGTGGCCCATCGTCAAGCATGCCCGGAGATCGTCCCCTCACCGACGGCGGTACCGAGGTCAGAACGGAACTCTACGCGGAGTTCGAAGAACGAGCGGGCAATCCCGCCGTGACACCGGACGGCCGGTTGATCGTGAGCAACCATCCGTTCCCCTACGGAGAGGCCCCGGAGTACCGCGTCGTCGAATACAGCGACGACGGAACGGTACGACCGTTCCCGAACGAAGCGTGGAGCACACCCCCTGGAGACGATGGGGTGGGGATCCGTTCGCTGATCGGGCTTCAAGCGGACCCGACGGGTGTCGTCCGAATTCTCGACATCGGCAACATCGAGGACGGTCATCTCCCGAAGCTCGTGTCGTGGGATACCCGCACCGACCGGCTCGAACGGGTCGATCACGTCCTGGCGCACGCGACGACGGAGCTATCGTTCATGTAGGACTTCGCGTACGACGCGATACGGAACGCGATCTCCATCGCGAACCTGGGGCTGAGCGACGAGCCGGGCGACGCCGGAAAGCCCGGCCTCGTGGCGCTCGATCTGGAGACGGGACGAACGCGACGAGTGATCGAAGACCACCCGAGCGTCCTGCCCGAGAACGGAATCCATCCGACGATAGAGGGAGAACCCGTGGTCCAGGAGAACGCGACGGGCGAACTCGAACCGATCAGTGCGGGATTGGACGGTATCGCGATCGATCCTTCCTTCGAGTGGGCGTATTACTGTGAAATCACGACCGAGATCATGTACCGTGTCCGCGCGGCCGACCTGCTCGACGAGTCGCTGACCCACGACGAACTGGACGAGCGTATCGAACGCTACGGTAAGAAGGAGATCTGTGACGGTATCACGGTCGATACGGCGGGGAACGTCTACATCACGGATATAACGAACAACGCGATCGGCGTGACCTGACCGTCCGGCGAGTACGAGATTATTGCTCGGGATGACGAGCAGTTCCTCTGGCCCGACGGCTTCTACTGCGGACCGGACGGCCACATTTACTTCACCGTAACGCAGCTCCATCGGACACCACCGTTCAATCAGGGCGAAGAGGAGTCCTGCACCCCGTTCAAGCTGTTCCGGTTCGAGAGCCTCGCGCCCGTAACCGTCGGTCGATAGCTGCCGTTTCTCCCTGATTACGGATCGTCGCGAACCGTGCAGTTGACGACCGTACTCTTCTGTTCCCATCTTACGATAGCGGCCAATAGGGCGGACGTTTAAGACTACGGGATGGAAACGGTAAACCATGCCCGACGACGATGCCCGACTAGCGGACGACGCGGAACCGGATATGAACCTCTGTCAGCGTTGTAGCACCGAGTTCGACTGGAACGACGACGAGTGTCCGAGCTGCGGCTGGCGAAAAAGCGATTGGGTCGACTCCGGGCGGTACGGGCTCGCGAAATCCTGAGGCATCTCGCCGACGCTGCTTCTCAATGTCCCCGCTGGCACCCGTCGATCCCCGAGCGGTGGCCTCGTTCCCTCGATGTCCGTTCGGTCCGATGCCGTCGCCGACTACCGGGGTTGTTAGTATGTCACGTACCCTTCCCCTTTACAGCCCCTTCCGCGCGCGGATGTGGACGAACGATAGCCCACGATACCAGCGATCCTACGGGTAGGGACTCGGACGGGACGCGAGACACTACAGCGACGACCGACCGGTTCGTCGACGAACCTTCCTCAAGGCCGCCGGTGCGACCGGGGCCGGCCTCGCGCTCGCCGATTGCCAGGCGAACCCCAAGGAAGGTGGCTCGGGTGGCGGCGGGTCAGGTGGATCCGGCGGTTCGGGTAGCGGTGGAGACGGTAGCGGTGGGTCGGGCAACGCGAGCGGCTCGGGTTCGAACAGTTCGGGTGGCAGTCTTCCGGACACGATCACGATCGGGGTTCTCGCGCCGGCACCGTCGGACAACCCGATCGGGGCGTCGATCGCGAACGCGACAGAACTCGCCCGCGACCAGATAAACGAGAACGGCGGTATCGCCGGCACGACCGTCGAAATCTCGATCAAGGACACAGCAGAGGACCCCGCGATCGGCCGGCAGCGATACCAGGAACTTACTGTCGGCGAGGGGGTCGATCTGACGACGGGCGTGTTCACCAGTGAAGCCTGCTGAATATCACCGACGACATCGCTCAGCAACAGACCGTCCACATGACTACCGGCGCGGCGACGCCGGAGGCGAGCAAGCGCGTGCGCGAGAACTACGAGCA
>PXRY01000118.1:0-18692 GCA_003022925.1 Halobacteriales archaeon QS_8_65_32 | reverse complement strand
CGTCCTCGACGAACAGCTCGGCGACACCGGCGTCGAAATCGGGCTCAGCACCCGGTATGCCTCGGGGACTGAAAACTTCAGTCCGATCTACGACCAGGTCGAAAGCGCCGGCGTCGACGCCGCCTTCATCGGGATGGCGCATACGGGAACCGCCGCCGTCGTTCAGTGGGCGAAACAACAACGGCCCTTCGACTTCGGCGGCATCCACGTCCCGATGCAACTGCCGTCGTACTATGAGGCGGTGAACGGCGCATGCAACTATGGGGTGACCCAGAACTCCGCGACCCCACAGAGCGAAGTCACCGAGAAGACGGTGCCGTTCGCCGAGGCGTACAACGAGGCGTTCGGCAGTTATCCGGTCTATACGGGCTATATCACCTTCGACGCGATCAACCAGTACGCGTCGGTCGTCGAGGAGGCGGGTTCGGTCGCCGCCGACGACGTCGTGAGCGGGATGGAGAGCAGTTCCCATCTCGGGACGGCGGGCACCATCGAGTACTACGGGCAAGAGGAGGAGTACCCTCACGACGTGGTCTACGGACAGGACACGGTCTATCCGATCTACCAGCAGTGGCAGGAAAACAACGGCGGGGGCGTCCAAGAGGTGATCTTCCCCGACGACCTCGCGACGGCCGAGTACCAGCGCCCGGCCTGGATCCAATAGATGGTCAACGCCCTCGCTGTTCTCGTCAACGCGGTCATCATCAGCGCGCTCTATGCCTTAGTCGCGATCGGGTTCACGCTCATCTTCGGCGTCGGCGGCGTGCTCAACTCGGCCCACGGCGCGAGCATCACGGTCGGTGCGTTCGGCGCGTACTTCGCCGCCCGCGTCTTCGGGCTCGGCATCGTCGTCGGCTTGCTCGCCGGCATCGCCGCTGCCGCCGTCTTCAGCGGCCTATTGTATTTAGTCATGATCGAACGGATCGAAGACCAGCCGATCACCGTGATGATCCTGACGCTTGTGACCGCCGTTGCGACCGAACAGTTACTTCTCAACATGCTCGGCGGCCAGCCCAAAGCGATTCCCTCGCTCGTCCCCGGGTCGGTCGCGCTCGGCCCGGTCTCCGTTCAGGCGAACCTGCTCGTGGTGTTCGTGCTCTCCTGGCTCGTCATCGGCGGCCTCTTTTGGTTCGTCGACCGTACGAAAGCCGGGAAGGCCCTGCTCGCGACGAGCATGAGCCACAAGGGCGCGGCGCTCTGTGGGATCGACTCCTCGCGGGTGACGCTCGTGACGTGGGTCATCGCCGGCGCGCTCGCCGGCCTGGCCGGAGTCTTTCCCGGTTCCTTCCTCTCGGTGGGTTGGGCAATGGGCCGCACGCCGCTCGTGCTCTCGTTCAGCATTGTCGTGCTCGGCGAGATCGGCTCGGTTCGGGGTAGCGTCGTCGGGGCCTACCTGATCGGCTTCCTCGAGGTCTTTACTACCTCCTACGTCGACGCTCGCCTTCAAGGGCTCGTCCCGCTCGTCGTACTGTTAGTCGTGCTCATCGTCAAACCCGAGGGCCTCTTCGGCCGGGAGCTAGCAGGCTGATGAGCGAGGAAACGGGCACCGAGGGGGAGGCGAACGTCGAGACCGACGCCGAACCCGGCCGGATCGGGACCGGTCGGGCAACGGTCCCGCTTCGCTACCTGTTGGGACTCGTATGCGTGGTCGTTCTCGCCCTCCTGCCGCTGGGCAACGTCGTCGGCGTAGCGTCGGTCACGGTACTCGGACTCGCGACCGTGCCGATTTCCGTCGGATCGTTGACCCTCCTCCGGCTCACCGGAGCGCTTTACTTCGGGATGTTCGCGATGAGTTGGGACGCCGTCTCGGGGTATACCGGTCAGATCAGCTTCGGACACGGTTTCTTCTTCGCCGCTGGCGGGTTACACCTCCGCGCTACTCAATCTCGAGTTCGGCCTCGATCCCCTTCTTACGAACCCTATCGGAGTACTCGTCGCGGCGCTCGGCGGCGTCGTTTTAGGTGTTCCCGCGCTTCGCCTCCGTGGGCCGTATCTCTCGTTGGTGACGCTCGTTGCCCCGCTCGTCTTGCTCAACGTCTTCATCATCTTCAGCGGCACGTTCGGCGGGGAACTCGGCTTCCCGAGCCCCGACACCCTCTTCGGGTTCGGCTTGGGCGACGCCGTGTCGGTTTATTACCTCTCGCTCGCGCTCCTCCTCGCGATCCTCGTCTTCCTGCTCGCGGTGACGCGCTCGGATACGGGCGCGGTGTTCACCGCGATCCGCGAGGACCCCGACGCGGTCGCGGCCGCGGGGCTCGATCCGTCGAAATTCAAGATCTTCGCGTTCGTTCTCAGCGGCGCGGTCGGCGGGCTCGCCGGCGCGGCGTTCGTCCACACGCCCGTTGGCAACCCACGACTGAGCCAACTGTTTATGACCCAGGTCAATATCGAGGTGATCATCGCGGCGATCCTCGGCGGCATGGGCACCATCGTCGGTGCCGCGATCGGCGGGATGATCGTCTACCTCCTCCCCGAGTACCTGAGCGGCATCGACTACGTCGTCCCGGTGTTCGGTACGCCGATCGCCGAGATCGACTTCCTGCTGTTTTCGGTGATCGCCCTTTTGCTCCTGTTCGTGCTTCTCGGCGGAGTGCTCCGATGGGTTCTCGCCCGCGGGCGCGACCTACCCGGACGGGCGAGACCGGGCAACGACGCCGTTGCTGCCGACGGCGGGACCGGAATCGAGGCTGGGGCCACGCCGATCGCCGCGATACGCGAGCGCTGGACCGAGGTCCTCGTGGGTCGAACCCCAGGCACTGATCGGTCGCGATCCGGACCCGCACTCGAACCCGCGCGCGATGGCCGTCCCGAGCGAACCGACGGCGATCGGGACGGCGGCGACGAGCGAGGGGACATCGACGACAAAGGAAGCGACGAACGGGAGGGAGACCGCCGATGAGCTCCGGGACGGCTGCTGGGAGCGACGACTCCGATCTCGCGGAGAACGCGAAGAAAGCCGACGACCGCTCGATTGACGAGGGGTCAGCTACCGACGCAGCCGACGACGTCCTCGTCGTCGAGGGTCTCACGAAACGCTTCGGCGGGCTCACCGCTGTCGACGATCTATCCTTTTCGGTCGCCGAAGGCGAGATCATGGGTTTCATCGGGCCGAACGGCGCGGGCAAGTCGACGACGTTTAACTGCATCACCGGGCGTTTTCCGCCCACGAAGGGATCGGTTCGCTACCGCGGCGAGGACGTTACCGGCGTCCCCGCTCACGAGATGGTCAAACGTGGGCTAGCGCGCACGTTCCAGTCGTTCAGACCGCTCGGCGACCGGAGCGTGCTCGCAAACGTCGCGCTCGCGCTCGTTCCCGACCGGTTGTTCTCGATCGCCGGGCTCCGGGGACAGGGGACGACGCGCGAGCGCGCGAGCGAGATCTGCCGTCGGGTCGGCCTCGGCGACCGGCTCTCACAGACGCCCGACGAATTGCCCCACGCCGGCTTGCTCCGACTCGAACTCGGACGCGCGCTCGCGACCGATCCGGACCTGTTGCTCGTCGACGAGCCCTTCGCCGGACTGTCGGGCCCCGAAGTCGAGAGCGTCGCTGGCCTCCTCGAAGAACTCCGCGAAGAGGGACTGACGCTTGTCGTCGTCGATCACAACATGCGCGGGCTGCTCTCGCTGATCGATCGGGCGGTCGTTATCCAGTTCGGCGCGAAGATCGCCGAGGGAACCCCCGAGGCGATTCGAAGCGACGAGACGGTCCAGCAGGCGTACCTCGGAGGCGAGGTCTAATGGCCGTCGACGACGAGTCGTCGCGTGACGGGACCGTCGAGAACGCCGAGAACGCCGAGAACGCCGAAGACTCCGGGGACGGCGCACGCGACGGCAGCGACACCACGGGCGACGGCGACGCGAACGACGGAACCGACGGAACCGACACGGGCGGTGTGACGTCGGTCGGCACCGACGCGGACGGCACGCTGATGCTCGCCGCGAGCGATCTCCGGGTATCCTACGGCAAGGTCGCCGCGTTGCGCGGGATCGACCTGCGGGTCGATGCCGGCGAGATCGTCTCGATGATCGGCCCGAACGGCGCGGGCAAATCGACGCTCGCGAACACCGCGAGCGGGTTCCTCGACTACGAGGGAAGCGTCCGGTACCGGGGAGCGGAGGTGAGCGGATGGGACCCTGGCGCGCTCGTCGGCGACGGACTCACCCACTGCACCGAAAAGCGGGACCTGTTTGACTACCTGAGCGTTGAGGACAACCTCACGCTCGGAGCGTACCGGCGCGGAACCGACGCCGACGAGCGCCTCGAATCGGTCTACGAGCTGTTTCCCGCGCTCGCCGAGCGCACCGACCAGCACGCTCGGACGATGAGCGGCGGCGAACAGCAGATGCTTGCGATCGGTCGGGCGCTCATGGGCGACCCGGACCTGCTCGAAGGGACGGCCGACGAACTGAACGGCGACGACTACATCCGCGACTCGTATCTCGGCGGGTAGGAGGTCGCTCGCTGCTTAGTCTAACTCGACCCCGACCTGACTTCGATCCGATCCAGCCTCGTCCCGTTCCGGCCTCGTTCCGTACTGTTCTATCCGTTCCACTGCCGGTCGTGCGTAGAGTGAAGTACCGAGGCGTCGAACATCGTGTTCATGGCCGAAGACGCAGTACTGCTCAACGTTGAGGACGGGGTTGCGACGATCACGCTGAATCGCCCCGAGATCCGCAACGCGCTCACCCGCGAGGTCTCCGCAGGTATCATCGACGCCATCGACGCTATCAAGGAGATCGAGGAAAGCGGCGCCCGCTGTGTCGTTCTCCGCGGTGCCGGCGGGGCCTTCTGTGCCGGCGGGGACGTCAACGCGATGACCGATCGCTTGGAGGGCGAGGTGTCACTGGCGGAGGCAGAACGGCTGATCGTCCGAACGACGAGCCGAGCGATAGAACGTGTCGCGAACTGCTCGCTGCCCACGGTCGCAAAGGTCGACGGGCCGGCCTTCGGCGCGGGGGCGAACCTTGCGATCGCGTGTGATTTGACGGTGGCGAGCGCCTCGTCTCGTATCGGGTTCGGGTTTCGGCAGGTCGGCCTCGCGGTCGATTCGGGCACCTCCTATCTGCTTCCCCGTCGCGTCGGGCTGAACACCGCGAAGGAACTCGTCTTCACCGGTGAACTACTCGACGCCGAGCGCGCAACGGACCTCGGCGTCTTCAATCACGCCTACCCCGACGGGGCCTTCGACGAGCGTGCGGACGTCTTGGTCGAACGGATCGCTGCGGGGCCGACGGTCGCGTTACGTGCCTCGAAACGCCTACTCGACCAGGGTCCGGAGAGTTCGCTCGACGAGGCGATTTCGAACGAGGCCGCTGCCCAGATCGCGGTTTTCGAGACTCACGATCACCGTGAAGGAGTTTCCGCGTTCGGCGAGAAACGCGACCCCGAGTTCGAGGGCCGCTGAGCAGTTTCGGTTGGTCCGAAAACAGCGATCGCTTCCCTTGCGATTGGCCGTCGAACGTCGGACATCGGCTACCGCGCCCGCTTGCCGAAGAAGGGCTCGCCGGTGAAAAGCGGCTGTGCGCTCGGCACGAGCACTCGAACGGCCTCGAAGCCGACTTCCGCGACGTCACGCGTCGTGAGCCGAGCCCCGTAGGCGTCGAGGTCGATGTCCGCGAGGCGGTCAAGCACGGCCGCTAGTTCGTCGGTGCCCGAGACCTCCTCGGAACCAATCGTCGCCGCCGGTATCGTACGATCGACGTCGACGAACGTTTGAGCGATGGGGGGGAACGCGGCGTAATGACCGATCGCTCCGTCTGCTCCGCTCGCGTTCTCCCGTCCCATCCCCCGAACTTCGGTCCAGTTCTGAAGGGCTTCGGCGAGTGCCGACTCCGCCGCGCGCGCCGCGTCGAGGTCGGCTCCCGACCCGACGGCGAAGCGGGGCCACTCGTTCTCGCGGTGAACGGCAGCGGTCACGACGGGGACGTCTACGTCTTGGGTCACGAGCAGCGCCGTCGTTGCGAGTTCCTCGGCGCGGGCCCGGCGACGAAGCGTCTCGAACCCCGCGGAGTCGACGTCGAGGCCGAGAGGTTCGAACGTCGAGTACCACCCACACATCGTCGCGTCCCGCTCGATCACCTCGTACAGCCCCGACAGCAGCGCCTCAGCGCCCGAGTTGCCGAGCCCGAGTCCCGTCGTGATCGCCGGTCGGAACCGTTCGGTCGGTGGCGCGAAAAGGACGAACGATGCCGGAAGCCGTACCGGAGAACCGGTCACGAGTGCCTCGCCCGGAACCCACCGGATCGGTTCGTCGGTGTCTTCCGACCGATCGTCCGTAGGCAGGACGAACTCGGCGGGCGACACCGCCCGGTCGAGATCGCTCGGCCTCGCTTCGGGCAACTCGGCAGTGCGGTAGACGCCGGCACAGTACCGTTCTATCGCCTCACCGATGGCCTTCATAAAGGCCGCGTTCCAGTCGGCGGCGACGCCTGCGGCCCGTGGGGTCGCTCGCCCGTCGCTGAAGGGCGTCGTATCGCCGAGGCTCGCGAGGTAGTACGGCACTGGAAACGACGCGGCTTCACCGATCTCGTCGACGATCCCGATACGGGGATCGAGCGTCCGCTCGGCGCGTGCGACCGCTTCATCCATACTCCGTCTCTCGTCTCTCCGAACGGGACGGCCGAACCGACTCCCGTTTCCTCCCCCTTCTCCGTCCCCGTCGGGTCCCCCATTGCTGTCGCCTCGGTCGCCTCCAGTACTTCCGTCGCTTCTATCGCTTCCATCACCGCACTGACAACCGGGTACCGGAAGCACCTCGCGTTCGGCGTGGGGTAATTCTATCAACCCGCCGACCGACGCGCCGGCGACCGTTTGCAGGGTCTTTCGGCCCGCGATCGTCCCCGCGAGCCGAGCGGTCGCGCTATCGATACCGGGCGACGCCGCCGACTCGCCGGTCCCGGCGTTCGCTTCGCTCCGTTCCCCTCGGTCGGTACCGACGTTCGCCGCTACGCGGGCACGGAGACAGTCGAAACACCCGGCTTCGGGACCGAACCCACAGACGGCCGCGTCGACGGTCTCCAGCGGACGACCGCCGATGCCGCCGAGTTCGACGGCGATCCACTCCGCGTCCGAACCCGTCGCCGAGAACGCCGCCTCGTTGGCACCGTCGAACGCCGGCGCGCCGACGTCGCCGACGACGACCGCGAGGTCGACCGTCCCTACCTCGCCCGACTCGATGGCGGGCGTGTCGATCCCGGCATCCGCGAGCACTTGTCCGACGCTCTCGGCCGCGGGCCCGGTTCCCGAAATCCCGACCGTCATCGCCGCTCGTCGATCGGTCGCGCCCGGTCCCGACCGAAGACGTCGACGTTGAGGCCGGAGCTGTCGTTCCCGTCGGTCATACCGGTGGCACTCGTGCGCCGAGAATAAATCACCCGATCGTTAACTCCTCTCGGCCGAGCCTCCCCTCAAGGTGACCCCCCCTATGGGAGACCGGGTTCGAGCGTCGTCGGTTCGGTCGACCCCTCGCTCCGAACCTGCTGCTTCGTAACGGCGCGCTCCCCGGACGGCGACCGACCGCAGTCCGGCAAGCGCTATCCGCCGGCCGACCGCGACCGGTGCGAACCCGTCTAGCAACGGAGTCCGATCAGGTCAGGATCGTCTGTGCGACGCTCGCAAGCTGGTCGGTGTCCGCCCCCTGAAGCCGCTCGTCGCCGAGCATCAGCCGCAGTCGCGGACGGCCGACGTCGATCGGCACCTTCTCAGTGTCGAGCAGTCCCATGTCCTCGAGCTTCGTCTTCGTGCGGCTGAACGTCGCCTTCGAGGCGATCCCGACGTCCTCGCCCCACTTGCTGATATCGTACAACAACGCCTCGTTCTTCGCGGCAACGAGCAGCGAGATGGTGACTTCGTCGAGACCGTCATCGTCGCCACGAGCGGTTTCGAGCGAGGCGAGCACGCCGGTGAAGTCCGACTCGATCCCCGAGCCGAGGTCTTCGGAAAGCGTCGTCCGAACACGGGAGATCGGCGGCGTTCGAAGCGAAAAGCCCTTCGCTCCCGCCCAGAGTTCGTCGTAGCGCCCGTTGGCGCTGCCGACGAACGCCTCGTCGTCGGTCACGAGCCCGGCGACCCGATCGCCGGCGTCAACGACCGCGACGAGTTCGTCTTCGGTGATCAGCAGCGAGTTCGTCGGCGGCTCCTCGGCGACGCGCAGCGAGAGCACGCCGTCGTCGATCCGGTCGGCCGCGGTGCTCGCGAGGATGAAATCCCCCATCACGTCCTTGAGAACGCCTTCGGGCGCGAGCAACCGAACGGCCGGTACGTCGTCCAGTTCGGTCATCACGTTTACCAGTTCCTCGATGGCTTCCGCGGAGGGGTGAACGGCCAAGACCTCCCCTGACGCGTCGGCGAGCGCGGCGCGAAGCACATCGGCGACGTTTCTTTCGACCATAGTTGGGGTCATGATTGCATTCGTCTAAACAGACCTGCAGTATTTAAATTTTATCGCACTCAACGAGCTTAAATCACTCATTAAGCGAATTCCTCACCGTTAAATAATATATTAACGCCGTTCGTTGCCGATTCGAACGTCTCATTGCTTAGTATAGGGCTCGTGGCTTTAGCGGTCGTCCCGCTCGACCGTCGAAGCGTCCCACTAGGGGCGGAGGCGTTCGGCGAGATCGGTCGACCAGTGGAAGTCGCCGTCGTAGATCACCGGAATCGACCGGTCGTCGAGAAACGAGACGAGCGCCTCGCACCCGAACTCGACGTCCGCGTTCGCGCCGTGGAGGTACGCTCGGTCGTCGTCCCCGCAGGGCGGCCGAAAGGTACCGCCGGTCGTGCCCGTCGCGACGACCTCGTGGGTAAGATGGTATCGGTCGTCGCGGCGTTCGAGCCACGCGACCGGCGGCGGTCCGTGCTCGCCAGCGGCCAGCGTGTGGGTGCCGTCTCCGACGACGGCGTAGTCTTTGCCCATTATGATCCGTCGTCTGGCGAGTTGGATCGCCCGTTCGATGTCGAACCCGTAGATCAGCAACCGGGCGAAGGACGTGCCGACGGTCGCGGCGTGGTCGTTGAGCACCGCGGTGAGCGTCACTGCGCCAGCGACGCTCCCGGCCTCGACGAGCCCGAGGCCCTCCCGATAGGACCCACAGGCGTTGAGGAAGAAAGTCCGCGTCCGACAGGCGTCGAGCGACGCGGTCGGGAAGCTCCCGTCCGGACACCGCAGTCCGTCTACGTCGCAGTGACCGATGAAGTGGACGAAGTCGTTCGACGTTTCGAACACCGTCCGGAG
Organism: Halobacteriales archaeon QS_8_65_32; assembly: GCA_003022925.1. GTDB lineage: Archaea > Halobacteriota > Halobacteria > Halobacteriales > Halococcaceae > PXQR01. The sequence continues at coordinate 9,459 of PXRY01000118.1, read as the reverse complement.
TTCGCTTTTGCGGAGGCCCTCCCTGACGGTGACGTTCGCCGGGAGGTCCGCCGCGCGCTCGCGATAGATCTCGGCGACACGGGAGTGTTCGCCGCCCATCTCGGGGTCGTTGAACACGACAGTGACGTCCAAGGGCGACTCGTCCGCCTCGTATCTCGGGCGGTGTTCGTACGCTCGGTGTAGAGTCTTAAACACGTCGATCGGCGTTCCCGGCGCGAGCCACCCGTGTGCGCGCCCGGCGTGCAGTTCCGGTTCGAGGCGATCGGCCGAAGCCACCTCTCCCGCCCGGTAAAAGTCGTCGAGCGACCGGCGGATAAGTCCCCTCCCGTCTAGTTCCGACGACGAAGGTAAGTACACGAGACTGAGGTCGTCGAGCAGGTACGGTAGGCTGGAGGCGTTCTCGACGGCGGGTTCGACGTACGTCGAGAGGTGCCACTCGGGGAGCTCGGGCCGGATCCGTGTCGAGGGGACCTCACAGTACCGACGTAGCCGTTCGGCCGGCGTCGCCTCGTTGAGGCCGTCGCGGCGCACGCCGATCCGGTCGAGCGCCGACCCGCCCGCAGGGGTCACTTCGCCGGGATCGATGGCCCGCGAGAGGCAATCGAGCAGGAACACCCGTTGGAGCGTGGCCGCGATGTCGTGCTGAAGCGCCGGCATCGGGCGGAACTCCCGTTCGAACCCTATTTCCGGCGCTTCGAGCAGCGGTGTCGACCGGTCGCCGACCTCGACGGTCGCCCCGAGGTAGTACGCGAGCGGCGCGGCCACTAATACTGCCTCGATCGAGTCCGGTAGCAAGAATCGCAGCCCGGTCGCCGGCGTCGCCCGGCGAACCGCTTTCGAAACCTGAGTTCGGTCGCCGAAGGAGACGAGCGGCGGGTGAGTCCTGAACTCCGGGTGTGATCGTTCCGGTCCAGCCGTCCGCAGGGCGCTCGACGCGTGTGTCAGCGCCGTCGCGACGCCCTCGGTCGTCTCCGGAACGACGACTCGCTCGGGTTCAGTGCGATCGCCGCCGCCGATCGCGATCGCGGACCGCTCGGGAAACGATATCGCGAGCCCATCGTCGGTGCGCCGGACCCGTGCTGGACCCGTGAAGCGAACGTACACCGACGTCCCGCTGCCGGGCGCACCGGACGGCGGGGCGGGCATCGACGACGCTCCGATCACGCTCGACGCGTCGTCCCGTTCACACGGGGTTCGCGCCGCTCCATCGGGCCGCACCGTCGGGAAGGACAGCCGATACCCGCCGTTCGGCAGATCGATCGGCATCGACCGACCGTCGCGGACCCGCCCACCGTCCGCTGTCGCAAGCGAGACCGCACCACGGGTGCGGAGCCCCGTCGCCGACCCGTGGACCGCCCCGTCGCTGGCGAGCGAGCGGTCACGGGCTTCGTCGCCTCCGCTCCCGTCCCATTCCACGGCGTCGAAGGAGATCGCCCCTTCGCTATCGGGTGCTCGCAGCTCCGTCTCCGATGCGACCCACTCGACCATCTAAATTCGTACTGTTCCGCCATGCATCTATATCTTGCGCTACGATAGATGCCGATCGCTTCCTCCCGCCTCCTCGCACGGGCGATGGTTCTCCCCGTGCTCGCCGCTCGTTGTCCGCCGGTGTCCGATATCCGTCGCCTGCGGTCCGTTGCCGAGCCGTTCGTCGGGTCGACCGATCCCGATCGGTTCGACGAACAGGGCGGTCGGTGAGGGGTGAGACAGGTAGTGATTTATGATCGTTGGGGCCACAGCGAAGACATGGACCACGACCACGTCCGCGCGGTCGACCCGGCGGTCGCAGACGCCCTCTCGGCGGAGGCCTCCCGCCAGCAGAACACCCTTGCGATGATCGCAAGCGAGAACCACGCGAGCGAAGCGGTTCTCGAAGCCCAGGGCTCGGCACTGACGAACAAGTACGCCGAAGGCTACCCGGGCGAACGATACTACGCTGGCTGCGAGTTCGCCGACGAGGTAGAACGGCTTGCGATCTCCCGCGCGAAGGAACTCTGGGGCGCGGAACACGTCAACGTCCAACCCCATTCGGGCACGCAGGCGAACATGGGGGTGTACCTCGCGATTCTCGATCCCGGCGATCGGATCCTCTCGCTCGATCTGACCCACGGCGGGCACCTCTCGCACGGCCACCCAGCGAACTTCGCGGGCAAACTATACGACGTCGAGCACTACGAGGTCGATCCCGAGACCGGCTACGTCGACTACGAGGGACTGCGCGAGACCGCAGAAGCGTTCGATCCGGACATCGTCGTTTCGGGATACTCGGCGTATCCGCGGGTCGTCGATTTCGAACGTATTCAGGAGGCCGCCGACGTCGCGGACGCCTACCACCTGGCGGATATCGCTCACATCACCGGGCTCGTCGCCGCCGGCGTCCACCCCTCACCTGTGGGGATCGCCGACTTCGTCACGGGATCGACGCATAAGACCATTCGTGCGGGACGGGGTGGGATCATCATGACCGATGACGAACACGCCGACGCGATCGACGCGGCGATCTTCCCCGGCGCGCAGGGCGGCCCGCTCATGCACAACGTCGCAGGCAAGGCCGTCGGGTTCGCCGAGGCGCTCGAACCCGAGTTCGAGGCGTACGCTTCCCGAATCGTCGAGAACGCCCGTGCGCTCGGCGACGCGCTCGAAGCGGAAGGGCTCTCGCTCGTCTCCGAAGGGACCGACACCCACCTCGTGCTCTGTGATCTCCGCGAATCCCATCCCGAGACGACCGGCGGGGACGCAGAATCCGCGCTCCAGGACGTCGGAATCGTCCTCAATAAGAACACCGTGCCCGGCGAGACCCGGAGCCCGTTCAATCCGAGCGGCATCAGGGCAGGGACCGCCGCGCTCACCACCCGCGGGTTCGAGGCCGAGGCCTGTCGGGAGGTCGGAGAACTGATCGCCCACGTCGTCAACGATCCCGACGACGCGGACGTCCGCGGCGAGGTCGCCGAGGAAGTCGATCGACTGTGTGCGGCACACCCGATCTATGAGTAGCTCGACGAGCGATCCGGTCGATGGACCTGCGGCGCTCGCCGGATTCGGGGGGTTATCCGCATGACTCACGTGATCGACGGGAACGCCGTTGCCGAATCAATACGGGATGACCTCACCGCCTGTGTCGACGCCCTTCGAGACGAGGGGACGACCCCGAAACTCGCGACCGTGTTGATGAGCGAGGACGCCGCAAGTGCGACGTACGTCTCGATGAAACAACGCGACTGCGAGGCGGTCGGCATCGAGGCGATCGACGTCGAGATCGATCCCGACGCGCCCGCAGACGAACTGTATGGAACGATCGACGATCTGAACGCCGACCCGGAGGTACATGGCATCCTCGTCCAGATGCCGGTTCCAGATCACGTCGACACGCGGAAAGTACTCCGGGACGTCGACCCCGCGAAGGACGTCGACGGCTTCCATCCCGCGAACGTCGGCCGCCTCGTCGCCGGCGACCCGCGATTCAAGCCGTGTACGCCCCACGGGGTCCAGCGGCTGCTCGCCGACGCCGATGTCGACCCCGAGGGCAAGGATGTCGCCATCGTCGGGCGGTCGGACATCGTCGGCAAACCGCTCGCGAACCTCCTGATTCAAAAGGAAGCAGACGGGAACGCCACCGTGACGATATGTCACTCCCGTACCGCTGATCTCGCCGCGAAGACGCGTGCGGCCGATATCGTGATCGCCGCCGCGGGCGTCCCCGAGATGGTTGACGGGTCGATGCTCACCGAGGGCGTGGTCGTGATCGACGTCGGCGTCAACCGGGTCGACGCCGATTCGGAGAAGGGCTACGAACTGGTCGGCGACGTCGAGTACGACAGCGCCGCCGAGAAGGCGAGCGCGATCACGCCCGTTCCCGGCGGCGTCGGCCCGATGACGCGTGCAATGTTGCTCTACAACACCGTGAAGGCCGCGAGCGAGCGGGCGGACGTCGCGATCGATCTGCCGTGAACTCGCCCTCGCCAGGATCGTTCCCTTCGACCGACGACCTCGCCGCCCGGTACGGCGACGTGCGCCGCCGGGAGAACGAGATCGCCCTCGCCTCCGAGCGGTGGGCGGCGGTCGAAGCGAACGAGAGCAAGTGGGGCGTCGGGGCCTTCTGTCATCACGACGGAGCCGTTCTCCTGATCCGCGAGCGCGGCGAGTGGCTGCAACCCGGCGGTATCTTAGAACCGGGCGAGACGCCTGCGGAAGGCGCCCGGCGGGAGCTACGCGAGGAGACGGGCGTCGAGGCCGTTATCGAGGACCTCGCAGCGATCTCGACCCAGACGTTCGTCGACGAGAGCGATCCCTCGAAGTGCTTCGAGTTTTACTTTGTGACCTTTCTCGCGACGACGACCGATCCGACGACGAGCGCCGACCCGGGACTCGACGGCGAGGGAATCGACGACGTCGCGTGGCTGGACCGAATCCCCGAGAACGCCTTCGAGCGCGACCTCCTCGTCGATCTCTTCCGATCGGTCGTCGAGTAGCCGGGCGACACGATCTTACGGCTCGAACTACTTCTCACTCAGAGAACCGACAGCCGATCGAGTCGGTCGCGCGCGGTCGCGAGGGCTCCTTCCTCGTTCTCGCGGATCGCTCGCCCGACATCCTTCGTCGCGGCGACGAGGGTTTCGACGGTGCCGACGTCGGCGTTGCCGTCGAGCGCCTGGACCCGTTTGGTGTGTTCGGCGATCGATCCGAGCACGGTCGTCGCCGTCGGGTCGGGGTGGTCGTCGAGGTACGCGCTCGCCTCCCGGCGGTACTCCCTGACAGCACTCGCATACGCGAGTGCGCGTGCGGCTCGCACGGCGTCGATCGCGGGGACGACGTCCGTCGACGGCCGCTCGCCGATGTCGGCACCGCGAAGTAGTGCTAAGAGGTAGATCTCCTCGGCGTCGTCCGCTCCGATGCTCGACCCAGTCTTGGTCTCGGTTCCGCTTCCCGCTTCCGGGCCAACTCCGACTCCGGTCGCGCCGCTTCCGAGGCCGATTCCGGGACGCCGTTCGCTCGCGCGGGCAACGGCGCGCAGTTCCGCCGCCGCCAGGTAGGTGTCGTTGAACGCGAGCAACTCACCCCCGCGGACGAACCCCTGCCGGCGGACGTACTCGCCACAGCGTTCGACCGCCTCGTCGATCGCTTCCTCCCAGCGATCCTCGCCGGCGAGTTCGCGCGCCCGGGTAAGATCGAGTTCGATCGGGTCTGCCGTATGCTGCTCGCGCTCGCCGACGCCGGTGCTCCGGAGGCTTCCACAGGCCGGACACGAGACGCTTCCGGTCTCGTAGTACGACCACCGCTGCCCGCAGTCGCTACACTCGCGCTCGCCGCGGATTCGCATGCGTTCTCTGAGCGCGGACCGAAGTTAACATCCGTGTTCCCCGCGGCGATGGCCGGCGAACCGCTCTCCGATCGACACGAACGGCTCGCGCGGAGGGGAGGTTTTTGCCCACATGGCCCCTTCGAGGGGTATGCGCGACGAAGCAGAGATCCGCGAGCAGTACGACTTCCTCCGCGAGGAACTGGACGACGAGGAGATGCGCCACGAGGGCGTCCGGAAGCTGTTCACCCACTACCGCCGGGCGCTCGGGTGGGTACTCGAAGAAGAACACATGTGACCCCAAGAACTCGGGACAGTCCGGGACGGCGGTAGATTTAAGTCGTCGTACGTAATAGATACAGCCGACGCTTCGCTTGGAGGGCCGAAGCGTCAGCGGGGACCAATTCAGGGCGGCAAGCGACCGACGTGGGCTTTTCTCCCGCATCGGTCGCTTTCGTTTGAAACGCTACGTATCCGAGCTACCGCTATCGCCTCAGTTATGTCGCCGATCCCTCGAGCAGCGCCGCCGAATCCTCGCTCTTCGCTTCTCCTCGCACAGTCGATTCGTAGCCGACGCGTTACTGCGGCGTTCGCGTTCTGTGCGGTACGTACCACTTGTCCGATCATCTACCTTGATCGACCAATGGACCCGTCACGTCGATAATCCGCGCTTCAGACATCATTGCTCGGGTTCGCTCTACCGATTGACAGGGCAACTAGCCGACACGCCGGCAAACTTATTGGGGTTCAGATAGTATCGTCTCGACAGGGAGATCCGATGTACGACCTAACGGGATTTCAGCGCGACCTGCTATATACCATCGCCGGCAAGGAAGAACCCCACGGGCTGGCGATCAAGGACGAACTAGAGGAATACTACGAAAAGGAGATCCACCACGGGCGGCTCTACCCGAACCTCGATACCCTCGTCGACAAAGGACTGGTCGAGAAAGGCCAGCGCGACCGTCGGACGAACTACTACTCCTTAACGCGACGTGGCAGCCGGGAGATCGAAGCGCGCCGCGATTGGGAAGCCCAGTACCTCGACTGACGGATCGTTCGGCGTCCAGCGTGCTCGACGCGATCCGAACGTGATCCGATTTTTATCCGATCCGGCACGACCCGATCCGCCCCGGCTCGATCCGACCTACCGTTCAGCGCTCGGCGGTGATGTAGATCATCGGTCCGACGACGATCAGTCCGATCCCGAGGAACAGAAACGCCGGTGCTTGCAGGCTCGCGGGGGTCATCAGGAATATCATCCCGAAGGTTATCGTCACGACCGCGATCAGCCGCTGGGATTTCAACGGCAAGGTCGCAAGCACCGAGAGAACGAACGCTGCCAACAGTGCCTGTCCGACGTTGTACTGGACGAGGAACTTATCGATCAACTGGAGCGGTAGCGTAAACATCCCTTCCGGTATCGTCGCCGCGATACGGTATTCAACCTTCCGCTACCCCGTCGATCCGCTTTCAGTGACCATCGCCTTCGACGTCCCCGATCATTCCATCTCATCCCGCCTCGTTCCGTCTCATCTCGTCCCGTCTCGTCTGGTGTTCCCTTATCGATCCGGATCCTCGCCCGTGCCTCCGCTCTTGCTTTCGCCCTCACCCGTCGGTCCGGCGAGGTCGAGCGGGCGCACCCAGACGTACCAGAGCACGAACACCATCGTCGCGTAGCCGAACGCCCAGACCGCCGTGCCGAGCGTCCCGTAGCCGGCCTGGGCGAGAAAGTAGTTCGCCAACCCCGGCCCGATCACGCCGACGATCAATACCATCGCGAAGACCGTCCGTCCGGGCGAACTCACGGCGGCCACCTCGCGTGCGCTGCGACCTCTCCCGGTGCTCTCGGCGCTCGATCGCTCGCTGCGCTGCTCGTAGACGCTACGACTCCCCATGCCCGCGATCCCGGCGTCGCCTCGATTTCCGCCCGGCCGCAGTGTCGCGTCATGCCGGTGTTACGGCTTCGACCCGGGTCAATCGATCGGTCGCAGGACGGGTCACCCGACTTCGGATCGACCCGGTAACGATCCCGTCGCCTCGGCAGCCTCAATGGTCTCGATGGAGAGGGGGTAGCCTTTCGACCGTCGGGGTCCTGTCGGTAGGCGTGTGCGAACTCTCCGAGGCGATCACGATCGACGCCGACCCTGGGACGGTGTGGTCGGTGCTCGTCGATACCGACGCGTACCGCGCGTGGAACCCCCTGATCCGCTACGACGGACCGGTCCGCGAGGGAGCCAGGCCGCGCGTGCGCCTCTCGCTGCCCGGTCTGCCCGCGATCTACACCCGCCCCCGGGTCCTCTCGGTGGTTCCCGAGCGGGAACTGCGCTGGCGGACCCGATTGCCCGGCCTGACGGCGACCCATACCTTCCGGCTTCGAGGCGGGGCGGGCGGGGCAGGTGGGGCCGACGACGAGGAACCCCGAACCCGCTTCGTCCAGACCGAGCGCTTCGAGGGTACGTTCGCCGATCCAGTCGTTACCCGGTTCGAGCGGGCGAGTTCCCGGGGGTTCGAGCAACTGAACCTCGGCCTGAAGCGACGCGCCGAGCGTCGCATGCGAGAGCAGTGAGTCAGTACAGTGATATCATTCAGATTAGCAGTCCGTCAAAGACAAGCCATTGAGATCGTTTCGGAAATACCCGACCCCTTCCAGCCCCACCCGAGATGGTTCGTTGTCTCCGTCACCTAATCAAATACTACTGGCCGAAAAGGGCGGTATTTAGTTACGCGACGAAAACCGACAGCAACCGCTGCGGGTGAGACTGGAAGGGGCCAACCGCATGGCGGCTTCGCCGTGGTTCGAAAGACGCCTCCGGCGTCTTTCGTTCAGTGCGGGACCTCCAATCCCGCTCGCAGTCAGAACGCTTCGCGTTCTGACAACATCACGAGAGACCTCCGCTCTCTCGAACGACCATGGATTCCGAGGTCGGCGGAGCCGACCTCGCGCTCGACGAACCCCAGCGAAGTAAGCACCGCAAGGTTCGAGAGAGCGAAGCTCTCTCGTGATGACGGGAGAACTCCGTTCTCCCGAACCACGCGGGACTCGGAGAGTCCCGCGGACCATGCGAACGGGCCTCCGGCCCGTGAGCAGAAGTCGAGCGTCCGGGGGCTTCCGAAACGGTCCCGACGGCTCGCTTCCCAAAGGCAATTAAACTAAACGCGACGCCGGAAAGCGGGCCATACGGTTAAACCTACGAAGTGCCTACGAAGACTATGAGCGAAGAAGCGGACGCGAGCGGTGACCTCGACGCGATCCGACGGCAGAAACTCGAACGGCTGCAAGCCAGCGGCGGCGGTTCGTCGGCGGACACCGGCACCGAGGGAACCGGGACCGGTTCGGGTTCGAACGGCGAGGAGGGGGGGACGCCCTCGGAACCGGTCGCCATCGACGGCGTCGCTTCGTTCGAGGCGACCGTCGACCGACACGACGTCGTGCTCGCGGACTTCACGGCTTCGTGGTGCGGGCCGTGTCGAACCCTCGAACCGATACTCGAACGCGTCGCGGCCCGCGCCCCAGGTGTCGTAGCGACGATCGATATCGACGCGAACCCCGATCTCGCCCAGCAGCACAACGTCCGTGGGGTGCCGACGCTACTCCTGTTCGCCGATGGCGAGCCGACCGAACGGCTCGTCGGCGTCCAGGACGAGGCCGTGCTCGTGGACCTGATCGAGCAACAGGCGTAGACTCGCGGCACTGAAATCGATCGCCGATCGCCGGCTTCGGTCGTCGGCTCAGTCCTGGACGGCTTCGAGCAGGTCGACGAACCCGGCACCGTAGTACGCCTTGTCGTAGTCGTCGGGTACGTCCGCGGTGCGTTTCAGCACCGCTTCGACCTGGTTCGCGTTGTAGTCGGGGTTTTCCGACTTGATCAACGCGGCCGCGCCAGCGACCTGCGGGGCGGCCATCGAGGTGCCGGCCTTCCAGCCGTACGCCGGCTCGGCCCCGAGGTAGCCGACCGGTTCCTTTCCGTCGTCATCGTCGACGTCTTCCTCCTCGAAAGTCACATCGGCGGTCGTGTTGAGCACGAGATCGTAGAACCAGGCGTAGTCGTCTTCGCCGTCGTCGTTCTCGTCGACCCCGATGGCAGGCAGGTATGCATCCCCGCCGGGTGCCGCGACCGTGATCGCGTTCGTCCCGTAGTTGGTGTAAAACGCCGGGCTCT
>PXRY01000117.1 GCA_003022925.1 Halobacteriales archaeon QS_8_65_32 | reverse complement strand
GGGAATGGTGGTGAGATACGCCGCCGATGTAGACGATGCACCGCTGCCGACGCCGATCTTCGCCATCCGGAGCCGGTAGGTCTCGTTTCGCTTGAGCCGAATTGTCACTCGGTTAGGTGACGTACTATTATTATACGAAATCGACTCGACGGACTTCGCACCGGCGAGGAGATCGTCCCAGCGCGATTTCGATAGCGTCGTCGGCAGTGTGAGAGTGATCGGTTCTCCAGAACTCTCGATCGGAACAACGGTGTTCGAGACGCTTATCGGGCGGGTATCGACCGAGACGGTGCCGCTGCCGGCCTCCGAGAGCGACCCATCGAGCGTTACGAGGGTGATATCTCGGCCATCGACGAGCGTCTGATTCGACAGCAGCAGATCGGTTCCATTGGCACTATCGAACCGGTTTGCTAGTACGGTATGCTCGTAGATGGTCTTCGGGGCCTCGCGGTACTCGTTGTAATCGGGTTCGTAGACCACTGCCGTTGAGGCGTACCGTTTGGTGGTCGTCCTGTTCCAGAAGTCACGAGTTTCGGTCCCAACGCCACCCTCGCCCGCGGCGACGACGTTTTCGATCGCTACTTTACTGAGATCAGTGGTTCGGAGCGTTCCTGACGGCGGCCCGGGATTCACCGCGACGATCCGCTCGCGGTATCGGGTCCCGAGCGCCACCGCCGCCGAGGGTACCGGCCGGTACCCTCGGCGGCGGTTTCTAAGATCGCGGTGCGTACCTCCTGAAGCTGTTCGTGGACTCCCTGGTTATGGGTGAACTCGGTTTCTGCGTTCTGGCCGGGAACGCTCGTCATCTGATAGACCGACAGCGCGACGACGAGCGTTCCTAAAAGCAGAATCGCCCCGACCTGCACGGTCTGGGCGCGCTCGTCGTCGCGGAGGCTCATACCGCGGGGTGGTCCCGTTCTCGCTCATAAACCTACCGCGGGCGGCGACGAGAAGCGACATCGGATGCATCGAACCGCTCGATCGCCGAGTTACTGGATCACTGAACCGTTGGCCCACTCGATCGTCGGAACGCCCAACCGTCGACCCGTCGCGCCGTCGGGCCCATCACGTCGCCGAGTCCCTGAGACCGAACCGACGACCTCGGCGATCGTCGGCCGTTCTCCCGGCGCAACGAGCGGGCCCGTCGGTGTCCCCTCGTGGTTGCTTCGAGACTGCTTCGACTACTCCGGGACTACTCTCCGGCGTCTTCCTCGATGACTTCGGGGTCCCGGGTCGCGCTCTGGAGGCTGTCGAGGCCGTTGATCCACTCGGCGACGAGGCCGTACTCGATGTCTTCTGCGACGGACATGTCGATGTCCTGGCCGTCGAGGACGAGGGTGCCCGCTCGCGCGCAGTACCCCAGTGCGGCTTCGACGTCCTCTTCGGCTTCGGCGTCCCGGGCGGCCCTGAGGTACTCCTCGACGGTCGCGTCGTCGGCCGGGCCTTCCGCGACGTACTCGTCGGCGGCATAAAAGACACAGATCAGCGAGGTCTGAACGCCGTCGATGAGCATCGCCTTTTCCTCGTCGTCGATCTCGGTATCGTCGAGGACGACCTCCTGGATGGCGGCGAGTTCCTCGCGGGCTTCCTCAGTCTCTAGTTCGCCCTCGTCGTAGGCACCGACGACGCGGGTAATCGCGATCGCGGCGTCGTCCTGGAGGTTGAGCAGGAGGCGCGCCGAGTCCTCGTCTTCGGGATCGATCTCCTCGGCTTCGATCCGCTCGATCCAGTTCTGCCAGCGTTCTTCGGTGTAGAAGTCGTCGGGGGACGAACTCATACTCCGACGGTGCGTTCGGCCGTTGATAGACCTTTTCGTTGCTGCACTCGAAGGAAACTACTTGGACGGTACCGACAGGTCGATGCCGTACACCCGCGCCGGCGTCTCGACGTGTGCCCGCTCGACCGCCTCGCCGTAGCCCTCCTCGCGCAGCCAGCGCGCCCTTCGGGGCACGGTCTTCGGCCCCAACACCGCGCCCGGCCGGTCGGGATCGTCGAGAAAGTCCGTCTCCATCAGGAAGGGCTCGTCGCTGTCAGCCGCCGCGCGCAACTCGTCCTTGCGCGCGATGACGCTCGCCGTTGCCCCCGAGACGGGTCCCGAGGCGTAGTGTTTGACGACTCGCTCCTCGCTCACGCCCCGTTCGGCGGCCCACTCGCCGACTTCGGAGAGGTCGTCGGTGTCCTCGGTGTGCAGTTGGAGAACGCAATCGAGCTCACCGGCGAGCGACAGGGCGTGTCGCAGCACCTGGTTCGAGGCCTTGCGCACCTCGTCGGAAACCGGGTAGTGCGGGCGGCCGGACTTGAGCGCGAGCGCCCGCCCTTCCGCGACGTATTCAGCGGCGACGTCGAGTCCGGCTTCCATCAGTTCGCGTGCGCCGTCGACCGCGAAGTCCCGATCGTCGACCAACCGGCTGATGAGGCCGGGGTGGACCCCGAGTACCGTCCAGGCCCGGCCGGGCAGGACCTGCTTCGCCGTTTCGGTCGCCTCGATCGTGCGATCGAACCCCTCGCGGAAGTCTTCCTTCCGATCGACGTCGACGCCGAGCGTCCAGGAGGGTTTGTTCAGCACGAGCAGGTGGGTGCCGCCGGCCTGGGCGAAGTCGGCAACCGCTTCGCGGGGCTTTCCGTTTACTGGGTCGAGATGGAGGTGATCGTCGAGGATCGGCGTATCGGATTCCATACCGGATTACAGCGAAGGCGAGTCAAAAAGCCCCTCGTCCCGCGCTCGGCGGAGGTCGCCTCACGAGTTCACGTCGAGGGGTCGTTCTCCGATCGACGCCACCGATCGAACAGCGACGGGCGCTCGAACCGGCTCTCCGGAACGTCGAGAATCGCGCCGAAGACCAGGCAGTAGCAAACGAATCCGGCGCCCCCACCGAAGCCCATCGATACGGACGACACGCCGAGCCGAGGGAGCGATCGGTTGAAGAGGTATCGACCGAAGCCGAACGCGACCCGATCGGGATACGAGTCAAGCATCGACGCAACGGGGTCGTGTTCGACGACGTACTGATAACAGAAGGCTTCGACAGCACCGATCACGGTCGAGCGCGAATCGGGTCTCTCGTTTAGTGCCTCGAAGGAGCGGCGTTGGAGCAAGAGCATGGAGATACCGATGGCGAGGTCGGTGAGAACGACGCGCTCCTTCTCGTTCATGCCGGCAGCCCCTCCCTTGATCGGCGCACCCAGTCGAGTAGCGAGGCTCGTCGGAGTCGTCCTTCGGGGACGGGACGGATCACGCCGAAGCAAAGGCGATAGGAGACGACGCCGACCGGATAGCCGACCGAAACCGATCCCATCGACGGGAACAGCCGATAGAGCAATCGTTGATAGAGGTGAAGGATCACCGACTGAGCGAGTCGATTCCGGTAGCGTTCCGTCCGCGAGACGACCGGATCGCGTTCAGTCACGTATCCGGTCGAAAAGCCGCTGATCGCGCCGGCGAGCAGCGAACGCGAATCGAGTTCGTCACGGTGTGTGAACATCTGCGGGAGCAGCAGTCCGGCGAACGGAAGGCTCACGCCGAAATCGATCAGGACGGCTCGTGTGTTCTCGTTCATGCCGAGGACTCCCTATCCGATCGACGTAACCGATCGAGAACGGATGGCCAGCGAAGCCGGCCTTCGGGGACGGGGCGGAACGCGCCGAAGACGATCCGGTGACAAACGACGCCGACGAGGTATCCGGCGTTGACCGACGTCCTCGGGGGAATTACCCGCGCGAGCACTCGCTGGGAGGCCGTGACGGCCAGCGAGCGGACGAGGCGGTACCGATAGCGCTCTAACTTCGGGGCGATTGGATCGCGCTCGCGTACTGGATCGAAAAACCACAGACCGCGCCGACGAGCAGCGAGCGACGGTCGGCGTTCTCGAGATATTCGTCCGGCCACCCTTCCAAGAACCGAACGAGCAGCCAGAGGAAAAAGAGGCCGCCGCCGAGGTCGCTCACTACCACGCGGGTTCGATCGTCCATACGAGTCTACTCGTCGCCGCCGTCATAAATGGTAGTCGTCCTACAGGTTCGGTGACCGGTCGTCCTCTCCCTCCCGATCGGCTTTTGTGGACCGGATGAACTCATTCCCCGAGTGTCACGGCGCCGTGGGCAGCGTTACGCAGTGCATCCGACCGGCCGTAAGTTCCGGGAGCGATCGCGAGCGTTCTCGTTCCCCGCCGTGCGGCGAACTCGACGACGGGCTTGAAATCCGTATCGCGCGAGGCGATCGCGAGGGTATCGACGCCGTCGGCGACGAACGCGGTCGCGTCGACGGCCAACCTCACGTCGACATCGCCGCTGGTCACGATCACCTCGAACCCGCGGGCCTCGCCGGCCTGGATCAGCCCGGGCGTGGCGTGTTCGTCGAGGTAGAGGCGCGCACAGACGAGTCGGCCCGCCTCGGTAGCTGCCCGGCGAACGTCGTCGAGGTCGACGTCGAACTCGCTGCGAAGCACGTTCGGCCCATCGACGAACAGCCCAACCGTCGGCTCCCGATCGCCCGACCTCGAGAGTGCTCCGGCCTCGCTGTTGCCGGTCAGCGCTCCGCGCAGGCGATCGAACATAGCGGTCGTATCCCGTCGGCTCGGATAGCCGTGGCGGTGTGTAACGGTGTGTGCCGGCGTGCCTCAGCGTGTCCGACCGGCCGAATTACCCGATCGGCCCCGCCGTCGCGGGACGAACCGTGACCTTTCGGACCGTACGGATGTATGCCGAGTCGTTTTAACGGCCGGGCGGCCGTAGTTCGGGTATGGCAGCCGAGCAGGTGGGGATCGCGTCGGAGCTGATCGAGCTCCTCGTGATATTCGTCATCGCGGCGGGCGTCGGGGTGTTCGTCGCGAAGGTCGGCCGTTTTCCCTACACACGATCGCCCTTCTGCTCGCGGGCCTTACGATCTCGGTGTTGGGGTGGGCGCTCGGCACCGACTTCCAGGCCCGCTTCGGCGTGCGGCTCTCACACGACCTCATCCTGCTCGTACTGCTCCCCCCGCTGCTCTTCGAGGGCGCGGCGACGACCAATCTCGAATCCTTCCAGGAAAACCTGCTCACGATCCTCGTCCTTGCCGTCCCGGGACTCGTCATCTCGGTGATCCTCTTGGGTGCGGTCGGCCAGTACGTGCTCGGCTTGCCCCTGATACTCGCGTTGCTCTTCGGCGCGATGGTATTGCCGACCGATCCGGTGAGCGTGCTCGCGCTGTTCGAGGAGGTCGGTGTGCCCGAACGCCTCTCGACGCTCGTCGAAGGCGAGAGCCTCGTCAACGACAGTGTCGGCATCGTCGTCTTCTCGACGCTGTTAGCGCTGGTTACGGGTTCGTCGGGCACCGTCACGGATCGCTGCGGGCTATGCGGTGTATCGGGTGATGGTCGATCTCGACGAGCACATGACCGAAACCGTACTGACGATCATCGCAGCCTATGGCCCCTTCCTGCTTGCCGAACACTACTTATGCGTCTCGGGCGTGATCGCAACGGTCGTCGCCGGCCTCTTTATCGGCAATCGCGGCGCGGAGCACGCGACGAGCCCCCGGACGAAGATCTCGATCTTCAACACCCTGAGCACTGGCGCGCTCATCGTCAACACGTTCATTTTTCTCGCGATCGGGATCAACACGCCCGTCGGTGACCTGGCGGCGAACGCCGGGCTCATCGTCGCTGCCATCTTACTC
Source organism: Halobacteriales archaeon QS_8_65_32 (assembly GCA_003022925.1). Classification (GTDB taxonomy): domain Archaea; phylum Halobacteriota; class Halobacteria; order Halobacteriales; family Halococcaceae; genus PXQR01. The sequence goes on along the minus strand of PXRY01000117.1, from coordinate 19,664 downwards.
GTGCTCGCCGTCAGGATCGCGATCGTCTACCCGCTCGCCGCGGTCGTCAACCGCGTCCAGCGACGAAACGTCTCCGTTCGATACCAACACGCCCTCGTCTGGGGAGCCCTCCATGGATCGATCCCGATCGCCCTCGTGTTGGGCTTAACCCCCGAACTTCCCCCAGGAGGCGAAGCTGCGGGCGATGGTCTTCGGGATCGCCGCGTTCAGCCTCGTCGTCCAGGGGCTGACGATGCCGCGACTGATGGACCGGCTCGGCGTCGCGACCCGCTCGGACGCGAAGGAGCTATACGAACTGCTCACCGGACGTGCTCGTGCCGTCGACGCCGCATTAGAGGCCGCAGAACAACTCGAACGGGCCGGGAACGCCACGAGGAGTTACTCGTCGGCGAACGCCGGGTGCTCCAGCAGGAAAAGAGCGCGCTCATGGACGCGATGCGCCGCGGGATCGTCAGCGACGACGTGGACGACCGGCTCACCGAGGAAGTCGACGTCAAACTCGATCCCGTGAACGACGGCGAGAGCACCGCCGAGGAGCGCGAAGAGGGCTACGAGGGGTTCTGGCGCTCGCGCGCGGTGGAGTTCGGCATCGATTTCGATATCGACACCGCGGACGTCGAGGCCATGTCGACGCAACGGACGACTAAACACACCCTCGCACCTTTTTCTCGTCGGGTGCCCTCGCTGGGCTCCCGCACCCCTCCTCCAAAAAATCTGCACGAAAAAGCCGCTCACTCGCCGCTCCGCGGCTCGTTCGCGGGGAACCGCTCGCTCCCGCTGGTCGCCCGCGGATGCGGCACTACCGCGACTGGACCTATTGTGCCGATGCACGTGGTCGAAAGGGTGCTCATACTGCAGCGTATCCTTCGTGACGGTCGTTATAGTAGGCGTCAGCGATAACCAGGCCGAACGCACCGACCAAACAGCCGAACAAGACGATCAAAGCCGGTGTGCCACTTACCCAGTTCTGAGCGATCGGAAAGCCGACAGCTATGAGAAGAAACAAGAACCAACCGAGTGCGGCGAGACTTCGATCGATATACCACGACACGCCGCTCAGGATTCCCCATGCAACAGCGGAACGACGATACCGAACGGTTCCGGCCGGAACGTAGTGAACGCCATTCGAAGTACCCCGAGAGCGAAGATCAACTGCGGGTACGGTATCGGATTTCGGCTGTCGCTCATACAATCGAATATTCATGTACACCAATATAAGTCTGCTCGCAGTTCGTCGTTCAATAGCCGCCTCGCTCAGTTGTAGAACTGCCCTGCGGAACAAGCGATCGTACCGCGAGCGAGCGGAGGAGACGAGCGACTACTGCGCGAGCGGGGTGAGCGACAGCGAACGGAGCGCAGAGCAAAACGTCCCTAATTCCCGGTCCACTTGAGCAGGAAGAGCGTCCCCTCGAACAGCCCGATCATCGTGACGGCGACCAAGATCGGGGCCATCCCGGTCGGATCGGGGCTGAACAGGAAAGCAATCCCCGCGAAGGCCCCCCAGAAGTACAGCCGTCGGTCGGTGAGCCACACCCGAGTAGTGAGCCCCATCATGATCGCGAGCATGATGAAGAGCGGAATCTGAAAGATGAGCGCAAAGGTCCCCATCAACAGCACTATTAGCCCGAACGTATCGGTGAGGCTGAAGGCGATCGCGGCGACCGGTTCGGTGTATGTCAGAAAGTACGTGAAGATCGCCGGTAGGATGAGGAAAAAGGCAAAGAGCACCCCGATCGTCGCGAGAACGAGGCTCGTCGGGACCGCTGCGAGGTAGTACTTGCGCTCGCGCGGATAGAGTCCGGGACGCATGAACCGGTAGGTCTGGTAGACGAACATCGGCAGGGCGATTACGAACCCCGCGAGCGTCGAAACCTTGAGCCGCGCTAAGATGAGCGCCAAAGGCTCGTACAGCCGGGGAGCGGCGTCATTGGTCTGGGGCAAGATCGCGTACCAGAGGAAGTTGATGATCCGCTCGCCGAACGGAAAAACGATTCCGCTCACGATCGCCATGAGGATCAGAACGATCCCGAGCCGGCGAACCATCTCCTCGATGTGATCGCTCAGGGGCATCTCCTCGTCGTCGAGCGGTGCCGACGAGCCGGGAGCCCCGCCTGTGCCGCTGGCAGCCCCTGAACCCGTGCTAGCACCGGTGCCCGCGGCGGCGTCAACGCCGCCGTCGGCCTGGGCGGCTGGCGTCGTCGCTCGGTCGTCAAGCGACTCGGCGGACTCGCGGTCCGGTGCCATCACACCAATGAAGCCGTCGTGTTATTGTAAGCCTTCTTCTTTCCCGAACGACCGGCACGCGGCGCTTCCGTCCAGTGCTTTCGACGTCCGGCCCCGAAGCCGCCCGCGGTCGACCGGCCCGCCCGCTCGCCTGAACACCGGCACGTTCGGAAAGGTTGATAACCGAGAATCGGCAAACATACACGAGAATGTCAGGAGCCGTCGACGAGGACACTCAACAGACCATCGCCGACGGCCGACGGACGCTTGGGGCGATGCTCGCGACCGTTCAGCGCCACCTCCGGAAGGTCTTCATCGTCTTCGTGATCGGCTTCATCGGTACCTTCTATCTGCTGCGCCTGTTCGTTTGGAATCAGCTCAAGGCGGACCTGTTCAGGGAGTTGGGCCCCAGTATTACCGAGGACAATTTGGTCATCGCAACGACGCCGTTCGACGTTATCCTGTTGCAGGTCAAAATCGGCCTCGTCGTCGGCGTGTTGATCGCGTTGCCGCCGCTCGTCTACTACTCCCGCGACGCCCTTCGCTCGCGTGGCCTGTGGCCCCGACTCTCCCGGGCGAAACTCGTCACCCTGGCGTTTCTGGCACTACTACTCTTCCTCGCCGGGGCGACGTACTCCTACGAACTCTTCTTTCCGCTCATGTTCGACTTCCTCGTCTCGAACGCGATCCAGACGGGCGTTCGACCCACCTACTCGATCGTTCTCTGGGCACAGTTCGTCTTCTTGCTCACGTTGTCCTTCGGCCTCGCAGCCCAACTGCCGCTTGCGATGAGCGGGCTCGCCTACTCGGAGGTCGTCTCCTACGAGGCCTTCCGCGAGAAGTGGAAGTACGCCGTCCTCGCGATCTTCGTCGTCGGGGCGCTTTTCTCCCCGCCCGACCCCTTCACCCAGATCCTCTGGGCGCTGCCCCTGATTTTGCTGTACAGCTTCAGTCTCAAGCTCACGAAGTTCGTCGTTGCGATCAAGTACAGCAGCCAACGGGTGAGCGTCCGCCGGGCGGTGAGGGACGGCTGGACCTCCGTCGTCGCCGGCGCACTGATCGGCGCGCTCGTCGTCGGTGGCCTCTTGATTCTCGCTATCGAGGGTGCGCTCGCCGGCCCGGTTACGATCCCCGAGGTCGGCTACACCGTCGGGGTACCGGCGAGTGCGGTACTCTCGGCTATCGGGGGACTCGGACTCCCGCGCGGCCTCGCGATCGTCGTTCTCGCCGCGCTCGGAACCGTTCTGGCCGCGCTCGTCGCGCTCGCGTACGTGCTCTACACCTCGATCGACCTCGCGGCGGCGAGCCGTCCCCGCCTCGGCGGTCCGAGCGGTCAAATGGGCGATCCGACGGCGATCGACGTGAGCGACTTAGACGCCGCCGGCGTGCGGGCCGCTCCGTTAGAAGCCTTCCTCGACACGAGCGAAGAGGAAGCGCTCGCCGACGCCCGCAAGGCGATGGAGGCGGGCGAATCCGAGAAGGCACAGGCGATTCTCGACCGCTTCGATGAGGCGGAAACTCACGCCGAGGCGACCGCCGAGGCCGCGACGGTTGCTCCCGATAGCGAACACGAACCCGAACCGTGGCCGAGCGGGTGGACGTCCGCGAGCGAGAAACCGGGCGCGGCCACGGACACCGACCTCGAACCCGAACCCGCCGATCCCTACGGCGAGATGGACCTCGCCGGAAACGCCGCGGCCGATCAGGGAGCGGGATCCGGGGCCGGGGACGACCAAGGGACCGGCGACGCCGACTCCAGCGCCGTCTCCCGGACGGCAGCCGGGGTGGTCGACGCCTTCACCGAGGAGGAAACCACCGAGGAGGACATCGGCGGGTACTACTACGACATCGCCTTCATCGCGTCGAGTCTCCGATCGAAGGCCTTCCGTCTCGTTGCACTGTTCATGGCGGTGCTCGGGGGCACCTTCTATTTCCTCTATCAGGGCGGTGTGGGCCAGATCAAGTCCGATTTCCTCTCGCGACTACCCCCGAACGTTGCGCCGACGAACGTCGACGTCGTTGCCCTCCACCCCGTCGAAGTGCTCGTCTTCGACGTGAAGATCAGTACGCTCGCCGCCGCGATCGTCACGTTGCCGTTCTTGCTCTATTACGCCTGGCCCTCGCTCAAGCAGCGTGGCTTCGCCGGCGGGGATCGCCGGGTGCTACTGGTATGGGCCGCCACGTTAGTGATCGGGCTCGGTGGCGGCAGTCTCTTGGGGTATGCCCTCATCGCTCCGACGGTCATCTCCTGGCTCGCCGCCGACGCGACGCGGGCGAGCATGGTGATCGCCTACCGGATCAGTTCCGCCGGTTGGCTCGTCTTCTTCACCACGGCGGGCGTTGGCCTGCTCGCAACGGTACCGCTGTCGATGCTGCTCTTTCATCGCGGCGGGCTCGTCTCCTACCGGGCGATGTACGCTCGCTGGCGCGAGGTCACCATCGCGGTGCTCGCGATCGTCGCGTACGCCACCCCTCAAGGCGTGTTCATGATGTTCATCATCGGCATCCCGACGATGCTCGTCTACGGCCTCGGGCTCGGCTTGCTGTGGCTTGCGACGCTTGGGGGCCGGCGACGAACCGGTGGCCGAGGTCGGGCGGCCGACTGATTCGAATCCCGCCGGTTCACTGTTCCCCCTCCTCGACGCTCGACGCCGACGGCTGCGGAGTGTTCGGCCATCGTCGCCCTGTCAGCCGTCATTAGCCATCGATCACCCATCGCCTGTCGCTACCGCTCGGAGCCGATCGTCAATAGCTAAGTATTCGCCACGGGTTCTCCGGGTATGCCCAAGATAAGCGTCGAGGTGCCCGGCGAGTTGCTCGCGGACCTCGATACCCACGTCGGCGAGGACGGCAAGTTTGTCAACCGCAGCGAGGCGATCCGTGCGTCGATCAGGAAAACCCTCGACCTGCTCGACGAGATCGACGACCGCCACGGCCGGTTCGAACGCGCGGGTATCGGAGCGGACGGCACCGGCGGCGAATCGGCCGACGACGAACTCGTCGACACGGGTGATACCGACGGAGCGGCCGGGAATGAGTGAGGACCGTTCGGCGGTCGCGCCGCGACTCGGGCCGATCGCGCTCGTTGCACTGTTCGTTACGGCGCTCGTGACCGCACAGGTCACTGCGTCGAAGCTGCTCGAATACTCCGTCCCCTTGCTGGGCACGCTTGCGATGCCCGGCGGGACGGTCGCGTACGCGTTTACGTTCCTCGCCTCCGATTGTATGTCCGAACTCTTTGGCGAGCGGTTCGCGCGCAGAGCGGTAAATATCGGGTTCGTGATGAACTTCGTTCTCCTCGCGATAATTCTGGCGACGATCCAGTGGCCTGCCGCGCGGGGATCGATCGATCCGGTGCTCTTCGAGCGAGTGCTCGGCTTTTCGGCGAACGTCGTGCTCGGCTCGCTGTCGGCCTATATCGTCAGCCAGAACTTCGATGTCTTCGCCTTTCACCGTATCCGCGAGTACACGGACGGGAGAAAACTCTGGCTGCGAAACGTCGCCTCGACGGGGACGAGTCAACTGCTCGATACGGTGATCTTCACTGTCGTCGCGTTCGCGCTCGCGCCGGCTCTCTTCGGCATCGGGGAGGCACTGCCGCTGTCGATACTCGTAACTCTGATGATCGGTCAGTACGTCGCAAAGATATTCATCGCCGTGCTCGACACGCCGCTGGTCTACGGGGTCGTCGGCCTCGTGCGCTCGCGCGAGGGAAGTGATCGCAGCGCGACGGCGGGAGCCGATTAACTGGCTACTGCCCGCTTTGAGGACCGACTCGCCTATTGCCTATCGGCCGTCGATCGACGGCCGATCGACCGTTACTCGGCCGCTACTCGATCGCCACTCGATTGTCACTCGATCGGCGTCGCGAAGCCGAAGCGTGCCTTTAGGTCCTCGACGCGGACTCGGTGGCGTTCACCGGGTTCGGCTCCCGCAACGAACAGCGTGTAACCCTCGATTTTCGCGATACCGTCGCCCTCGCGGCCCTCGTCCACGATCTCGACGTCGAGTTCGTCGCCCGCGCGCACCGGCGCGGTGAGTCGGTGCTTGCCTACCAGGTACAGTTCCGAGGAGGAATCGCGGGAGGCCTCGGGACGAACGGTCCTGACGTACTCGAACTCGTCGTCGATGTCGTTCTTCAGTCCCTCTAAGTCCCTTCCGTCGAAGGCCTTGGCGGCTAAGTCGCCGCCGGGGACGAGCACGTCGCGTGCGACCGCGAGCGCCCCGCGTGCGAGGTGTACCGAGCGGGCGTGATCGAGGTCGTACGTCCCCGTCATGTCCGGGGCCATATCCGAGAGCACGACATCGACCGCCTGGTCGGCGGTCTCGCTTCCGGCGACTCCCGTTCCGGCTTCGGCCTCGTTTTTACCGCCCGTCTCGACCCCGTTGTCGTGTTCAGTCCCACTGCCTCCAGCGACCTCGCGAATCCGCTCTCTCGTTCGCTCGTCGGTAACGTCCCCGCGGATCGTCTCGATCGTCGCTGCTGCGCCGCTCCCCGGTCCCCGCTCGTCGTCCGCGGGCGGGTCGATTCGCTGGCGATCGACGCCGATCACGGTACCCGATCCGACACGCTCGGCAGCGACCTGAAGCCACCCGCCCGGCGCTGCGCCCAAGTCGAGAACGGTGTCGCCCGCCGAGAAGAGGCCGGCGGTCTCGTCGAGTTGCTGGAGTTTGTACGCCGACCGGGAGCGATACCCCTGCTGTTTGGCTTTGTTGTAGTACTCGTCGCGACGTGCCATTTCCCAGTCCTTAGCGCCTCGGCAGGAAGCGTCCTTCGTTCGCCGCTCGGATCGATCGTCGCTCGGCCTCGGCTCGCCATCGCCCCGACCGGCCGATCAGTGCGCCCGCATGTCCCGACGAACCGCGATGGCCGTACTCGATAGCCCACAGAGCGCGAGGCCGACCGCTACCCGGCCCGGCCACGTACCCGTATCGAGAAACGGTCGCCGGCTGAAGCTGTAGTACCGGCCGCGGTACGGGACGGTGAGTTCCCCGATGCCATTGCGGGGCAGTTTCCCCTGGCGATCGACGACGTACCGCCGGCCGTCGATCGCCGCACGCATCATGCGCTTACCGCCGGGTTCGAGCGATTCGTAGCTCGCGAAGCTCCCGCCGCCGTCGAGCGGCGCTTCGTCGTACGTCGCCCGAAGCTCGAACTCGTAACTGATCCCGGCGATCGCGGCGAACAGCGCTCCGACGAGCAGACAGATGCCGAGGAAGAACAGCAGTACCGTACCGCCCTGGGATTCATACCGGCCGCTTCCAGCCGAACCGGCCTAAGCATTGGGTCAGTGACACACCCAGTGTACCCTCGTCGTTCGGTCGAACGGCTTCCGACCGAACGGCTCCGGGGGTCGCCACCATCGTATCGCGTCTCGGTTCCCTGTTCTTCGTCCCGTCGTCTCACGGCAGATTTTCGAGGGCATCGAGGACGTCGGCGAGAGGGCGATCGCAGAGCGCGAGCGAACAGCCCTCGACGCGGGCGAGCGCCTCGGCGTGCTCCCAGAGGTCGCCCCGTTTGAGGCCGTGGAGCACGAGCGCACTCGGCGTGTGGGCCATCACCCGAAGCGCAACCAACGGCGACTCCCCGCGCGTGACGTTCGTGAACACGAGCGCGCGGTTGGTCGATTGGCCGTACAGCCGGTCGAACTCCCCGGAGGACAGCCGCGTGATCACCTCGATCGAGTCGATGACGGTGTGGCCGGCGATCTTGGCGGCCGTACCCGGAACTACCTCTTCGGCTCCGACCGCCTCGTAAAAGCGTCCTAACGGCAGGGTCGTCGGGTACTCCCGGAGGTCCTGGACGATGTCCGATTCGAACCCCGCTGAGAGCACGCGGGCGTACTGGCGGATGCGATCGCCGCCGCGTCGCTCGTCGATGTCGAGCAGCCCGCGGACGACCCGGCGGACAACGGCGATCCCCGGGCTCTCCCGGCGGCCGCTCTCGTAGTCCGATATCACCGACGGCGAGACGTCGAGTTCCGCGGCCAGGTCGGTTTGGGCGATCGAGAAATCCGTCCGCCACTTCCGTAGCGTCGCGCCGGGGTCGTCGCTGAGAACGATCTCGCCGGCGATCTTCTCCGCGAGGTGACGGCGCGGCCCCGCTTCGGTCATCCGTTCGCCTGCGTCCGTGTCGCGGCCTCTAAGCTCTTCGGATGGCTTACGGAACGAACCCGAATCCGGGCGCGGAAGCGACGCCAGGTCTCGGCGACGAGATCAGTGCTCAGTCCTCGGCAGCGAGGTCGAAATCAGGCTTCGACGGCGAGGCCGGCCTCGCGTAGGGCGTCGGTCGCCGACAGGTCCTTGTGGACGACGCCGGCGACCGCGCGGGTGATCGCCTCGGGGTCGTCGTGCTGGAAGACCGTCCGGCCCATCGAGACGCCCGCCGCGCCCGCGTCCATCGCCCCGCGTACCGCTTCGAGCGAGGCCCGGTCGCCTTCGGGTTCGCCGCCGGCGATCACGACCGGTAACCGCGTGGACTCGACGACGCGCTCGAAACTCGCCGCGTCGCCGCTGTATCCCGTCTTCACGACGTCGGCACCGAGTTCCTCGCCGAGACGAACGGCGTGACCGAGTGCCTCGGGATCGCTTTCGTCGACGCCTGGGCCGCGCGCGTACGTCATCGCGAGCACCGGCACGCCGAAGCGGGAAGCGACGTCGGTCACGCGCGCAAGCGACTCGATCTGGCCGGGTTCGGAGTCGCTGCCGACGTTGATGTGAAAGGAGACGGCGTCGGCCCCGACCCGGAGCGCTTCCTCGACGGTGCCCGTTACTCGCTTGTCGTTCGTATCCGGGCCGGCGGCCGTCGAGCCGTTCAGGTGGACGACGTAGCCCGCGCCATTGCTGTTCGAGTGGACGCGGGGCGCGATGCCCTTCTGAGTGAGAACGCAGTCCGCACCGCCCCGAGTAACGGCGTCGATCGTCCCCTCGATGTCGACGAGCCCGCGAACCGCGCCCAAGGTGATCCCGTGATCCATCGGGACGATCACGTAGCGACCGTCCGTTCCGATACGCTCCAGTCGTGCCGATGTGCCCGTGTTCATGATACGCGACAGTCTAACAAGGATCGTTATTTGCGTTCCGGTCGCGTTCCGGCGTCGGTTCCCGTCCCGGCCTGGGTCCTGCCCCCGACTTCGGTTTCGGTTCCAAGCTCGGTCCCGCTTTCACGCTCGGCTCCGGTTTCGGGTCCCGCTCCGCCGTCGGCTTCAACGCCGGTTTTCGAGGTGGCTCCGTCGAGCGCTCCCTGCTTCAGTTCCCGTGCTTTCGCTTCGAGGCGGTCGGCGACCGTCTCGACCGGATCGCCGGCCTCGTTGCCCTCGGCGATCAGATCCACCAGGACGCTGCCAACGATCACGCCGTCGGCTCCCGCCGCGACGACTTCGCGGGCGTGATCGCCCGTCGTGATGCCAAAGCCCACCGCTTTGGGGACGTCCCAGTCGGCGAGGCGATCGAGGCTTGCTGCCGTCCGGGTCGAGACGTCCGCGCGCGCGCCGGTCACGCCGAGGCGGGCCTGGACGTAGACGTACCCCGACACCCGGGCCATGATCCGCTCTAACCTCTCGCCCCGCGTCGTCGGCGCGACGATAAAGATCAGGTCGAGGTCGTGCTCATCGCACGCCGTCCGCAGGGGACCGGCTTCCTCCGCCGGGAGATCGGGGACGACGAACCCGTCTATTCCCACCTCGGCGGCGCGCTCGACGAACGCCTCCGGACCAGGATCGCCGCTCGTCCGGCGGCCGAACTGGTAGATGAGATTATAATAGGTCATACAGACCAGCGGCACGTCGACGTCGAGACGCGAGACCGTCTCGAAAAACGCGGCGGGAGTCATTCCGCCGTCGAGCGAGCGGACGACGGCGTCCTGGATCGTTGGCCCTTCGGCGATCGGCTCCGAGAAAGGTAGTCCTAATTCGATCACGTCCGCGCCGCCGCGTTCGAGCGCTCTCACGTACTCGACGCTCGCGTCGGCGTCGGGGTCGCCGACCGCCAGATAGGGCACGAACGCTGGTTCGTCGGCGAAGGCCGCACCGATTGCGCTCACCGCGACTCGTCCTCCACGTCGATGTCGCTGGATCCGTTTGTCATTGCCTCGGCGTCGAAGACGTCCATGTCCGGGGCGATGTCGAGGTCACGTTTGGCCGTCTCTTCGAGCGCGCTCTCCAGGTCCTTGTCGCCGCGCCCGGAGACGTTCACCACCACGCGGTCGCCGACCGCCTCGGGGTCGGCGTCGTCGAGCCAAGCGATCGCGTGGGCGGTTTCGAGCGCGGGGATGATCCCCTCGTTCTGTGAGAGCCGGTGAAACGCCTCCAACGCGCGGTCGTCGTCGACCGAGACCGCCTGTACCCGTCCCGTATCGACGAGGTGGGCGAGTTCCGGGCCGACGCCCGCGTAATCGAGGCCCGAGGAGATCGAGTGCGATTCCATGATCTGTCCGTGGCCGTCCTGCAGTAGTTTGGTTCGTGCGCCGTGGAGCACGCCCTCCGACCCCGTCGAGAGCGACGCGGAGTTCGGTGCCACTCCTCTGTCCTCGTCGACCGATAGCGACGACCCGCCGGCCTCGACGGCGAACAGTCCGACCGCTGAGGTGTCGGCCCCGTCGGCAGTGTCGGCGGTGTCGGTGGCGGCGTCCCCGTTCTCAGCGTCTCCCGCAAAGGCGGCAAACGCGCCCATCGTGTTCGATCCGCCGCCGGCACACGCGACGACACTCGACGGAAGCGAATCGAATTTTTCCTCGCTTTGCTCGCGGATCTCGTCGGCGATAACTCGTTGAAAATCACGCACCATCGCCGGGAATGGGTGGGGGCCGACGACCGATCCGATCACGTAATGCGTGTCCTCGACCGTCGTCGCCCAGTCGCGCATCGTCTCGGAGATCGCTTCCTTGAGCGTGCCGCGGCCGGCCGTGACGGGGTTCACTTCCGCGCCATTGAGCCGCATCCGGAAGACGTTCGGGCGCTGGCGGCGGATGTCCCGCGTTCCCATGTAGATCTCACAGTCGAGCCCCAGGTGGGCGGCGGCCATCGCGGTGGCGGTGCCGTGCTGCCCGGCACCGGTTTCTGCGACGATCCGCTCTTTGCCCATGTACTTGGCGAGTAGACACTGCCCGAGGGCGTTGTTGAGCTTGTGCGCGCCTCCATGAAGGAGGTCCTCGCGTTTGAGGTAAACGTCGAAGTCGTACCGGTCGCTCAGTTCTTCGGCGTACTGTAGCGGCGTTGGCCGCCCACCGAAGTCGGCGATCCGCGAGGCGAACTCGTCCATGAACCCCCCGGCGTTCGAGCGGACGTAGCGCTCGTAGGCGTCGTCGAGTTCCGTGATCGCGGGCATCAGCGCCTCGGGAACGTACTGGCCGCCGTAGTCTCCATATGTCCCCGGCCGTCGCGCCGTCGACGACCCGGACCCGGACTCGGACCTGGACCTGCCCGTACCCTCCGATCGGCTTCGACGTTCGCTCATACGTTCTCACCGACCGCCGGCCGTGTCAGTCGTTCGGTGTTCGCTCGTACGTCACCATCCATGATCGCCGTCCCGATCAACAGGCCGTCCGCACCCGCTCGGCGCATCCGCGCGATGTCTTCCCGATTACTGATTCCGCTTTCGGCGATCAGCGTCACGTCCTCGGGAGCCGCGCGTGCGACCCGCTCGAAGGTGTCGAGATCGACGTCTAAGCGCGCGAGGTCGCGGTTGTTGATCCCGACGATCGTCGCGCCGGCCGCGACGGCCGCTTCGAGTTCCGCTCTGTCGTGAACTTCGACGAGCGGTTCCATCCCGCGCTCGCGGGCCGCACGTACCATCGAATCGAGGTCGTCGACGAACCGGGCGATCACCAAGGCGAGGTCGGCGGGAACGACATCCAAGTAGGCTTCTTCGAGGAGAAAGTCCTTGCGGAGAACGGGCACTGAGACCGCCTCGCGAACCAGCCGGAGGGTTTCGGGCGACCCGCCGAAGGAGTTCGGCTCGGTGAGCACCGACAGCGCCGCCGCGCCCCCGGCGACCATCGCTTTCGCCAGTTCGACCGGATCGTCGTCGCGCCGACTGTCGGTGGTCGGACTGGTGGGCTTTATCTCCGCGATCACCGGTACTCTACCACTCGCCGCAGCGCGATCGAGCGCCACGGGCAACGACCGGGCGTCGACCGACAGTCGTCGATTCCCGCCGGGACGATCCCGCGCGGCGTCGAGAATCGACGCGACCGCCGGGTCGAGGTCGCTTTCGACGTTCATCTATGTACATCGATGCACGCATTTGAACATAAGGGTTGCGCCATCGGGCCGGGAGGGCGGCGGCGACGAAAGGGGAAATACCGACGGGAGCGCCAGCAGGAACGAGCGGGTTAGCTCGCCAGCGGTGTTACGTTACGCAGCTGTCTCACAGGAGCGACCGCAGGGAGCGACGAGGAGCGCAGCAAGCCCCCCGAGCCGAGCGTGTCGGGGGCTTTCGAACTGTTCAGTGCAGTCCTCTGTCACTTTCAGGGCTGCTAAGCTAACACTGCTGGCTCACCGAGGCGAACGTTCAAGCCGCTGATGCGCCTGGGGGAGATATGAGCGATGAGCTATCCGGTATCTACGCGCGCGAGTCGTCGTATCTCGACTGCTACGTACAGATCGGGATCGCGAGCGACCAGGTGGTATCGGTGTCGTTCCCGCGCTCGTCGGAGGCGAACGCCGAGAACGAACACGAGTTACTCGACCGGATCGAGGAGTACCTGGAGGGCACTGGATCGGATTTCTCGGACGTCACCATTGCGCTCACTGTCCCGACTGACCAGCGGGCGGTCCTGGAAGCCGTTCGGAAGGTTTCATACGGCGAGCAAGCGTCCGTCGAACGGTTAACGAGCACGATCTCCGACCTCGATCCCGAAAGCGACGAGGACCTGGATGCAGTGCGGACGGCGCTCGACGAGAACCCGGTGCCGATATTCGTCCCCGACCACCGGGTGCGCGACGGCCCGAGCGCCGCCCCGCCGCAGGTCGAACAACGATTGCGATCGGTCGAAGGCCTGTAACCACACCTTTTGTCGTCGGGTGCGCTCGCTGGGCTCGCGCACCGCTCCTCCAAAAAATCTGCACCAAAAAACCGCTCGCTCGTCTCCGACTCGCTCGCGGCAGAACTGTTAGTGCTACCGCGGACCGCAGACCGGGAGTTCAGTGCTTGGGACCGGCTACTGACAGTGTTAACTTATGCAATTGCCTGCCGAACGATCGCCCTGGGCGGGACTGAAAGGGGCCGACCGCTCGGCGTTCTCGTGAGCGAGCGCCAGCGAGCCCCCGATTCTCGCGAGCGAACAGCGTGAGCGAGTGAGAGTTCGGAAGTCGCAGCCCGCACAGCGACCGCAGGGAGCGAGCAGGACCGTCTTCCGTAAGTCGAGCGTATCGGGGGCTTTCGAACCGTTCTGCACGGCTCTTCCGTCTCGCTGTCACTAACTTAATACTGCCCAGCTACTCCGACCACTCGATGCCCAGGCCTTCGTGCACGACGAACTCCAAAGCGTTCACCAGGTAGTGCGCGACCACGACGACGAACAGGCTTCCAGTGAGCACGAAGATCGCGGCTAAGAGGAATCCGAGCGAGCCGGTGACGACCATGCCGAGCGACCCCTGTGCGCCGTGCCCGAGCGCGAAGGCGATCGAGGAGACGATCGCGAGCGCCCACGGCGAGACGGCAAAGCCGGCACTCAGCGCGCCGATCAGCGCGGCCCGAAAGAGTAGTTCCTCGACGGACGCGATCGCCGGCAGGATCACGACCAATAACAGCACCCAGCCGGCCGCGGAATCGGGCGCGAGCGTCTCGCGGAGGTTCTCGGGCGGCGTGAAGCCGAGCGCGTTCGCGCCCGCCGCGGCGAGTTCGTTGCCCGCGTATAATGCGGTCCCCGCGCCGACGCCGAGAACCAATGTACTGACCCCGACCTCCGAGACACCGAGCGCGGCGAGCGGGACCTCAGTGTACCACGCACCAATGAGTACCAATCCGCCGAATACCCCCTGGGAGAACGCGACGTTGAGAAGCAAAGCACCCGTCGACAACGAGTCGATCGGTGTCGGGGCCCCCTCGACATCGTTACCGGAGTCGAAGTGGTCGCCGTCGTCGGTGCGGTTCACTTGCCCGTTGCCCGTGCCGATATCGTGGCCGTCGCCGGGAACCGGGCCGGATTCGTGGCCGTCGGAACCCGAGTAGATACCAGCGCTCGGCGCGAAGCGCTCGTCGGTCGGAGTGACGTCAGTATCAGTTCGCGGCTCCTCGGTGTCGTCTCCGGCGAGGTCGTCGTCGCTATCGAACGAATTGGAGTTCGCAGCGTCGGGACCGCTCATCATCGCCTGTGAAGCACGCGCGAGCGCGAGAAACAGCGACACCGAAACCACGGTGAGCCCCGCGAAGGCGGCCCACCGAACCACGCTTACTGGGGCCTCGGGCTACCGCGACCGACCTGCTGATTGTCGAGCGCCGAGCCGGTGATCGACTTGAGCCGGTCGACCAGCGAGTCCTTCTCGGTCTCGCCGGCGAGCGCCACTTCGAGCACTTCCGAAATGTGGCTGACCGGCACGATGTCGATCTGTTCTTTGTACTCGTCTTCGATCATCACGTCCTGCTGGTTCGCTGCCGGGATGATGACCGTATCGAGACCCGCCTTCGCCGCGGCCTCGATCTTGTGGGTCACGCCGCCGACCGGGAGCACGTCGCCCCGGACCGACAGCGAGCCGGTCATCGCTAAGTTCTGATCGAGCGGGAGGTCCTCCAATGCGGAGATGACCGCCGTGGCGATCGAGATCGACGCCGAATCGCCGTCGACGCCCTGCTGACCGGCCTGGACGAACTGAATGTGCACGTCCTTTTCGCTCAAGTCCGTATCGGAGAACTTCTTGATGATCGCGGAGACGTTTTGCACCGATTCCTCCGCCATCTCCTTCAACTGGCCCGTGGCGATCACGCCGCCAGGACCCTGGCTGGGGGTGACTTCGGCCATCACCGGGAGCATGATACCCGAGTCCTCGCCCATCACTGCGAGGCCGTTGACCCGACCCACGACGTCGCCGTCGGCGACGGTGAGTTCGTAGTCCTTGCGGCGCTCGATGAACGTATCGGCGAGTTGCTGTTCGATCGAGCGCGAACGGCGCTTGGCTTGCAATACGTGATCGCGCGTGGTGGACTCGGCGTCCTCCGCACGGGCGATGTCGCCCGCGACGCGGACGAGCCCGCCCAGATCACGCATTTCGAGGGTGAGATGGTCCTTCCGGCCCGAGCGGCGCTGGGCTTCGAGCATGAACTCCTCTAAGGCGTCACGCGTGAACGCCGGCAGGCGGCCGTCGTTGTCGACCTCCTGGGCGACGAAGCGCGCGTACTTGCGCCGCATCTCCGGGGTGTCCTCGATGGTGTCGTCCATGTACACCTCGTAGCCGTAGCCCTTGATCCGCGAGCGAAGCGCCGGGTGCATGTTCTCCATCGCGTCGAGGTTCCCCGCGGCGATCATGATGAAGTCCGTCGGGACGGGTTCGGTCTGGACCATCGCACCTGACGACCGCTCGGACTGGCCCGTGATCGAAAACGAGCCCTCCTGGATCGCCGTCATCAGCTTCTGCTGGGAGCGGATGTCGAGCGTGTTGATCTCGTCGAGGAACAACACACCCTTGTTCGCCTTGTGAATCGCGCCGGCCTCGACCCGGTCGTGACTCGGCGTCTCCATGCCGCCGGACTGGAACGGGTCGTGACGGACGTCGCCGAGCAGTGCGCCGGCGTGGGCACCCGTTGCGTCCTCGAACGGCGCGGTCTGGGTGTCCGCGGAGTTCACGAGCAGGTTCGGGATCATCGCGTCGCTCGACCTGGAGCCGTACCGGAACGCGAGGTAGATGACACCCGCCGCGAGCACGCCGAGAAGGACCGCGCCCTCGATAAGCAGGGCGTAGCCGATCACGATAGCGATGATGATCCACATCAAAAAGGATCGCATCTGGTTGCGCTTCTTGGCTTCTTCCTTGTGGGCCTCGATGATCTGTTCGCCTTTGCCCGCGGGCACGGTGCGGACTTTGGGGGCGTTGCCGTCGTCGGGGTTGTGATAGACGAGGACGTCCTGCATCTCCTCTTTCGGGAGGAGTTCGCTCATTGCCTTTGCGAGCATTGACTTGCCCGTGCCGGGCGTGCCGATCATCATCACGTGGCGGCGCTGTTCGGCCGCCTTGCGGACGATGTCGCGAGCGTGGTCCTGGCCGATCACCTGATCGACGAGCCTGTCGGGGACTTCGATATCGGCGGTCGAATCGACGCCGAGGCCACCTAAGAGGCCGTCCTCGTCGGCTTCGAGGTCCGCCTCGCCGTTGACATCGACTTCGACCCCGTCACCGAGTCCCTCCTCTTGGCTGCCCTCGTCGGTCCCATCCTCCGTGGGTGCCTCCGAGTCGGCCGCCGTCCCTCGTGGGGGAGCGTCGTCAGTGTCTGTCTCTTTACTCATAGGGTAGGGCGTTCCGCTACCGAAAATAACGGGTTATCCGTTCATATACTTTCTCCCCTCCGAGGGGGGTTGCCGGCAGGGAAAACCCGCCGAGGGAACTCCGATCAGGCGATCGACACGTGCTGCTGACACGGGCGGAAGGGAGCGCCTGAGCTATCGGTCTCCGGATACGTAGTCCGCCGGGGCCGCTGACTCCGTGCCGCCGGCCCGCTCGGCATGTCGGTGCCGGCTCGGATACCGGCGGTCGATACCGACGGCGAGGGGTCGGCGTCCATTGACGGTAGCGATCGGTGACCGGCACCTGGCGACGGTGGCCGGTGATCGGTACCCGGCGATCGCCGCCCGTGGCGAAGCCGTGTCGATTATAACAGTTCGGGGGTAGAGGCCGGTATGCGCCGTGGCTTCTACATCGGCCGCTTCCAGCCCTATCACGAGGGCCACCACACGATGGTCGAACGGATCGCCGACGAGGTCGACGAGCTCGTCCTCGGCATCGGTAGCGCCGACGTCTCACACACCACCCACGATCCCTTTACCGCCGGCGAGCGCATCACGATGATCACGCGGGCGCTCGCGGAGTTCGATCTCGTTACCTACGTCGTCCCGATCGAGGACATCGACCGCAACGCGGTCTGGGTGAGCCACGTCTCCAGCATGTGTCCGCGCTTCGACGTCGCGTACTCGAACAACCCCTTGGTGATCCAGCTGTTCGAGGAAGCCGGCGTCCCCGTCCACCAGTCGCCGATGTTCCACCGCGAAGTACTCGAAGGTACGCAGATCAGAGAACGGATGATCGCCGGCGAGGACTGGCACGAGTTGGTCCCCGACGTCGCTGTCGAGGTAATCACGGAACTCGACGGCGAAGAGCGCCTCCAACGACTCGACGGCAGCGACGGCGTAGAGGCCGAAAACGTCGAGAGCGTCGAGGACATCGATGAGTTGAACGTAAGCGTCACCGATCGCGCCGGCTCGGACGCCGATCCCAGCGGGTGACGAAGCCGTGATTACCCTCAGTTCCGATTTCGGTTCGCCGTACCCGGCGGCAATGAAAGGCGTCCTGTGCTTGCGGACCAACGCTCGGCTCATCGACGTTGCCCACGATTTCCCGCGTCAAGACGTCCGGGTAACGGCTTTTTGGCTGCGCGAAGTCCTCCCGTACTTCCCGCCCGCCGTTCACCTCGTCGTCGTCGATCCCGGCGTCGGCACCGACAGGGCGGCGCTCGTCGTCCGGGCGGGCGACCACGCGCTAGTCGGACCCGACAACGGCGTTCTGCTGCCCGCTGCTCGCGCGCTCGCCGCCGAGCGAACGGACGAGAGCGCCGGCAGGAGTGACGAGGGAGACGCCGACGAGAACGTCGAGGTCTTCACCTGGGAGGTCGACGACCCGGCGAGCCACACCTTCCACGGGCGGGACGTCTTCGCCCCGGCGGCTGCGGCGGTTCACGACGCCGGCGTCGCGAACGCCGGAACGCTCGACCGGGCGACCCCGACGACGGGACACACCGACCTGGCCTTCCCCGAACCGGAGATCAGCGGACGCGACGACGGGGCAGAGAGTGAAGCGACCGGCGAGGTGCTCGCGGTCGACGGCTTCGGAAACGTCATTACCAATCTCCCGGGAACCGTCCTTGACGACCGTTTCAGCGAGGACGTGACGGTAAACGGCGAGCCGACGCCGGCGGAACGGACCTACGCCGCGGTCGGGCCGGGAGAACGGGTCCTGACGGTCGGCAGTCACGGCAGCGTCGAGTGTGCGGTCAATCAGGGTCGAGGCAATGAAGTGTTCGGGCTCTCGGTAGGGGACCGGGTTCGACTCGTGTGGTGAGCGTACCGGGAGGGAACTGTCGGAGCGTCGATTCGGACGCCCGTTAAGCGGCAATCGGCGACCGAACTAAAACGACGGGGACCGATAGTCGGACGATGATCGTCACCGAAGCCGCAGACCGGTACCGCTTCGTCACCCAACCCGACCACGCGGCGCTGTCGGGACAGCTGGCCGCTCGCTGGAACAGTGAAACGTTCTCTCGGCCCGACCCGTGGCACGCGATGTGTGTCGTCGCCGAGCGCCACGACCACGGCTGGACGGAGTACGACATGGCACCCCGAATCGAAGACGAGGAAGGCGGCGAGGTCGTCGATTTCATCGGCGTGCCCGCCGACTCGTGGACGACCTTCTACGCCGAGGGCGTCACCGCCGTCGCGGCGGTCGATCGGTACGCCGGGCTGTTGTGCTCGATGCACGCCGCCGGCCTCCGACGCAGCGCATACGGCTCCCGGCCGGGGATCCCCGATCGATCCGACGATCCGCCCTTCGCCGAGTTCGTTTCCGAACAGGAGGCCTTTCAGCGCGAGGTCGCCGCGGAACTAGCCGACTCCGAGCGCTACCGCGAGTACGTCGACGACCGCGAACTGACGTTCCTCGACGCGCTTCACGAGACCGGCGACACCGAGACGGCGGCGCAGTCGATCGACGGTCGGAGTCGGCTGCGCGAGGCATACTTACTCCTCCAGACGTTCGATACGCTTTCCTTGTCGCTCTGTCGGAGCGTCACGCTCGCCGAAACCGAGATCGGGCCGGTGCCGACCGAAAGCGGCGAGAACACGGACCTCCGCGTCGCGCCGGTCGGACCGGGATCGGTGCGGATCGAACCGTATCCGTTCGACGTGTCGCCGCTATCGGCGTCGGTCGGGACGCGCGTCGTGCCGGTTTGCGAGTCGGAAGACGATCTCGCAAAGGCGTACTACGAGGCCGAACGGCGGCCGGTCGAGTTCACGCTTCATCGCTGACATCCGATGACCGACCGTCGTTAACGTGTAACTCGACGGCCGAGCGTGAATACGAACAGCGCGGCGAAGAAGGCATCCGAGACCGCTTCGGCGGAGGCGAGCAATCGGGCGAGGCCACCGGTGGGGCTACTGTCGCCGTAGCCGAGCGTAGTGAATGTGACGACGCTGAAATAGAGGCTGTTGTCGTACGCGAACGCAGCGAGTTCAGCGGCGAGGG
>PXRY01000127.1 GCA_003022925.1 Halobacteriales archaeon QS_8_65_32 | reverse complement strand
TCGCGCTCCAGTTCAGCGAGTGCGGAGGCGACGTTCGCGGCGACGCCACCGGCAGCGGTAGTATAGCTACGAACGAACGCGCCGCCGTCGGGTTCGGGTTAGATTCGAGAGTGTATAGATGTGGTCGATGACGGCACTCCCAACCGTAATGACATCTAACGACGGCATCAAGCGTACCAGTGGGGTGGGCGTCTTGAGTATATGGAGGTTTTTTTAGAGACAGCGAGGGTCGACGCCTCCTTTATTGTCGGCGGTAGTCGTTATCGTCGGCGCTTGGATCGAATACGAGGTCGTGCTTCACTGCTTGGCTATGTCGAATTTCTCGCGAACAATGCTCGGATTCGTTTAGGCGGAGGCCTCCTCACCGCCGGTCTCAAGATGTGGCTTCGGGAGCGATCGAAGTTCTTCGATGGTAGCGTCGAGAAGGTCATCTTCGATCTCCTCGCCAGTGAGGAATATCCGACGGCGGTCTTCGTCCTCGTAGAAGCGGACGAGCGTATTACGGGGGATCATACTTCTGATGACGGGAGTTAGGACATAATGTGCAGGGGTTTCTGATTGTTTGTCAGGAAGGATTTCCTTCTGAACACTCGCGTTCGCCAGCAAGAGTCTCCAGAGTGCTTGTGAAGACACCCCAGTTATAGGAACCATTCAATTATTACGGCAAGCTCTCTCTCAGGTACGGCGAGCGGCGAGCATCGCAGTAGCGGCAAGCGCGATGATAGCTGCTATGACACCGAAACCAGGACCAGTCGTCGAAGTTCCGGTTCCTTCACTCTCATTTTATGTAGCTGTTGCAGTCGTATCAGAAGTCGCGTCCTGTGCATTCGTTGTAGTCCTGTTAGGAGTCGTGTCTGTACCCGAAGCTTCGGACCTCTCAGATCGTGCTGTCTCCGTCGTTGTATCCTCAGTCGTTTCGGTCCCGGTTCCAGCCGTTGTCGCCATGGCAACCCTCTCAGATGTTGAAGTATCGGTTTCAGATGCTGTTCCCACTGCTATCGATGTTTCAGTGGTTGCTTGTGTCGATTCTGACTGGACCGTCTCTGTCGTTGAGGATTGGACCGTCCCCTTCGTCGAGGTCGCTAGTGTTCACGTCGTATCAGTCTGCGAACTCTCATTATCCTCAGTGCCCTCCTCATCGTCGCCGCCTGTTCCATCGTCACTGTCGGATGTGCCGAATAGAGCGACGACCCGTCCCTTTTCAAAGTCTGTGGTGCCGTACCGTTCTTCCTCAGGGAGGTTGCTGACGGTCCCCGAAACAATGCTTGCAGCGGTGTCAACCGAACTGGTCTCGACCCTCCTCCATCTGCCATTCTTGAACTCATAGAGTTGGAGAGTACTCTCGTTGACACCCGCTTCCTCAACAGCCCTCTCGTCGTATTGCACGTCTAAGGTTACCTTACCATCGCCATCAACGTCGGCGTGTTCACTGAACTTGGCGTATACACCGATTTCAGCTAAACCGCTGGGAGTAGCAGGAGCGGTTTCGACTGCGACGATCGCGACACCCCTTTTTCGCCTTCGAATCCAAGCGTCGCTGAGTCGATCCTGAACTCCTCGACAGAACCGGAAGCAGTACGACGACGCAGAACCCGGCGGTGCGGTTCCTGTACGTCTTGGTGAGCTTCCTTCTCCAGAGCGCCTGGCGGTATCTGCACTGGGAGTACGTGGCGTCGCCGCGCCAAGGCGCGCGACGCCTCTGGCCGTGGCGATTTGACGAGTTCCTCGGGATGGTGCGGCGAGCAGTGGAGACGGCGCTCGCGGTGCGGCGCGCCGTCCCCGCGAACAAACCGCCCGACGACCGCTTCGAGCGGTAATCTACCGACCAGGAACGCCTGCTCGGTGAGTGGTAACGCCGTCGCGTCGGCGGCGGAATGCCGCCGGCTGCGACAGGTTCGGTTCCCACAGTGTCGAATCGCTCTCCTCAGCAATTGCTCGGCACCATTCTTTCCATCGAGTTCACGCTTCAGAAGGAATTAACCGGGAGCTTTGTGAGGTACTGAGATTCCGACCGAAGCTAAGATTCCTGCTGCCAGCGGGACGGTAAAGATATTATATCCGGCCGCCCAGACGAGGTTCTCCTGCATTTTTCGATAGCTCTTGCGGCTGAGCTTGATTAACCGCACTACATTGAGCGGGCTGTTCTGGACGAGAATCATGTCCGCCGATTCGACGGCGACGTCGGTCCCCGATCCGATCGCGATCCCTACGTCGGCGCGGATCAGTGCTGGCGCGTCGTTGACGCCGTCGGTCGGTGTAAACGCGGAGCGAGCACGCTCCACGCGAGCCGGGGAATCATGCCCGCCGTCATCGAATGGTCAGCCGCGGTGACTTTCGAGCTAGAGTCGAACGACGATACATTCGTCTGTGGTCTACCAAACGCATTGCAGTATCCAGGGTGTTCTCATTCACGAAATCTGGCGACCATCCCACTGAGAACACAGCCAAGCGAGACGAGCGTCAACAAGAGCTGCGGCTCGTCGAACCAGATCGGGAGGCTCGGATACACGGCCTGTATCCCAACGAGCAGGGGCGAGAGTAGAGGGATATCCGAATCGGTACGGCGCGTGTCCGTTCCGGCATCGCTGTACGTCGGGCCACCAACCGATTCGCCAGCCGGGAGTCGATCCGCTTCGTAAGGGATCCGCTCCGTTTCATGACTCCAGACGACAGCACCCGATTCATTCACCTCAACGACTCGTCTGTTGAGCGTATCGGTGACGAGCGTGTTCCCGTTCGGGAGCCGATCGGCGTCGCGGGGCCAGTAGAGTCCGACCCCGCCTGCCTCTTGTAGTTGCCACGCGACGGTCCACTCGCCGCTCCGGTTGTGAAGTTCGACGACGCGGCCGTTCTCGCTATCGGCGACCAGCACCGCGTTCTCGCCGAGCCACTGGGGATTATGTTGGTGACTGAGAGTTGACGGGTCCCCACAGCGGACGTCACCATCGCCATCGGTATCACGCAGTTGGCCGGACTGTCGGCAGTTCCCGTCGTTCTCGTTGGACCGATCCTCGTTGATGACCTCCACGACGCCCGCCCCTCGCTCGACGACGAGGAGTTGATTGGCGTTTCTAACGGAAACGAGGTATCGTTGTTCACTGATGGCGTCGACGTCGTTGATATGGAGCCAGTCGGTCGTTGTGGGGTCGTCCGGGGCGTCGTAGAACGAACTCGCGTTCCACTGCCAGGTGACTTCGCCGTCTTCTACGGTGAAGATCCGCTCGTTTTCCATATCAGTTAGGAGGACTTCACCGGAGTCGAGCCGCTCGACGTCGTGTACCTCGCTGTTTTTGTTCGTTCGCACTGGAATCCCGTACTCGCCGATAACTCGGGGAATGGGCTGGGGGTCGATCGCCCGGAATCCAGTGCGCGTACACGGTGATTCGTACGGTCCACAGGCGTCGTACCCGCCGTTCATGAACCCCGCCAGGATCGTTCCGTTCTCGGTTTTCGTCACGTCGAAGTAGCTGTCCGCGCTGTCTTCGCGCCAGACGATGTCGCTTCCGTTCAGTAGGTAGACGCCCCCGTACTGATGCCACCCCGTCCCACCTCCCTGTGAGCCGACGAGCGTTCGTTTCGGTTGGGCGTCGTGATCCGAGGTACCGATAGCAGGAGCCGTCACTGCACTGATCGTGAGCGTTCCAACGAGGAGTAACACTCCAGCTCCGATGAGCAGCACACCGCGGGAAAGAGCGTCCGCAGAAGACGGAACCGGTCCCTGGCCGTTGGTCATCAACAATCCCTCGTCGAGAAGGGAACAAACGCTTTGTGCTACCGATCGGGGCACTGAGATACCGCGCGCTACTCAGCCGAGCACGACTGCTTCGTCGGAGCAAACCCGCCGTCTCGTTCGAGCCTTCGCTCACTCATGCGAGGATCTCAGGAATAGCATCGAGACTGCCGAGGCTCATCGGCGACAGTTCCGCGGGGGAATTAAGGGCAGGGGAGCGGTACATATCTTATCACTGGACGGATAGTTTTATGAGCACGGGTTAGAGACGGGACGGTAGCGGCGGGGACCTATGTCTGCTACAGCACCGACCCGAACGTCACAGGTCATCCGTCACGGGGCCGTTGTCCCTGTCGCCCTATCGTTCGTGATCGCAGTCAGCCCCCTCGCCACCAGGGGGCTGGCTTTCGAGCCACGAACCCCGCTTCGCTCGCGACGGTGAGAGCGCAGAACAGTACTTTCGGGCACTGGACCCGTGGTCGTTCGCACCGACGACGAACGACGGTCTTGCCGGCTTCGCCAACGGCTATCCGTGGCGTCGTCCTACCGTCAATCGACATGCTTGAGAACGAAAGCGGTACCTTCGACATCGGCGGCGATCTGACGGTCACCCGACTGGGATTCGGCGCGATGCGCCTCACCGGCGAGGGGATCATCGGCCCGCCCGACAATGAGAGCGAAGCGAAAGACGTCCTCCGACGAGCGAAGGAGCTCGGCATCGATCTGATCGACACCGCCGATTCGTACGGCCCCGGCGTCTCAGAACGCCTCATCGCAGATGCTTTCGGTCCCGACTACGAGGACGTCGCCGTCGCCACGAAGGGCGGGCTCTGGCGCACCATCGAGGGGGACTGGCCGATGTGTGGCGAGCCTGACTACCTCGACAACGCGCTCATGGGCAGTCTCGATCGCCTCGGGGTCGACTCGATCGACCTCTATCAGTTCCATCGGCCCGATCCCGACACCCCCTTCGAGGACTCGATCGAGCGCTTCGCCGCGTTCAAAGATGGAGGGCACGTCGATCACGTCGGCGTCTCTAACGTCTCGGTCGAACAGTTGGAAAAGGCCCGCGATACCGTCGAAATCGCGACGGTCCAGAACGAGTACAACGTCGGGAATCGCGACTCGGAAGCCGTGCTCGAAGCCTGCGAGGAGTACGACATCGGCTTCATCCCGTGGTTCCCGCTCGGGTCAGGCGACCTCGGCGAAAAGAGCGAAGCGGTCTCGGAGGTCGCAGAAGCCCACGACGCAACCGACCAGCAGGTCGCTCTCGCATGGCTGTTGCAGCATTCTGACGTAATGTTGCCGATTCCCGGTACGTCGAGCGCCGACCACTTGGCGGACAACGTCGCCGCCTCACAAATCGACCTCTCCGACGAGGAGATGAGCCGACTGACGGAGTGAGCGAACAGCCGAATCTCCGGGTCTCCACTGAAGCGGTGAAGCTACCGTCGCGGCACGACGACAGCCGACCAGCCGATTTCGATGGCGCGTCGGTAAGGAAATCAACTGACGGGCGGTCGGCGGCCC
This sequence comes from Halobacteriales archaeon QS_8_65_32, assembly GCA_003022925.1. GTDB lineage: Archaea > Halobacteriota > Halobacteria > Halobacteriales > Halococcaceae > PXQR01. Next base: position 32,118 of record PXRY01000127.1, on the reverse strand, counting down.
TGTAGCACGCGCGAGCGAGCCGAATAGGCGAGCGAGCGTTTTTGGTCCAGGTTTTTGCTGGCCCCGCAGTGAGCGAACGACCGCAGGGAGTGAGCGAACGAGGACGCCAGCAAAAAAGTGGGTTGTCAACCCTTATGTGCATGCGTATCGAACGACTAGCTGTCACGGAGATTCGATATTCGTATGGCAAACCCATGGATCGCAGTCGGCGCACTCGCGCTCGTGGCCGTCGCCATCCCGATTGGGATGATGGCGGTGTCGAGCCTGCTTCGCCCCACCGTTCGCGAGCAGGGCAAGAGTGCGGCCTACGAGTCCGGCGAGATCCCGACCGGGAGTACCCGTATCCGATTCAACATCCAGTACTACATGGTGGCGTTGCTCTTCGTCGTCTTCGACATCGAGACGGTGTTGATCTTCCCCTGGACGGTCATCTATCGCGATGCGGTGGGGAGTGCAGGGTTGGCAACGGCGTTGGGACCGATGTTGGTGTTCATCGGGGTGCTCGTGGTCGGACTCGCCTGGGCGTGGCGCAACGGCGCGGTGCGGTGGGTCCGTAGTCCGCGCGCCGAACAGCGACGACGGGAACGACAACAGCAGTAACTATGAGTAGTCAAGAACGATCGGCAGACACGGAAGCCGCAGTACAGTCCACACAGGAGGACCGCATGCAGGGGGCCGACGACCGGTTCAACTCGAAACTCAGGGAGGCCTTTGGCTCCTCGCCGTTTATCCTCACCAAATTCGATCAGTTCATGAATTGGGTGCGCGGCTCCTCGATGTTCATGCTCCAGTTCGGGATCGCGTGCTGTTCGATCGAGATGATGGCGACGTATGCTATCAAACACGACTTGGATCGCTTCGGCGCGGGCATCCCCCGGGCATCACCGCGACAGGCCGACGTGATCATCGTCCCCGGCACGATCGTCTCCAAATTCGCCCCGCGGATGAAGCGGGTCTACGATCAGATGCCCGAACCCAAATTCGTCGTCTCGATGGGGTCGTGTACGATCTCGGGCGGGCCCTTCCAAAAGGGGTACAACGTCGTCAAGGGCGCGGAGGAGGTCATCCCCTGTGACATCCACGTCCCGGGCTGTCCGCCCCGCCCTGAAGCGCTCATCTACGGCGTCGCGAAACTGCAAGAACGGATCGCGAACGGCGAGAGTTCGCCGGTCACGGTCAAACCCTACGAGCTAAAGCAGTTCGGCGATCTCGAACAGGACGAACTCGTCGATCACCTCGCTCAAGACATCGACGAAGAGACGCTCGTCATGCGGTACAACTGGGCTGATTCGCCATGAGCTTGGAGGACCCACAGGACCAGCGAGGCGCACAGGACCGCGAACTCGTCGGCGTCACCGAGGAGGGCGTCGATTACGACGCGCTCGAAGACCTGCTCGGCGAGAAGGTCATCGGCCGCGAGTCACACGTCAACGCAGAAGCCTTCGTGATCCGGCCCGACGAGGTACAGGACACGCTGTTCGCACTGCGCGACGAGGCGGGCTTCGATCACTGTTCGTGTCTCACCGCCCAGGAGTACGAGGACCGCTACGAGTCGATCTACCACCTGAAGAAGTACGACGACCCGACCCAGGAGGTCGGCGTCGTGGTCCCGACGAGCAAACGCGCTCCACGAAGCCAGACCGCAGAACCGGTCTATCGTACTGCGGACTGGCACGAACGCGAGGCCTACGACCTCATCGGGATCGACTACGACGAGCATCCCGACCTACGGCGCATCCTACTGCCCGAAACCTGGCAGGGTCACCCGATGGGGATGGACTACAACCAGGACCAACCCCAGGTCGTCACCTTCGAGAGTCACACGAACCCCTTGGCGGAGGACCACAAGGGAGAGGAGTCGGATACAATGTTCATCAACATCGGTCCGCACCACCCCGCGACCCACGGCGTGCTCCACCTCAAAACGGTGCTCGATGGCGAGCAGGTCGCGGATGTCAAACCCGACATCGGCTATCTCCATCGCTGTGAGGAACAGATGGCCCAACAGGGCAAATACCGCAAGGAGATCATGCCCTATCCCGACCGATGGGACTACTCATCGGCGGGCATCCTGAACGAATGGGCCTACGCGCGGGCGGCGGAGGACTTGGCGGACATCGACGTGCCCGAGTACGCCCAGGTCGTTCGAACGATGAGCGCGGAGCTCTCGCGGATGGCCGGCCACATGCTCGCGGTCGGCACCTTCGCGCTCGACGTCTACGGCGACTTCACCGCCATCTTCCAGTACGCCTTCCGCGACCGCGAGAAGATCCTCAATCTCCTGGAGGACCTCACCGGCCAGCGGCTGATGTTCAACTACCTCCGGCTCGGGGGGTTGGCCTGGGACCTGCCCGAACCGCGCGAGGAGTACTTCGATACGGTCCGGGACTTCCTCGACGAACTCCCGCAGAACGTCGAGGAGTACCACGACCTGATCTCCTCGAACGAGATCTTCCAGATCCGCTGTGTCGATACCGGGGTCTTAGAACCCGACGTCGCGAAATCCTACGGTGCGACCGGTCCCGTCGCCCGTGGGTCGGGGATCGACTACGACCTGCGCCGTGACGACCCCTACGGGTACTACCCCGAACTCGACTGGGACGTCATTACCGAGGACGGCTGTGACAACTACGCACGCGTCCTCTGCCGACTCCAGGAGGTCGAGCAGTCCGCTCGCATCATCGAACAGTGCGTCGACCTCTTGGAGGATTGGCCCGAGGAGGATCGGGAGATCCAGTCAAACGTCCCCCGGACGCTGCGGCCCGACGAGGACGCCGAGATCTACCGGGCGGTCGAAGCCGCGAAGGGCGAACTCGGGATCTACATCCGTTCCGATGGGACGGACAAACCCGCTCGGTTCAAGATCCGGAGTCCGTGTTTCTCGAACCTCCAGACGCTGCCGGAACTCTCCGAAGGCGAGTACATCCCCGACCTGGTCGCCTCGCTCGGTAGCCTGGACATCATCTTGGGCGAGGTCGATCGGTAACGATGACGGGGACGGCAGGAACAGTAGGGGAGACGGCGAGCGTTTTCCTCCAGTCGGGATCCGGTCAAGGGGCCACCGAGGGCGCGCCGCTCGCCGACACGGTCGGTCGGCTGTTAGGCTTCGGGTCGAACATGGGCCCCGGCGAGACGCTCATCGCCGCGTTCATCGGGGCGTTTTTCATCGGCAACCTGATGCTCGCGATGACCGGCGTCGCCGGCCCGTGGGCTAAACGCAAGATCACCGCTGCCTTCACCGACCGGATCGCCGTGAACCGAGTTGGGCCCTTCGGCCTATTGATCATCGTCGCCGACGCGGTGCGACTCCTCTCGAAGGAACTCGTCGTGCCGGACGGCGTCGACCGGCCGGCGTGGGACATCGCGCCGATCCTCATGGCTGGCTCGGCGCTGCTCGGCTTCGCCGTGATCCCGATGGGCAACGGCATTCAATTAGCGGATCCCGAGACCGGCCTCGTCTACGTCTTCGCGGTCTCCTCGCTCGCCTCCTTGGGCCTGGTGGCCGCCGGCTATGCGTCGAACAACAAGTACTCGCTGTTAGGCGGGTTACGCTCGATCGCGCAGAATATTGCCTACGAGATTCCCCTCGTGATCACCGCCGCGTCGGTCGTGATCTTCGCGGGGACGTTGCAGCTATCGGGGATCGTCGCCGCCCAGACCGAACCACTGGTAACGATCCTCGGGGTGTCGATCCCGGCGTGGTACGCGTTCGTCAACCCCTTTGCGTTCGTGTTGTTCATGGCGGCGAACTTGGCGGAGGTCGGACGCAATCCGTTCGATATCCCCGAAGCCCCGACGGAAATCGTCGCCGGCTACCAGACCGAGTACTCTTCCGTGTACTTCGTGTTGATGTACTTGGGCGAGTTCCTGCACATCTTCTTGGGCGGGGCGATCATCGCGACGCTCTTTCTCGGCGGGCCGGCCGGGCCGGTCCTTCCGGGCATCGTCTGGTTCATCATCAAGATCTGGGCGGTCTTTTTGTTCACTCAGTGGATGCGTTCTGCGATCCCCCGAGTACGGATCGACCAACTCATCGAGATCGGGTGGAAGGGCATGTTGGTGCTTTCCTTTGCGAACCTCGTGCTTACGGCGGTCATCGTGGGTCTGATTGCCTAATAGAGCAGCACCGACGACGAGCGACCGACACACTAACAACCGACGCGCGACGATCATACGATAATGATTGGCCTGTTCAAATCGATGGCGACGACGATGAAACACGCACTGGACGGCTCGACCTTTACCGTCGAATACCCGGAAACCACACCCGAAGTGTCACCGCGGTTCCGCGGGGTGCACAAGTTCAGCCAGGAGCGGTGTATCTGGTGTCGCCAGTGTGAGAACGTCTGTCCGAACGACACGATCCAGATCGTGATGGACGACCAGCGAAACGGCGAGCAGTACAACCTCCACATCGGCCAGTGTATCTACTGCCGGCTGTGTGAGGAGGTCTGTCCCGTCGATGCGATCCTGTTGACCCAGAACTTCGAGTTCACGGGCGACACGAAAGACGACCTAGCGTACAACAAAGAACAACTGAAGAACGTCCCCTGGTACAAGGATATCGACCCGCTCCAGTCCCGGGAACCCGACCGCGGGGCATGGATCGGCGAGGGTGAGGGCGAAGTCGACTACGAGTGAACACGCACCTCTTGCGGTTCGGATATCCTCGCTCGCCTGCAGCCCGTGGCCCGGGACACGGAACACTTCTTTTGGTAGCCGGTTTTCGGTCCCGCTCCTGATGGGGACGGTCGGCGTTGCCGTCACACTGCGAGAACGCCGCAGGTTTCACGATTACCGGATAGCGAGGACCCGAACGGGAGCGCTCGCTGTCCTCGATAGCCGGCCCGCGGGAAACTGTCCGCTTCGAGCGAGCGGGCTTAGCAGGAGTCGACGCCTTGCTCTCCCCGACTCCGTGAGACCGTATCGGCTCCTGTCGTCCGGTTTCCGGTTGACACACCGTTATGTGGTTCTATCGAGTATAGCGGGTAATGCGGAACCAGGGAGTAACACGTCGCCGAGCGCTCGGTACGATTGCCGGCGCGACGGCGGTCATAGGGACCGGCTGTGTCGGTAGCTTCGGCGGCGGCGGTTCCGGGCAGACGCTCAGACTGCTCGACTGGGAGTACACCTACACCAACGGTGTTATCGAGGCCTTCGAGCAGCGCCACGACGCCACCGTCGAGTTACAGGCAGCGCAGAGCTCCGCACAGAACCTCTCGTTGCTTCGGACCGGCCGCTCGAATCACGACGTCGTCGCGCTCGGCAACTACGCCGTTCCGCCAGCGATCGAAGAGGACCTCATCGCTCCCCTATCGCTCGGCGAGGTCCCGATGTACGACGAAGTGTTCGACCTCGTAAAAAAGGACTACTTCACCGCCGGCGGCGACACCTTCGCCGTGCCGAAGACATTCGGTCTAACCCCGCTGATCTACAACACCGAGGCCATCGACGGGGAGATCGACTCGCTCGAAGCGCTGTGGAACCGGCAGTACCGCGGTCGGATCGGCGGCCGCGACGACGCCCGACTGGAGATCCTCTATGCGAACGCCGCGAAGGGGCTCGCGCTCAACCCGACCTCGAAGCGCGAGTTCGACGCCGATGCGGTGCGCCAGGCACTCGTCGAGCGCCTGGAGCTGACTGGTGGGCTCTGGGGCAGCGGCGGGGAGTCCGAAGCGCTGATCCGCAACAACGAGGTCGCCGTCCAGCCGGTCTGGAATTACGTGGCGAACGGCCTCATCAACGATGACCTCCCGGTGAAGAAGGTCTTCCCGAAGGAGGGAACGAAGGCGTGGTTCACCAACCATACCGTGCGACCGGAGGCCGAGAACGCCGATCTCGCCCACCGGTTCATCGACGAGTGGCACAGCGAGATGGGCTGGTCGTCGCTGATGAAACCGCTCGGTACCGCCGTGCCGAACCGGCAGGTCTTCGCCGAACACGACGTCGACAGAAGCAAGTACGGGCTCGACGATCCAAGCCAGTTCATCTACGAACAGCCCAAACCGCCGGCGCTGATCGAAGCGTACTCGCGTGTCTGGAGCGAGGCGAAGAGCCGGGCGAGCGTCTGAGTCCTATCGATGATGTGTGTCGCGTCACGCGAGCACGCTTTCGGCGAACGGTCGACGGACAATAGCGCTCCGATAGGAGGTGGAAGCCGTGACTGACCCGTCTGGTTCGACGCCTGGGACGGGTCGATCCCGCACCGGGAACGGAACGGACGATCGGGATCGGGACGTCGTTTTGCGAACGGACGACCTGCGAAAGGTCTACGCCGATACCGTTGCGCTCGACGGCGTTTCACTCACGGTCGAGCGCGGGGAGTTTTTCTCGTTGCTCGGCCCGAGCGGCTGCGGGAAGACGACGCTACTGCGGATCATCGCCGGCTTGGAGCGCCCAACGGCCGGCGACGTCGTCGTCGACGGCCGATCGGTCACCGCGCTGCCGGCGAGCGAGCGCGACTCGCATATGGTGTTTCAGGACCTGGCGCTGTTCCCGCACATGACGGTCGCCGAAAACGTCGCCTACGGGCTGCGGCGGGCGGGCGTCGACCGCACCGAGCGCGAACGACGGGTGCGCGAGGCGCTTGAACTGATCGGCCTGCCTGAGTACGGTAAGCGCGACCCGGCGGCGCTGTCGGGCGGTCAGCGACAGCGCGTCGCGCTCGCGCGCTCGTTGGTGACCGAACCGGCGTTGTTGTTGCTCGACGAGCCGCTGTCGAGCCTCGACCGGCAGTTGCGCCAGGACCTCCAAGTCGAACTGCAGCGCGTTCAATCGGCGGTCGGCACCACCTTCCTCTATGTCACTCATAACCAGGACAGCGCGATGAGCGTCTCCGATCGGATCGCCGTGATGCGCGAGGGGCGGATCATCGAGACGGGCACTCCCGAAACGCTGTACGAGCACCCCCGAACCGAGTTCGTCGCGCGATTCCTCGGCGACGCAAACGTACTGTCCGGAGAGGTCCTCGCCACGAACGGGAAGGGCACGACGGCACAGGGGAACGACACGGGCGAAACGGACGATACGAACGACACGAGCGCGAGGAGCCGACCGGACAACATCGTTCGACTCGGCGCTCTCGGTACCGAGATCGACGCGGCGACGAACGGCTTCGAGCCGTCGGTCGGCGATCGAGTCAGCGTGATCGTCCGTCCGGAGGCCGTTACGATCGAGTCCGACTCGGGGTCGCTCGGCGGCCGCGTGCTGTCGGCGTCGTACAAGGGATTTTACAACGAACACGAACTGGAGCTGGACGACGGAACCGTCCTCGAAGCGCGAACCGACGGCGACGGGCCGCGACCCTCTCCGGGCGAGCGAACGACCGTCGACCTCGAACGGGCGGCGGTCGTCCGGAGCTACTCGGACGGCCGCGACCCCGACGGCGAGGAGGGGCAACCGGGAGCCGAACCCGGGGCCGAAGCGAGAACGGCGGCCGGAGCGGGGACGCCGGCCCCGGACGCGAAAGCGCAACGACGGGCGAGGACGGGGACGGGCACGGGCACGGAGACCGGGACGGGGTCGAGGTCCGATGGCGACTGATCGGCGCTCGGGCTTCGAACGTGGCCGGTGGTGGCCGTCGAGCCCGCGGGTCCGTGACGGCCTGATCGCTTTCCTGCCGGTAGCGCTGGCGACCTGTCTCGGCGTCGTGCCGCTCGCGGTCATGGCCTACGAGAGCGTCTCGCCGCCGATCACGCTCGCGAACTACGCCGAGGCGCTCGGCGGGGTCTACCTCCCTGTTTTAGGTCGTTCGTTGCTTATCGGCGTCGTGGCGACGGCGGCGTGTCTGTTGATCGCCTACCCGGTCACGTACTGGCTCGCGCACGTCTGTCCGGCTCGCTACCGGCTGGCGGCGCTCATTACACTTGTACTGCCGTTGTGGCTCAACTACGTTGTGCTCAACTACGCCTGGGTGTGGATCCTCGCTCGCGGCGGCGTATTGAACTACCTGTTGGTGGCGCTCGGCCCGCTCGGGGAGCCGCTCTCGCTGCTGTATACCCATACGTCGATGCTGATCGGCTTCCTCTACATCTACCTGCCGTACGTGCTGTTGACGATGTACGCCTCGATGGAACGGCTCGATTACCGACTGGTCGAAGCCGCCCGCGACTTGGGGGCGGGCGACCTGCGGGTCTTCGTCGACGTCGTCGTCCCACGGACGATCGCCGGCGCGCTCGCGAGCGCGCTTATCGTCTACGCTCGGATCGCCGGGGCGTACGCTACCCCCGAGATCCTCGGCGGACCCCGGAACCAGATGATCTCGCGGCTGATCGTGAGCGCTTTTTACGAGTTCGCCGACTGGGGGTTCGCCTCGGCGCTCTCGTTCGTCTTTCTCGCGGTCGTCTTCGTCGGGTTCTGTCTCGGCGCGCTCTCGGGCAGCGTCCGCAACGAACTCAAACGGTGGTAAACACGTGGATTTACACACCCCTGGCCCCGATGGCGAGTCCGAGTCGGGCGATCGCCGGTCCGCCCTCGGGACCGATGCCGACGCCGGTGCCGGGACGGGTGCCGATGCTGAAGGGAGCGCCGACGACAACGACGGGCGCGCCGTTGATACCGGCCGCAACGGTCGTCTCGGGTCGGGACGAGTCGGGTTCGACCGGGTCCGGCGGCAGTTCTTCCGTACCGTCGTCCTGTGTACGCTCGTTTTCTTCTACGGACCGATCCTGGCGGTCGGCTACCTCTCGCTCGCGCCGAACGGTCAGCCGTCGGTGCCGATCGAAGGGGTCTCGTTGCGGTGGTACGTTGCCGTGCTCACCGACGCCCGCTTCGTCGAGAGCGCCCTAACGAGCATTGGGATCGGAGTCGTCGTTGCGATCGGCGGGACGGCACTCGGCGCGATGGCCGCGCACGTCATCGTCCGCGGCCGGCTCGATCGGTGGGTGCGCGGTCTCATCGGCCTGATCGTCGCCCTGCCGTTGTTCGTCCCGACGGTCGTGCTCGCGCTCGGCATCGGCGTGTTCGCCGGCCGGGTCGGCCTCGGCTTCGGACTCGTACCGGTGTTGTTAGGGCACCTCTTCTGGGTGCTCCCGTTCAGTACCTTTCTGTTGACCGCGCGGTACGCCACCCTCGATGCGGAATTGAGCGAGGCGGCCCGCGACCTCGGCGCGTCGAACGCCGAGGTCGCTCGTACCGTCGTGATCCCGCTGTTGGCACCGGCGCTGCTCGCCTCGGTGCTCTTTTGTTTCGCCCTGTCGTTCAACGAGTTCCTCGTCACGTTCTTCCTGGCCGGCAGCGCGATCACGACGATGCCGCTCGAACTCTTCGGGCAGATCCGTATCGGGGCAACGACCTTTCTCAACGCGGCGAGCGTGCTCGTGTTGGTGGTGAGCGGGGCGCTCGCGACGCTCGCCTCACGGTTCGAAGCACCGGTGTGACCGGCCGACCGCCGGTCGTGTCCGTTTGCGGTCGCGTTCGGACCGCCCTCTCGCCGATGGCCCCCAGTTCCGTCGACTTCCGTCCGGTTTCGTCGGAGTCCGTCACCCCGACACGATTATTACCGATCCGACGCTTCGATCGAGTCCGAGGAACCCATCGTGCGCTCAAGCGAGTTCGGCAAACGGATCGCTCGCGAGCAGGCCGACGGCTGGCGCGTCAAGGAGCGCAGCGACGACTGGGCGCTGTTGCACAAACCCAACTTCGGCACGAAGGACGGCCACGTACTACTCGCCGCCGTGACCGTCTGGTGGACGTTCGGCCTCGCCAACGCGGCGTACGCGCTGTTGTCCTACTGGTACGACACGCCGACGAAGATCGTCGAAGCCGACGACCCGCTCGGCGGCCTTCGCTCCGGTTCGTCGGCGACGAGCGCCGCGAACCGATCGACCGCCGACGCCAGCGCCGACACCGACGGTGATCCGGCCGACCCCCTGTCGATCCTCCGGGAACGCTACGCCCGCGGCGAGATCGACGAGGCCGAGTTCGAACGCCGCGTCGAACGCCTGCTCGAAACCGACTCGATCGCCGCCGCGAAACGCAGCCGCAACCGGACGGACGAACGCGACCGCGAACCGGCCGTCGAACGCTCCTGATCCCGCCCGCTCGGTTTCCCGCCGGTATTCTTATTGGACGTGTGACGATATACCAAGCGGAACGGGGAACCCCGAAAGATGAGACGACTGCTCCGATTCGCACTGTTGTTGGCTCCGTACGCCGCTTTCGTCGCCGTCTGTCCAGTGATCGGTGCGGCGTTTTTCGTTCCGGACGTGGTCTTCGGGACCATCGGAACCGTTGGATTGCTCGCCGCGATCATCGCTGCGGTCGTATCGCTAATCGTAATCGTTCGGACCGATCGCACCCTCGTCGATGTCGGCCGCCGGATGAATCAGGAGCACGGCCGACTCGAAGCGGCCGAGAACGAGCACTGAAACCGGACGGGGTTTCCGATCAGTCGTCGGCTTCGGCCTGCTTTAGTTCCGCGCGCGAGGAGACGTGAGCGACCAACGCGTCGTGTAGCGGTCCGTTAGTCGCGAGCAACTCCTTCCGGGCGTCGTCGTTCTCCTCGTCGAAGTCGTACTCGGCTCCCGTGACGTCGGTGATCCGCGCGCCGGCGGCGCGTGCGATCACGATGCCCGCGGCGACGTCCCACGGGTAGGTGTCGTACTCCCACGCGGCGTCGGCACTGCCACTCGCTAGGTAACAGAGGTGCAGCGCCGCCGAGCCGAACCGGCGGATCCCTCGGGTCGCCTGATAGCAGTGCGTGAGGAAGTCCCCGTCGGGGTCGTAGCCCGATAGCAGCATGCTCTCGGCCAAGTCGTCGCGGTCGGTCGTTCCGACGACCTGGTCGTTCAGATAGGCCTTCCCGCCCGCGATCGCCCGGAAGCAGTCGTCGAACTCCGGCGCGTAGACGACGCCCATCACGGGCTCGCCGTCGTCGAGCAGGGCCACGGAGATCGAGTAGTTGGGGTTACCGTTGACGTAGTTGCCCGTGCCGTCGAGCGGATCGAGCAGCCAGGAGTACGTACTCGACCCCTCCGCCGAGACCTCTTCCTCCGAGCGGATCGCGTGGTCGGGGAACTCGTTTTCGATCACCGCGCCGATGATCTGTTCGGACTTGTAATCCGCTTCGGTGACGACGTCCGATTTGTCGCCTTTGTACTCGACGGACTCGACCCGGCCGTGGATCTCCCGGAGGGGTTCGCCCGCGGCCCGGGCGGCCTCTTCTGCGACCTCTGCCGCGCGCCCGACGACGTCCTCGAAACTCGGCTCGTCCCACGCGGTGTCGGGTGCTCGGGGGATGCCCTCGACGGTTCCGTCCCGAATGCCCCAGCCGAGTTTCGCCGCGAGCGCGGCGTAGAAGGTGTCGTCGAAGGAAGTCCGGACGACGTGCATCGGCGTCTCCGCGCCGGTGATCGCGACCGCGTCGCCGCCGTCCATGGTCGTATGCGAGCGCCCGCCGTCGACCATCAACGAAGCCTCGCCCTCCGAGACGATCCGGACGTCGGCGCTGGCCCCGACCACGAGCGGACGGACGCCGAGCGAGTGGGTGTGAAGCGGGACCATCTCCAAGGTCTCGTTGTCGTCGGGCGCGTGGATCGGCCCGTTCGCCGACAGCGAGATGCCCGTCGACCCCGTGGGCGTGGCGATCGCGAGTCCCGTCCCGTCGTACTCGCCGACGTAATCGCCGTCGACGAAGGCTTTGAGCCGGGTGATCTTCCGGTCGACGGGGTTATCGGGTGGGATGTGTTGGATCATCACGTCGTTGATCCCCACCGCGTCGAGACCGTCGGCGTGGACTTGCAGTTGCTGGCGGGTCTTGACTTCGGCCTGGCCACGCAGGATCTCGCCGAGGGCCTCTCGCATGTCGGTGGGCGCGATCCGCGGGAGAAAGGCGAGCGTCCCGGTATTGATCCCGACCATCGGGATCTCCCGGGGCGCGAACTGCTGGACGCCCTCGAGGAAGGTCCCGTCGCCCCCGAGCGTCACCCCCAGCGTATCCCGGCCCTCCTCGTGGAGTCCGTCGATGTCCTCGCCGACCTCGACCGACTGGAGGCCGATGTCGCGCTCGTCGGTCCACGCGGCGAGGTCGTCGAGCGGGGCGTCGCTGTCCGGGCTCGCGATGGCGATCACGTTCTCGGTGGTCACGAGCCGCCGGCGGTGCATCAGTGCCCACCCCCGCCGTTCGATCTAACGTCCCTGGTCCGGATCGCGCGACGCGATCTAGCGCTTCCCGTCCGCCGCCGCTCCACATACGATGGCATAGCCCCTCTTACTCAATCGATCGTTTAGAACCTTCCGCTGACGGGCAATATACGACCTCGAATCCGTGAAACCCGCCTGATACCCGATCGGTCGTCGACGGTTCGTCGTCGCGGGTGAACTCCTCGCTTCGGGGACGACTCGTCCCGTGTCCCGCTTCCCGGAGCGTCTCCTTCCGTCACGCGCTCTTGGCCGTCTCCGTTCGCCTCGCTTGGCGATTCGTCGTCTTACCGGCGACGTGATCGCCGCGCAGGCGGACTTTGTCGTCGGTAACACGATCGACCACCTCCTTGCGAAGCGGGTAGGTGCCGTCTTCGTTCGCCTCGCCGAGCCCCAGGCTCGACTTGATCGCTTCGACGGGACCCGGATCGAGTTCGACGTAGGCCGTCCCGCTCTCGACGGCGGCTACCACGCCGACCGGGTTGTCGTTGATGTCGACGACCGGGAGTCCCTCGTCCGCGTCGGTGAACCCGCGCATGCTCGGAATCTCGCTCCGAGCGTTGTAGGTCTATCGACGCTTCAGGTGGCAGTGTTAGCTTGCACAACTGCTCGCCGAATAGCCGCCAGTGGTAGGACTGAAACGGGCCGGCCGGTCGAGTGGGAGGGGGCTTTCGACCGTTCTGTCCCGCTCTCCGGTCTCACTGTCGCTAACTCGATACTGCCCTTCGGACCGTCCTCCTCGGCCGTCACTCCGCCGGCGAAGTCCCGTCGTCACCGGCGACCGGACCTCGGTGGACAACGATCGTCGGCGAGGAGCCCTCGCCCGTCTGCAGATGGTTCTCGAAACCTTCAAACATCGGCCCATACGATGAGATAGCAATGGTGGCTATACCCTACGAGGCGATCGCTTTTGGCGTCTTCGCGCTCATCACGGTGGCCAGTAGTTTCGGGGTCGTCCTCGTCGAGGACGTCTGGCATGCCTCGCTACTATTGGGCGTGGCGCTTCTCAGCGTCGCGATCCACTACCTGATGTTGCGCGCGGAGTTCATAGCGGTGATGCAGGTACTCGTCTACGTCGGCGGCGTGCTCATCCTGATCACCTTCGCCGTCATGCTCGTTCGTCAGGCACCCGACGACCCCGACGAACCGGAGGTCGCCTGATGACGACCCGCCCGCGGCTCAAGCTCGGCTCACACCTCGTCCCCGGCCTCGTCGCCCTTGCACTGTTCGTCGTCCTCGCCGCGGTGTTTCTCACCGCGTCGTTCGAGAACGCCCAGGGGTTCGGCGGCGCACCGATCACCGCGAGCATCGGCTACGCGATGTTCGATCTCGCCGGTGGGGAGGTCCCCAGTGACGGCTTCCTGATCGCCTTCGAGATCATCGATCTCGTGCTCATCGCGGCGCTCGCCGCCGCCGTCATGCTCGCGCGCCGCGAGAGCGACGGTAAACTCGTCGGCGTCGAGTCGATCCGCACCGACGGGGGCCGATCGGCTGACTCGGCCGCTGATTACGCCGGCTCCGCCGACGATGCCGATGCCGACGCTGACACTGATACCGGCGTTTCGAGCAAAGAGGGTGCTATCAGTGCCGACGAAAAGGTCGGGGAGGCGAACTGAATGGTCGCCGTTCAGTACTACCTGCTGCTCTCGGCGGCGATCTTCTGTATTGGCCTGTTCGGCATACTCACCCGCCGGAACGCTCTGTTTTTCCTGATGAGCGTCGAACTCATGTTGAACGCCGCGAACATCAACCTCGTCGCGTTTTCCTTTCAGTACGGCAACCTCACCGGCCAGGTCTTCAGCCTCTTCATCACGGCGCTGGCCGCCGCGGAGGTCGCCGTCGGCATCGGCATCGTCCTCGTTCTCTACCGGAACTTCGGGGACGTAGACGTAACCAAAGCAACGACCCTGAGGTGGTAACGAATGGCAGAAACCGCTACCTCGACCGTCGCGTTCGCGTTCGAAGTCGCACCGGCGATCGCAATCCTTCCACTGGCTTCGTTCGTCATCGCCCTCTTCGCAGGCAAGTACCTGCCCAAGCGGGGCGCGCTCGCGGGCATCACGGCGACCGGCGGGTCGCTGTTGCTCTCGCTGTGGGTCATGCTCACCGTCGCGGGCGGCGCGTACTACAACGAGGAGATCTACACGCTCGTCTCGACGCCTGACTCCTTCGACCTGCACTTCGGCTTGCTGCTCGACCCCCTCTCCGCGCTGATGCTTGTGATCGTCTCGCTCGTTGCCTTCCTCGTCCACTTGTTCAGTTTGGGCTATATGAACGACGAGGGCGAACCCGGCCTCCCCCGGTACTACGCCGGACTCGGTCTCTTTACGTTCAGCATGCTCTCGTTCGTCCTCTCGGACAATCTCTTCATGTCCTTTGTCTTCTTCGAACTCGTCGGGCTGTGCTCGTGGCTGCTGATCGGTCACTGGTACCGCGAGGACGCCCCGCCGAGCGCCGCGAAGAAGGCATTCTTAGTGACTCGCTTCGGTGATTACTTCTTTCTCGTCGGCGTCGTCGCGATCTTCGCCACCTTCGGCACCGCGACCTTCGCCGGTGCCGAAAGCTTCCCGACGCTCGCCGAGGAAGCGCTCGCCGGCAGTGGCGGCGCGGGTGGTGAACTCCCGACGTTCGGGCTCAGTGCTCAAGGATGGTTTACGGTGCTCGGCCTACTCGTTCTCGGCGGTGTGCTCGGCAAGTCGGCGCAGTTCCCGCTGCACACCTGGTTGCCCGACGCGATGGAAGGTCCAACCCCAGTGTCGGCGCTGATCCACGCCGCGACGATGGTCGCCGCCGGCGTCTACCTCGTTGCCCGGATGTACGGCTTCTACGCGCTCTCGCCCACCGCGCTTGCGATCGTCGCGTTCGTTGGTGGTTTCACCGCCTTGTTCGCCGCATCGATGGCCGTCGTCAAACGGGACGTCAAACAGGTCTTAGCCTACTCGACCATCAGCCAGTACGGGTACATGATGCTCGGGCTCGGCGCTGGGGGCTATGTCGCCGCCGTCTTTCATCTGATGACACACGCATTCTTCAAGGCGCTCTTGTTCCTCGGCGCAGGAGCGGTCATCATCGCAATGCACCACCGCCAGGACATGTGGGAGATGGGTGGCCTAAAGAACAAGCTCCCTGTCACCTACTACACCTTTCTCGCCGGGTCGCTTGCGCTCGCGGGGATCGTTCCCTTCGCGGGCTTCTGGTCGAAGGACGAGGTCTTGTACGAAGCCCTGGTGCATGGCCTCAATGACCCGCTGTTGCTCGCCGCCTACCTGATGGGTCTCACCGCCGTCTTCTTCACCGGCTTTTACACCTTCAGGATGGTGCTGCTCACCTTCCACGGCGAGCCCCGGACCCACACCGCGCGCAATCCGCACTCGCTGGGGTGGTCGGTCAAGACTCCACTCGTCGTGCTCGGGATCTTAGCCACCGTGATCGGCCTGGCGAACATGACCCCGATCGCGGAAGCAACGGGACTGGAAATCGAATTCCTCCACACCTGGCTCGAACACGGTCTCGAGGGCGTGAACTCCGAACACTACGGCGAGGTCCTCGAAACCGTCGCGGGCTACAGCGCCGCCGAGCTCTCGCCGCTGCTCGCGGCGGTGTTCTCGCTTTCGCTCGCGCTTGCCGGTGCCGGCCTCGCCTATCGCCTGTACAGCGGCGATCGGCCCGAACACCACACCGACCGCCTCGGCGCGGCCAAAAGGCTGCTCACGGACAACTACTACCAAGACGAATACCAGGTCTGGATCGCCCAGACTCTCGGTACGGGCGTCGCCCGGGCGTCCGATCGCTTCGATCAGGGCGTCGTCGACGGCGTCGTCAACGGCGTCTCGAGCGTCTCGCTGTTTTCCGGTGACCGCGTGCGCCGCGTCCAGACGGGGATCGTCTCCAACTACGCGACGCTGCTCACGCTCGGGTTGGTCGCTCTGTTAGTAGGCGTCGGCCTCGCCGGGGGGTGGTTCCTGTGATACTCGAATTGCTGATCGGGCTCTGTCTGGTCGGTGCCGTCGTCGTCTTCGTCGCGCCGAACCGCTACGCCTCGAAACTCGCCGCCGGCTGGAGCCTGCTGCCTCTCGCACTCAGCGTCTTCATGTACGCGACGTTCGACGGCCAGAGCAATGCTCTCTTGGGTGGCCAACTGGCCTACGAGACGATGGTCAGTTGGGTTTCGCTCGGCCCGTACGCGCTCAACTGGCACGTCGGCCTCGATGGCATCTCGATGCCGTTAGTCGCGCTTTCAACGGTGCTCACGACCGCAGCGATCCTCGCTGCCTGGACGCCGATCGAAGAACGCGAGAGCCAGTTCTACGGCCTCGTGCTCTTCTTGGAAGCCAGCTTGGTGGGCGTCTTCGCCGCGCTCGACTTCTTCGTTTGGTTTGTCTTCTGGGAAGCCGTACTCGTTCCGATGTTCTTCCTCGTTGCGATTTGGGGCGGCCCGCGCAGGAAGTACGCCGCGATCAAGTTCTTCGTCTACACGAACGTCGCCTCTCTCGTCCTCTTCATCGGCTTCTTCGCGCTGGTGTTCGGCCTCGGCAACTCGATCAATTCCCTCGACCTGCCGGCGATCGCTCAAGCCCTGCGAACCGGCCAACTGAGTGCCGTCGGTGGCGTCGCACCGGAAACGCTCAAAGTCGCCGCGTTCGTCGCGCTCTTCGCTGGATTCGCGGTCAAGGTTCCGGTGGTGCCCTTCCACACCTGGCTGCCCGACGCCCACGTCGAAGCGCCGACGCCGGTCTCGGTGCTCCTGGCTGGCGTCCTGCTGAAGGTGGGTACCTACGCGTTGCTTCGATTCAACTTCACCATGCTGCCCGATGTCGCCCGCCAGTACGCCGCGATCATCGCGCTGTTCGCCGTCGTGAGCGTGATCTACGGCGCGCTACTCGCACTCGCCCAACAGGACCTGAAACGCATCGTCGCGTACTCGTCAGTCTCGTCGATGGGCTACGTGATCTTAGGACTCGTCGCCTACACGGTGTATGGCGTTGGCGGCGCAACGTTCCAGATGATCTCTCACGGGCTGATCTCGGGCCTGCTGTTCGCCTGCGTCGGCGTCATCTACAACACGACTCACACGCGGATGGTCGGGGACATGTCCGGCATGGCCGACCGCATGCCCGTCACGACGAGCATGTTCGTCGCCGGCGCGTTCGCGTACATGGGTCTGCCGCTGACGAGCGGCTTCTTGGGCGAGTACTTCGTCTTCCTCGGCACCTTCGGCGCGGACTTCCCCGGGGCACCGTGGTTCACCGCGATTGCGATGTTCGGCATCGTGATCGTCGCGGGCTACCTACTCTTTGCGATGCAGCGGACCCTGTTCGGGTCCTTCGGCGTGGAGACCGATCACGCGGGAAGCGGGGCGGTTACCGACGGCGGCGAGCGCACCCACAACGGCAGACGCGCCAATGGCGGCGAGCACGAACACGGAGACGTAATCAGTCCCGCTGCCGCTCACGACATCGCGCCGCTGGCCATTCTGCTCGCGCTGGTGATCGTTCTCGGCATCGCGCCGGAGATCTCCTTTGCGATGATCCGTGACGCCGTTTCACCGCTGCTCGCCGCGGGAGGTGGTGGCTGATGGCTGGGCTTACGCTACCGGTCCTCCAAACCGCACCGCCGATCAGCGACTGGGTCGCCGTTGCGCCGGTCCTGTTGCTTGGGCTCACGGCGCTTGCGCTGTTCGTCGTCGACAGCATTGATCCCGACTCGTCCAATAGCGCGGCGCTCGCGGGCACCGCCGCCGCCGGCACGCTGCTCGCGCTCGTCGCCACCCTGCTGTTGCTCGCCGGGGGCGTCGGGCAGGGACAGGGTGGCGCCCTCCGGTTGTACGGCGGCCAACTCATCATCGATGGAATGGCGCTCTTTTTCACGGTGATCTTCACGAGCGTCGCGACCCTGGTGATCGTTGCGAGCTACGACTACCTGCGCGATCGGGTCTACCAGGCCGAGTACTACATGCTCATGTTACTCGCCGCGACCGGCATGGCGCTCATGGCCGCGGCGGGCAGCCTCGCAACGGTCTTCGTCAGCCTCGAACTCGCCTCCCTGCCGTCCTATGCGCTCGTTGCCTTCATGAAGGACAACCGCGGCAGTGTCGAGGCCGGCCTCAAGTACTTCCTGATCGGGGCGCTGTCGTCTGCGATCTTCGCGTACGGCATCTCGCTGGTCTACGGCGTCACCGGCCAGTTGGGCTTAGAGGCCATTGCCCAGCAACTGTCGGGCGGCACCCAACTCGTCGGCGTCCTCGGCGTCGGCGTGCTCATGGTCGCCGGCGGCTTCGCGTTCAAGACCGCCTCGGTACCCTTCCACTTCTGGGCTCCCGAGGCCTACGAGGGCGCGCCCGCACCCGTCTCCGCGTTCCTGTCCTCCGCGTCGAAAGCAGCGGGGTTCGTCGTTGCCTTCCGCGTCTTCGCAGTCGCTTTCTCGCCCGAAGCCGTGGCCCAAAGCGTCGACTGGACGCTCGCGTTCTGGTTGCTCGCGGCGGTGACGATGACCGTCGGGAACTTCGCCGCCGCGACCCAGGACAAGGTAAAACGGATGCTCGCGTACTCTTCGGTGGGCCATGCGGGCTACGTCCTGATCGGGCTCGCCGCGCTCGGCGGCGGGCAGGACGGCCTCGTCTTAGGCGCGAGCATGCTCCACCTGTTGGTCTATGGCTTCATGAACACCGGAGCCTTCCTGTTCGTCGCGCTCGCGGAATACTGGGAGGTCGGCCGGACGTTCGAGGATTACAATGGCCTCGGCCAGCAGGCACCGATCGCCTGCGTGGCGATGAGCGTCTTCATGCTCAGTCTCGCAGGAATCCCTGTAGGCGGCGGGTTCATGTCAAAGTACTTCATCCTGATCGGCGCGGTCGGGACGGGTCACTTCGTCCTCGCTGCCCTCCTGCTCGTCAATAGCGCGCTCTCGCTGTACTACTACTCGCGGGTCCTGCGGGCGCTCTGGGTTGAGGACTCGGACGGCTCGGTCGCGATCGAGGGCTATCCACTCGGCCTGTACGCCGCAGTCGTCGGCGCGGCGATCGTCACGTTCCTATTGTTACCGGGGGTCTTTCTGGCGTCTGACGTCGCGACCGCCGCGGCGAGCGCTCTGTTCGCCTGATCGCGCGCACTCGCTCGCCGGCCGATGGGCCATCCGGTCTCTCTCGCCTACCCACCGGGTGTCGAGTCCAGGAATCGTTATTCGGTTCCGAACGGTATCACGACCATAGCGCTCTAGCTCGCGGAACTGGTCGTCAGTCTCGGTGAAGACATCGGCGAGGTCAACAGGAGCGAAACGGAGGCGAACACCGACGGGACGCTACCCGGAAAGCGAGTTACGCCGTCGAAGCCAGCCTTTTTTCTGTTCGCCGGGCCGGCGCTCTATCGTCGAGTCGTCCCGCTCGACTACCGTCTCCGCTCTCAGAGGTTGCCTTCGGCGTCCTTCGCGAGTTCTTCCATACGTTTGCCGACCCGACCCGCGTTCGAGAACTCGTCGTCACTCATTGCCTTCGCCAGGGCGTTGCCGAGTACGAACACGGCGTGTTTGTGCTCGCTTTTCGACATGTGGACGTCGTCGGGCGTGACGTCCAGTCGGGCGTAGGGTTCGAACAACTCGGGATCGGCGTCGGTCCGATCGCGGAAGTACTCCATGATCGTCACCATCTCTTCGTGGAGCCGCAGGAGTTCGTCCTTGTGCATCGTGCGAACTTCTACGCCCGTTTATCGTTTAAGCATTGTTGCGGTCGGTACGTAGGGAAGGGACCGAGGGTTGAAGCCGGTGGGAGCGACCGGGGCGATCGAGGCTGCCGGGCCACCCGTGTCAGTCGCGTGGCTCGCCGTCGTATCGACTACCCCCCTTCTAACTCGCCCTCAGAAGACGTACTCGTCGTCGTGACCCATCATGCCGTCGTCTTCGAGGTCGCCTTCCTCGTCTTCCATCGGGCCGCTCGTCTGGTACGCGCGTAGACCGGTCGATATCAACTCTTCGATCGCCTCGTCGCGGTCCAGGAACTCACCCTGTTCGACCATCTGAACGATCTGCATTTCGAGACGCTCCGGTATCGTAATTTCCACTTTACCCATCGCGCTCGGCGCTTTGATTGACGCGTATTTAACACTGACGGGGCCATACATTACGCTTCGGTGAACTCACGTCTCGATATTCCGGAAGTATTTTTTCGCTCTCGAAACCGACCGGGTGCGCCGGTTCTCGCGTCGGCTCTCGGTAACCCCAGCGGACCGACTGGCCGCCTCCGATATCACTCCGCCGTCGCTTCGCCGACCAGTGCGTCGTTCGATGCGCCGGCCGTCTCGTCGGTGCTTCGTTGACGCTTCGTCGTTCGATAGAGCGTCGGGGGATTCGGCATCGATCCGAGTAGCTTCGACGCCGGTCCGACGCCGAACCGGCCCCGGTATAGTCAGCCTCAAAAGCCTCACGACCGTACCAGCGAACGATGGAACCAGCACGCGGCGACGAAGCGTCGGTCCGCACCGAACCCGCCCTCGCGGTTCGGACGGCCGATGTCGAGGCCGTGTCAGCCCGGGCCTTCTTCGACGCCGCTCGACCCGCGAATGAGCGGGCCGCGTCCGGCGAGCGCGTCGCCGAGCCGCGCGTCGTCTGGCGAACGCCCGAGAGCGGATACGTCGCCGCCTGCGGTGTGACCGCAACCTGTGAGACGAACGGGCCGGACCGGTTCGCGTCGGTCCGCGAGCGCGCCCACGAACTGTTCACCACCCTGGAGACCGGTCCCGGCTTCGATCCCGATGCCGATTTCGACCCCGATCCCGACCTCGACGCCGATTCCGGCTCCTCTGACATCGACACCGACGCTGACGTCCCGTACGCCGCTCGACCGCGACTGTTCGGCGGCTTTTCGTTCTTCTCGGACGCTCACGAGAGTCCGTGGCAGGCGGTCCCCGACGCGCGATTCGTCCTTCCAGCTGTTCAATTGGTCTCGACAGCTGAAGGGACCTGGCTCACCGTGACCGGCGACCGTTCGACGATCAATTCCCGACTGAGCGACTGGCGCGATCGACTGGCCTCGGCGAGCGAACCGGGTGCAGGGAAATCGCCAGCGATCTCCCACGTCGAGCGGACGACGTCGCGAGCAGCGTGGTACGACCAGGTCGAAACGGCGCTGTCTCGCATCGACGGCGGGAGCCTGCGGAAGGTCGTGCTCGCCCAGTCCTTGTCGGCGACGCTCGACGAGTCCATCGAGGTCCCCGAGGCGCTCTCGCGACTGGCCGGGAGCTACCCGGAGTGTTTCGTCTTCTCGGTGCCGGTCGACGGCGGGAGTCGGGACTTCTTCGGCGCAACGCCCGAACGCCTCGTCTCGGTGCGCGGGCGGGAGGTGGAGACGGGCGCGCTCGCCGGCTCGGTCGAACGGGGCGAGACCGACGCCGTGGACGCCCGGCTCGCCCGACAGCTCACAGAAAGCGAGAAGAACGACCACGAGCACGCGCTCGTCGCTAACGCCGTTCGCGAGCAGTTGGCACCGCTTTCCCGGTCGGTGTCGGTCGGCGACCGGACGGTACGGAAGTTAGCGACCGTCCAGCACCTCTTCACCCCGATCGAAGCCGATCTCGCGGGGAACGAACACGTCCTCTCGCTCGTCGAGGCGCTACACCCGACGCCCGCGGTCGGCGGCCTCCCGCCCGACGCGGCCGCCGAGACGATCCGGGAGATCGAGACCTTCGACCGCGGCTGGTACGCCGCGCCGGTCGGGTGGTTCGACGCTGCCGGCGACGGCACGTTTGCCGTCGCGATCCGTTCTGCGGTCGCGGAAAGCGAGACGGCAACGCTCTTTGCCGGCAACGGGATCGTCGCCGGCAGCGACCCGGCCGAGGAGTGGAAGGAAGTCCAGCTCAAGTACCGCCCAGTGCTCGACGCGCTCGGGCTCTGATCATGGCCGACGACGTGAGCGACCCTGATCCCGGCCTCGATTCCAATAGCGACGACGCGACCGGTCCGGCCGAACCCTCCGATCCGCTCGACCCTGTGTCGGCTCCGAACCGCAACACGCTGTGGGGCCGGTTGATCTGCGAGGAATTGGTCGCCGCCGGCGTTTCGTCGGTCTGTTTCGCCCCAGGGAGTCGTTCGACGCCGCTCACCGCTGCGGCCATCGCCTACTCCGACATCGAGACGTTCTCGCACTTGGACGAGCGCTCGGCGGCCTTTTTTGCGCTCGGCCGGGGCCGACGGGGCGAGCTCACGCCCGTGATCTGTACGTCGGGCACCGCTACCGCGGAGTTTCACCCTGCAGTGATCGAAGCCGACGAGGCCCGGGTCCCCTTGTTATTACTCACGGCCGACCGGCCGCCCGAACTCGCCGATAACGGCGCGAACCAGACGATCGACCAGGAGAAGCTGTACGGCGACGCAGTCCGGACGTATCACGACCTGCCCGAACCCGGCGTCGACGCGCGGAAACTGCGCTCGCTGCGCACGACCGTCTCACGGGCGGTCGCGACCGCTCGCGGCACGCCACCGGGTCCGGTCCACCTGAACGCCCGGTTTCGGAAACCCCTCGAACCGGTCGCAACGGGGGATATACCCACGGATCTCGCCGAGCGCGCGCCGCTCGGCGTCCGGGGTCGGGACGGGCCGTTCGTCTACGTGGATCAGGGCCGGCCGCAACTCGATCCCTCGGAACTCGACGCGCTCGCCGGGGCGATCGCCGACGCCGACCGGGGACTGCTCGTTGCCGGGCCGGCCGACCCGCCCCGCGTGGCAGGCGAAGAAGCCGACTATGCCGACGCGATCGCTCGCCTCGCACGCGCGACCGGCTTCCCGCTGTTGGCGGACCCGCTCTCGGGACTCAGGTTCGGTTCGCACACCGACAACGTTCTCGTCTGTGGTGGCTACGACTCGTATCTCGCGAGCGCGGAGTGGCCCGACCCCGATCTCGTGGTCCGGGTCGGGGCTTCGCCGACCTCGAAGGTCCTTCGGCAGTACCTGCGCGACGCCGAGGCACGCCAACTCCTCGTCGACCCCGCGGGGAAGTGGCGCGAGGCGACCTTTACCGCCACGGACCTCCTCGTCGCCGATCCGGCTCGGCTCGCCTGCGATCTCGCCGACCGACTCGGAGCCGATCGGCCGACGAGCGGCGAAAGCGGCAGGAACGACAAGGACGACCGAAGCAACGACAGTGCCGACGCCGATAGCGACGACGCCGGGGCGAGAACGTGGGCGACCCGGTTCGCCGACGCTGAATCGCGCTACTGGGACCTCCTCGACGATGCGCACGACGAGCGCTTCTTCGAGGGCACGGTGCTGGCGGACGTCGCCGCGCTCGCACCCGATCGGTGTACGCTGTTCGTCTCGAACAGTATGCCGATCCGCGACATAGATCGCTTCGGCGAACCTCACGAAAACTCGGTGACGGCACTCGCCAATCGCGGCGCGAGCGGGATCGACGGAATCACCTCGACGGGGTTAGGGGCCGGCAGCGTTGACGACGATCCCCTGGTACTCGTCCTGGGCGATCTCGCGTACTACCACGACATGAACGGCCTGCTCGCGGTCTCGCGGTGTGGCGTCGACGCGACGATCGTATTGATCGACAACGACGGCGGTGGCATCTTCCACAAACTCCCGATCGCCGACTTCGATCCGCCTTTTACCGAGGGGTTCGTCACGCCCCACGGTCTCGACTTCGCGCCGACGGGCGATCTTTACGGCGTCGAGTTCACCCGTACCGGAGATCGGGAGACGTTCCGCGAGCGGTACTCCGAGTCGCTTTCGAGCGCCGGAACGCAGGTCATCGCCGTCGAGTTCGATGGCGAGGAGAGCCACGACTACCGCGAGACGGTCCACGAGCGCGCCTGTACGGCGATCGGCGACGGCGAGAACCCATCGACGTAGCCGGTCTCTGATCCGACCAACCCGACAGCCCGCATGATCCGGCTGACCCGGCCAACTCAGCGGGCTCAACTGTTCCGACTGGCTCGCTCGACCCGACCGACCGCTCGCTTTCGGTATCGACAGCGATTCAACGGTTCGCTCGGTAACGCTGCTATGTCGATTCTGAGCAGGCTCCTCGGCGCGAACTGGCGCTGTGGGAACTGTGGGAAGGAGTACTATCGCAACCCCTCGAAGTGCGGGAACTGCTCACATACGATCTTCGAGCGGCCGTAACTGTTGGTATGCGGTGTTTTCCCCAGCCCGTAGCTGACCCGATGCAGCGCTTCGTCGAGAGGCGACCCGTAACTCCGGTATCGGAACCGATCGGATCGCGGCGATGACAGCGACGAAACGATCAGACCGATGTCGGAGCCGAAGGCGGTTCACGCGGTCGATTGGGTCATCTCGACGCCGCTGTCGCTGAGTCGCCCTTCGACGGCCGCCAGTCCGAGGTCGAGGACGATCGCCAGCAGCGCGCCGGAGACGGCTCCAGCCATCACCTGTGGCATATTGAAGAGGTTGATGCCGCTGATAACCCACGAGCCGAGTCCGCCGCCACCGATAAAGAAGGCCAAATAAGCGGTACCGACGTTGATGACGGTGCTCGTCCGGATGCCCGCGAAGATAACGGGCAGTGCCAGTGGCAACTGGATCTCCCGGAGCCGTTCGTTCTCGGTCATGCCCATTCCGCGGGCGGCATCGATCGTGTTCTCGCTAACGCTCTCGATGCCGGCGATCGTGTTCGTCAACACCGGCAGCAGCGCGTAGACGAACAGTGCGACGACCGACGGGCGATACCCCAGCCCCAATAGCGGGAATGCCAGCGCAAGCACGGCCAGTGGCGGCACGGTCTGTGCAACGTTGCCGACCGAGAGGATCGGCCCCCTCGCGCGGTCGTACCGGGCCGCTACTACCCCGAGCGGGACCGCGATGAGTATCGCCGCGGCTTCGGAGACGAACACCAGCGCGAGGTGGCGTTGTAGCAGATCGAAGAACTCCGGGAGATTTGAAAAGAGGTACTGCATCCCTGCCAGGAAGGTCCCGATCGCGCCCGCCATCTCAGGTCGCTCCCTGCCGGGCGTCGCTCCGGCGACCGAACGAGGCCCTGATGTGTTCGTCGGCGACGACGCCGATGACCTCGCCGTTCTCGACGACTGGCAACGCCGGCGCGTCCGAACGCAACAGCCGGTCTAGCGCTGCCTTCACGCTGTCGTCGGGCGAGAGGGCCTCGCCGTCGTAGCTGCTGCCCCCGTCGGTCGCGGTGGTCGCGTCGGTGTTCCCGTCGATAGCCGCGGCGTACTCGCCGTCTGGGGGGCCCATCACCTCCGTGACGGGTGTGATGTCGAGTCGCTTGAACGAGCGGTCCTCGCCGATGAAGTCGGCGACGAACTCGTTTTTCGGGTCGTCGAGGATCGCCTGGGGCGTGTCGTACTGGACGACTTCGCCGACGTCGAAGATGGCGATCCTATCACCCATCTTGAGGGCTTCGTCGATGTCGTGGGTGACGAACAGGATCGTGGTGTTGATGCGTTCTTGGATGTCGAGGAACTCGTTTTGGAGCCGATCGCGGGTGATCGGATCGAGCGCGCCAAAGGGCTCGTCCATCAATAGGACGTCGGGATCGGCCGCCAGCGCGCGGGCAACGCCGACCCGCTGGCGCTGACCGCCCGACAACTCCGAGGGGTACTGGTCGCGAAACCCCCGTGAGAGGTCCATCAGGTCGAGCAACTCCCTGACGCGCTCGTCGATGCGCTCGTCGTCCCAGCCGACGAGTTTGGGGACCGTCGCGATGTTCTCCCCGACCGTCCGGTGGTCGAACAGCCCGATCTCCTGGATTACGTAGCCGGTGTTGCGCCGGAGGTCGATCTCGTCTAACTCCCGGTTGTCCGTGCCGTCAACGGAGACGGTGCCGTCGGTCGGGTCTTCGAGGCGGTTGACGAGCTTCATCGTCGTCGTCTTCCCACAGCCCGAGGGACCGACCAGCACCGTCGTCGTGCCCGCCTCGACGCTGAAGCTGACGTTCTCGATCGCCGTCGTACCGTCGGGATAGGTCTTGGTGACGTTCTCGAATTCGATCACGCGAGTACCCTCCAGACGAGCTGTGTACTCGTCTTTCGCTCGATGTCGTCGCCGTTTCGGAGCCGGAGCAGCTGTTCGATTGTCGCGAGGCCGTAGTCGACCGCCAGCGCGAACACCGACACCGCGATCGTCGCGACGACGATCGCTTCGACGTTACCTTGTCTGATACCGTCGAAGATCAGATCGCCAAATCCCCCAGCACCGATGTACGCCCCGACCGTGGCGACGCCGATTACGATAACGACGGCGTTTCGTACCCCAGCGAGTATCACCGGCAGTGCGATTGGGATCTGGATGCGCCGGAGGCGCTGGCGGCGCGTCATTCCGAGCCCGCGACCCGCTTCGGTGATCGACTCGTCGACGCCGGTGAGGCCGACGTACGTGTTGCGAATCACCGGTAGTTGGGAATAAAGGACGAGCGTGAAGACGACCGGCGGGCTTCCGATGCCCAGAAAGGGAATCAGGAGGCCGAACAGCGCCAGGCTCGGGATCGTCATCGCGATCCCGGCGAGCCAGAGTACGACCGTCGCCAGTCGGTCGTTGTAGGTACTCGCAACGCCCAACACGATCGCGAGCGGCGTTGCGATGACGACCGTCTCGGCAGTAATAACGGAGTGTTCGACCAGTAACTCGACGAGTGCTTCGGCGTTCTCAGCGGCGAATCGAACGTAGCCACCGGCGAGCGATATCGGTCCGGCCGGCGAACTCGAGAGCATGGATTCAGATGATACCTTCGCTCTTCAGGAAGTTCTGTGCAACCGTCTGAACGTCCTTGCCGTCGATCGCGATCTTCGCGTTCAGATCGATCACTCTCTGCTCGTCGTTCAGCGCCTTCATCGGTGCGTTGAGCGGTTCTTTGATCGCAGGGTTGTCATTTACTATCCCGCCGTTGACGAGCGGTGCCGGGTTGTACGGCGCGAAGAAGTTCTGATCGTCCGGCAACACCGCCAGGTTGTACTTCTTGATCTGCGGGTTGGTCGTAAAGACCATTCCCACGTCGGCTTGGCCCTTCCCCATCGTCTGGTAGGTCAGGTCCGCGCCGATCTTCTTGATATTCAACTGTCCGGCCGCGCTTTCGAAGCCGTACGCCTTCGTCATCCCCGGCCAGCCGTCGGATCGCTGGGCGAACTCAGGGCCGAGAACGACCGTAAAGTCCGTGTTGCCGCTGCTAACGTGCTTCGCAAAGTCGCTAATGTTCTTCACGCCGGTCTTCTGTTGCCACTGCGGACGGGCGGCGAGCGCGTAGGTGTTGTTGAAATTCGCCCGTTGGAGATAGCTGAGTCCGTGTTGTTCTTGCATGTCCTTTTTCGCTATCTCGTACACCCGCTGGGGGCTGCTCGGAACCTCCTCGTGTTTCGGGGGAATCGTCAGCAACGCACCCCCGGTATAAAGATGGTAAAAATCCACCTCGCCGCTTTTGAGCGCCTGGAACACCTGACTCGATCCGCCTAAAGCGAGTTCGTTTTTGACCTCGAAGTCGCTGTTCGCCTTTAGTGTCTCGAAGCCGAGATAGCCCATGAGTTCGGCTTCGGTCCACTGCATCGACGAGGCGATCACTGCCGTCACGCTCCCGCCGCCACCGCCGCTGATCACGCCTGTACACCCGGCCGTTGCTCCCATCCCGGCGGTCGCGGCCGCCCCGCCGCTGAGTTTCAAGAAGTCGCGTCGTGTCGTGTTCATCGTTATATCGCTCCTCGCAGCGTGTTCTACAGCGAATGATCACCGCGTCGGCGGTCGGTCGAGAACGCACGACCTGAGCACCGGAACAGCACTCGACCACGACGCCAGTCAGTAATAAAATCGATGCCTGCTATCGCATGCTTATCCCACTCGCGGAGGCACTGGCATAGCAGTGCCCTCGGTGCGCGAGTACGGTCGGGACTGGCAGGATTACCTTTGGTTAGCGACGGGACGAAACCGTCGGCTACCGACCGTTACGTGCGGCCTAGTTGACTCCGTGCTAGTTCTCCAGTTCGTTCGATTCAGTTATCGAGACCGGTCGTCGAGGCTGACCATTGAGTTCGACTCGGGGACCGCAATCGGTCCCAGCCGGACGACCTCACAGCGTCGGATCGTCGAGGTTGACGTAGACCGTCTTCGTCTCCCGGTAGTGCGCCAATGCCGCCTCGCCGAGATCGCGGCCGATACCCGACTTCTTGACCCCGCCGAAGGACCTTCCGGTCGGATCGGGCTGTAGGCGTTGACGTAGACGACCCCGGCGTCGATATCGGCCGCGGCGGCGTGTGCGAGGTCGGTCGACTCGGTAGCGATGCCGGCCGCTAGCCCGAACTCGGTGTCGTTCGCGAGCGCGATCGCCTCCTCGTAGCTCCCGAACATCTGGATGGTTTGGACCGGCCCGAATATCTACTCGCTCGCGACTCGCATGTCGTTGTCGACGCCGGTGAACACCGTCGGCTCGACGAACAGGCCGTCGGCCAGCGCGGGGTCGTCCGGCCGGCCGCCGCCCGTTTCGAGCGTGGCCCCCTCCCGCTCGCCGATCCCGATATACTCGGTTACGTTCTCGAACCCCTCCGCGGTGGTTAGCGGTCCCATCGTCGTTGCCTCGTTCAACGGGTCGCCGAGAACGTACGACTCGGATTTCGCGACGAAGCGCTCGACGAACTCGTCGTAAATATCCTCGTGGACGAGCGCCCGCGAGAAGGCGTCACAGATCGGCACCTCGGTGATCGGCTCGCCGGTCGCCGGATCGCGGGTTGCGATCGTTTCGGCCGTGCCGCCGGTGTCCGTGGTGTCGCCGACTTCCGCGGAATCGCCGGTGTCGGTGGGTTCGCCGGTCTCCATGGAGTCACGGCCCTCGGTTGGTTTGCCGCCGATCACTGGGGCGATTGTCAGCCCATCAAGCACGCGGTCGCGCGCCCGCGCGTGCCGCCGCCGGATCGCCGTTCGTTTCTCGTCTGCGTGTCCTCCCATCGTTTCAGGCGAACTCGTCGACGACGGGGATGCCGACCGTTCGGTACTCCGTCATCGCTTCGAGTTCGTCGCTCACCCCGTCGAGGGCAATCCGGTCGGTGACGACGGCACCGGGATCGATCTTGTCGTCCTCGACTAACCGGAACATCTCGCCGTATCGCGCGGGCGCCAACCTGCTCGAACCGTTGACCTGGAACTCGTTCATGACGATCAGGTCGGTCAGCAGGGAGTTGTAACTGTGCTGTTCGTGTGTCGTCAGCCCGATCTGGACGCGGCGGCCGCGGGGACGCAGCGAGCGGACCGCGTTCCGACAGGTCTCCTCGATGCCGAGCGCGTCGAGCGAGACGTGTGCGCCGCCGTTCGTGATAGCCTCGACTGCCGCCGCGGGGTCCTCGACTACGCTGGCGTCGACTGTTTCGACCGCGCCCAACTCCGCGGCCAGGTCGAGTTTCTCGTCCATGAGGTCGACACCGACGACGTTCCCGCCGAGGGCGTTCGCGATCTGCACCGCCGACAGGCCGATCCCGCCCAGGCCGTAGACGACGTACTCCCCGCGGCTCACGTCCGCCCTGTGTGCCATTCCCCGGTAGGCCGTCATGTATCGACAGCCCATCCCAGCGACCTCGACCGGATCGACGTTCTCGGGGAATTTCACGGCGTTGATATCGGCGTTCGGGATCGGGACTTCTTCGGCGAACGCGCCCGGCGCGCCCTTCTGGAAGCCGAGCCCCAAGTGGTTCTCACAGAAGTTCTCGTAGCCAGTACGACACTCGTGACAGCGCCCGCACGCGAGGTTGAAAGGGATCGCGACGTGATCGCCCTCGGCGACCATCTCGACCTCCGTGCCGACCTCGATGATGGTCCCGGAGGGCTCGTGACCGAGGACGTGGCCGAGCGGCGGTTTGTAGTCGAACCACTCCCAGTTGCCGACCCAGCCGTGCCAGTCGCTTCGACAGACGCCACAGGCATCGACGTGGGCAACGACGCCATCGGGGGCTGGTGACGGCCGGTCGACGTCCTCGATCGCTAACGGTTCGGCGTACTTCTCTAGCACTGCTGCTTGCATCCCGTATGAGCTTGTGAATGTCATGTATAAGAGGGTCTTCACCCGGATAATCAGTTATCGATGTGCAACCGACGTCGCTCGGCGCGCCCCGTTCGATCCGCGAACTCGTACGGCTCTCGGTGACGGCAGCGTTGACTGACGCGATCGCTCGCCGAACAGCCGGCAGGGCGGGACTGAAAGGGCCGACCGCTCGGCGTTCTCGTAAGCGAGCACAGCGAGCGAACGAGAGCTCGAAGGGCGAGCAGAGCGAGTCCTTCGTCGACCCACGCTCATCACGAAAGGCGCGGAGCGCCTTTCGAACGACAGCGAGCCGCGGGTAGCGAGGGACCGAAGGTCCCTCGGACCATGCGAACGGGCCTCCGGCCCGTGAGCAGAAGCCGAGCGTGTCGGGGGTTTTCGAGCCGTTCTGTCCCGCTCTTCCGTCTTATTGGCATCAACCCAACACTGCCCTGGCGACGCGCCGAAGGTAATATTCGATCGGCCGGTAAAATGCCCCCATGAGTTCCGAGCCGAGCGCGGCGACCGAAACGGGGGGAAACGAAACGGAGGGGAACATGAACAGGAACAGGGACGAGGACGAGGCCGGGGCTGGGGACATCGACGACGTGTCGGTGGTCGGCGCGGGGACAATGGGCTACGGCATCGCGCTGGCGTACGCGACCGGCGGCTGTGAGGTACGGCTCTACGATGTCGACGACGACGCCGTCGAGCGCGCGAAGCGAAACGTCCGCTCCGGCCTCGATAGCCTCGCCGCAGTCGGCCGGCTCACCGAAACCGAATCGCGGTCGGTCGCCGATCGGATCGGGTGCGAGAGCGACTTCGAGCGCGCCGTCGCGGAAAGCGATCTTGTCACCGAAGCGGTGCCCGAGGACGTCGAATTGAAACGCGAGACTTTCGCACGCCTCGACGAGCACGCACCGGCCGAGGCGATCCTCGCGACCAACACATCAGGACTGTCGATCACCGAGATCAGCACAGCAGTAAGCGATCCCTCGCGGGTCGTCGGCACCCACTGGTTCAACCCGGCCCATGTCGTCCCCGGCGTCGAGGTGATCCGCGGCGAGCGGACGGCGAACGAGACGATCGACCGGACGACCGCGCTGCTCGAACGCATCGGGAAGACCCCGATCGTCGTCGAGCGCGATATCCGGGGATTCATCGGCAATCGCCTCCAGCTCGCGATGGCCTACGAGGCGTTCTCGCTGCTCGACCGGGGCGTTGCCGACGCAGAAACCATCGATCGCGCCGCGAGGAGCACCTTTGGCTTCCGGCTGCCGGCGTCGGGCGTCTTCGAGAAGGTCGACCAGTCGGGCCTCGACGTTCAGGCGGACGTCACCGAGTACCTGCTCCCGGATCTCGACCGAGGCACCGACCCTCACAAGGTGCTCTCAGCGCTCGTGCGCGAGGGGAACCTGGGGACGAAGACCGGGCGAGGGATCTACGACTGGAGTGATCGGGACCTCGACGAGCTCAACGCCGAACGCGACCGGGAGCTGTTGGCGCTGCTCGACGCCTACGAGTCGAACGCTGCGGAGTAAGCGACCGACAAGCAATCGACTCGCGTCGCACGCACGATCGGCGACAGGCGGCTCGTTCGTCAGCGGGTGGTGTTTGCCTTATAACTCTGTAAGAGAGCGCTGTTGGGACCGCTTTGGAAGCCCCCGGGCGCTCAGCGAACCCCGGCGAAGTAAGCACCGTGGTTCAAGAGAGCGAAGCTCTCTCGTCATTGCGGGAAATCTTCGATTTCCCGCTTACAGCAAAAACGCTCCGCGTTTTTGCCACATCACAAAAGACGCTTTGCGTCTTTTGAACGACCGCTCCCTGCTCTCGTTCGCTTACGCTCACGAGAACCCGGACACAGGTGAGGTACGGATCGTTAGTGTCCCGATGCATGACAGTATCTCGATCGGGACGCTGCGGAAGATCGCCGATTAGGTCGGGGTAGAGGACTTCGAGGCGTTCCGCCGGTGGATCGATCGGGAACAAGCAATCTAACGGACGACCACGAGAAACGAGCAAGGACG
>PXRY01000126.1 GCA_003022925.1 Halobacteriales archaeon QS_8_65_32 | reverse complement strand
CTGGCGCGGGACTCCTGCCGAGTTTGGGAATCTACGGAATCGGCGTTCTGCGCCATCGGTGTATATAAGCGATCCATCGCTTGTGGCATACGAGTTTGGGATTCCGTAGACAAACTCCAAAACTCCGCTGAACTAATAGCACACTCTTCGAGCACCGACCGCATGTGTAGGTACGACTGTGGACCGACTGCTGCGCATGGCTCACTATGGGAACTATGAGGAGTTCGTCACTGACGCCTACGTTCGTGTATTCGCGCCACCGGGAATGAATACCGTCCGGGTCTGCCCAAGCTGTGAGGAGATGGTACGCGAAGGGGCCGACGTCCGTGAGGCTAAAGCCCCGAGATAGTAATTTGTTGCACATTGGCTGCTGTAGGAGCACCGATTCCAGTAACTGATCGCTACTTGCACATGGGATCATCCGGATTACCGGTGTGATCTTAGCCGAGCGCTGGTCGCGATCGCGCCCCATCGTACATCCTGGGGTCGATTCGATGTGCAGGGAAGCGGAAGCGATTCTGTTCGCGTGAAACCCCAAGGTGTGAGGAGGGATTGTTCTGTTCGCGTGAAACCCCAAGGTGTGAGGAGGGATTGAGGCTTTGCCAAGGGGATCAGGAGCGCTCATCCGGTGGAGGATACTTGATCAATAGAGCAATATCAGCGGAGCCGTCTGGACGGATCTGAATCTCAGGGACCTGTCCACCGAGAGTTCCATTTGGCTCGGTCCAGATCTGTACCTCCGTCCAGTTCGCAGATGAGCCCTGATCTAATACAGCCTGTATATTGTAAAGATCAGGTTTGGAAAGAAAGTCCGAGATTGTAATCGTCGGCTGGTCCTCCTCTTCTGGCGGAATTCCTGGGTCAATTGTAACAGTCTCATGTGGGGTCGTGGGTCCTTTTGTTACCATCACACTGACTGTGTGGCTAAGTGAATGATAATTTGTAATAGTAACAGACCCAGGTTCGACTGGATAGTCTCTGCTCAACGGTGATAGGACCGTACCCAGGCCAATTACTCCGCCAATGGCGGCGACCCCAGTCGTAGCTACTACTGACCGGCGTGAGATCAAGTCGCTTTGCGCCTTCTTACTCATCATTTGTACGAAGATCGGGTGTTGAGTTAGTTCTCTACCCTCTTTCGTTTTTCCATTTATAATCATCGACATCATAGCTTATCGATACATATCCTTCATGGCTTCTTTTTACTTGATCACGAGCGCCGCGACGACGTGGGAGGTATCTGTTCGATCGTCGGCGGCAAACTGACGACCCACCGGCTGATGGCCGAAGCCGTGAGCGACCACGTCGCCGACCGACTCGGCGTCGACGCCCCGTGTTACACGGCCGAGGAGCCGCTACCCGGCGCGGACGATCCGGCCGAACTCGACCGATACGTCGCGGAGTTCAACGCTCGTGGACCGGCCGACGAGGACGTCGTGGGCCGACGACCCGAGTCGGCTCCGCCGCGCTGAGTCGGTTCGGGCCGAACGGTCTCGACCGGAGCGGTGCCGGCCCGAACGGTGTCGAACGGGACGGATCCGAGCGAACTCGTGGTGGTCAATACCCGATCGCGACGCCGTCCTTTCGGGGCTCGCTCGCGCCCGAGAGCACCCCGTCGGAGCGCCGGCGGACGAGCTGGCCGCCGCCGAACGCGCCCGGCGGTTCGACCGTTACGTCGTGGCCGCGCCGGGAGAGCGCGGTGAAGACCTCGGAATCGACGCGGCTCTCGACGGCGAGGCGGCCGTTCTCGCGGTAGCGCCAGCGCGGCCAGTCGAGCGCGGCCTGGAGCGAGCGGTCGTGGTCGAGCAGGCCCGAGAGGACCTGGAGGTGGCCCTGGGGCTGCATGTACCCGCCCATGACGCCGAAGGCGAGCCAGTCCTCCTCGTCCAGCTTCGCGAGCCCGGGGATCAGGGTGTGAAACGGGCGCTTTCCCGGTTCGAGCGAGTTGGGATGGTCCCGGTCGAGCGAGAACGAAGCCCCACGATTTTGGAGCGCGATCCCCGTGCCCTCGGCGACGAGACCGCTGCCGAAGCCCGCAAACCGGGAGTTGATGTACGAGACGACGTTGCCCTCGCTGTCTGCGACACAGAGCAGCACGGTATCTGCGTTCTCCGCACCCGAACCCGGCATCCCGATACCCACCTCGCTCGCGGGGGTCGCCCGATCGTCGATTTCGCCCGCGCGTTCTGCTGCGTAGTCCTTCGCGTGGAGCGCCGGTACGTCCTCGAATTCGGGGTCCGTGGTGTAGAAGTGTCCGTCGTGAAAGGCCCGTTTCATCGCTTCAGCGAAGAAGTGGATTCCGCCGGCCGATCCTGCGGGATGCTCGCCCGCGCCGATCGCCTCGGCGACGTTGAGCGCTTCGAGCGCGAGGAGGCCCTGGTTGTTCGGCCCGAGTTCGTAGACCTCCGCGCCGCCGTAGGTCGTTGAGATCGGATCGACGAACTCCGGCTCGAACGCGGCGAGGTCCTCGGTCGAGAGAAGGCCGCCTTTGTCTCGCACCTCGGCGACGATCGCCTCGCCGACCTCGCCCTCGTAGAGCACGTCCGCGCCCTCGGCGGCGATCCGTTCCATCGTTCGGCCGAGGTTCGGCAGCCGTACGCGTTCGCCGGCTCTCGGCGCGCGGCCGGCGGGAAGATATACCTCACGGGCGTGGTCGTCGGTAAAGAGGGATTCTGCGCTCTGCCAGTGGTGGGAAATCACGGGCGAGACGGGATAGCCCTCGATGGCATGTCGGACGGCCGGCTCCAATACCTCGCCGAGGGAGAGGCGGCCGAGTTCCTCGACTGTGGCCTCCCAGCCGCGGGCAGTGCCGGGGACCGTCACGGAGTGCGGGCCGGTGAAGGGCATGGCGACGTCCTCGAACGCGTCGTTAGGTCCGGCGACCGACTGGCGCACGTTCTCGATCGTCGCCTCGCGCGGCGCGGGCCCACAGCTCCGTAAGCCCCCGACCTCGCCGTCCGCGGTCCGGTAGAGCGCGAAGACGTCCCCGCCGAGCCCCGTCGAGGTGGGTTCGACGACGTTGAGCGCGGCGGCGGTCCCAACGGCGGCGTCGAAGGCGTTGCCACCCGCTTGAAGGATCGAGACGCCGGCTTCGGCGGCGAGCGGTTGGCTCGTCGCGACCATCCCCTCCGAGGCGTACGTTACCGACCGTCGGGAGGCGAAGCGATCTATGTTCGTCGTGTCGTCCATGGTGTCCGATGTCAGCGAGGGTTCCTAATAGTGCCGCCGGACCTCGAACGGGGAATCCGAGGTGTAGACGTCGCTTTGCTCTCTCGCTCGGACCCTACCTGACGAACGTCTCGGCCCGCTTTGGAGGGAATCACGGCGCGTCAATGGCCCGATCAGGCACGAGAGTCCGTGACGGTGGCAACCCCGACGACGATGCCCGCAGCGAAAGCGCCGTGTCACCCGACCCATTGGATCGAACGGATGGGGTCGCCGGGCTGACGATCCTACGATCGTTGACCTAATGACCGACAACCGACTCCGAGGTATGTCGATAACGATCGATCACGGCCTTCGATGCGAGACCATCGCAAAAGCACTTCGCACTATCGCGCCCGACTGGACGCTGCGCGAGAGCGACCCGCTCGCCGGTGGCTACCACCACGTCCATCGGCTCGTCGTCGACACCCCGGCCGGAGAGCGCGAGTGTGTACTGAAAGCGACGCCCGACGACGAGCGATCCGACGGCGTCGAGCCGCGCCTATTGAGCGTCCTCGCCGAGCGGACGTCGCTGCCGGTACCCGGCGTTCTCGGCGTCGTCGACGATCACGGGACGGTTCCCAGTCCATACTTCGTGATGGACGCGGCCGCCGGTCGGGTCGTCGATCGAACCGAGGCCGATCGCCTGTCGACGCCGACGCTCGAAGCGATTTCACGATCGGTCGGTCGCCACCTCGCCGACCTCCACCGTCTCGATGCAGTGAACGAATTCGGTCACGTGACACATCGGACCGGTCCGCTGGACGGCAACCGCCCGCCGGGAACGATCGACTCGATCGGCGTGGCCGATCCTACCCCATCGTGGCCGCCGCTGGTTCGCGAGTGGACCGACGACTGGCTCGACCGGCTCGCCGAGAGTCGGTTCGCCGACCTGGTTCCCGAAGTACGACCGGTCGTCGATCGCAAATGTAACGATCTAACCGAGGCGGGACCGTTCGATTCCGCGATCTGCCACATCGACTGTTCGCTCGACAACCTCGCGTTCGACCCGGAAGACGGGTCGGTCACCGGACTACTCGACTGGGAGTTCACGCTCGCCGCACCGCTGGCGTACGATCTGGCCTTCGTCGAGGGGAGTCTCGCGGGTGGGCCGTGGTGGTACGTCCCCGACGCGTCGGATCGCAGGACGGCGATCCGTGACGCACTCCACGAGGGGTATCGGGACGGTGGGAGCGGCGAAGTCCCTCGTAAGGGGCGTGATCTCTACGAACTGGCCACGTGTCTGAGTTCGATGACGCTGTTCGAAGACTGGCTCGTGTCGATCGGGGCGACGGACGAGCAGATCGAGGGGGCCGCGCGGCGTCACCACCAACGAATTTGGACCCTGCTCTGATGGGTCAACGGACACGAACGGGGTCGTAGCGATCCCGCGCGGGCAGAGCAGGGCGAAGCGCCGCTACGACGGCGGCGATCAGTCGTCCTGCAACGTGTCGATGCGGGCGGCGGCGAACGGAACGAGGGTTTCGTCGGGGTGCATACCGCCGTGCATCCCCACGTTGTCGAGATGGCCGTTGTCGTACCACGCAAAGCCTTTTTTAGGGACTGCGAGCAGGTCCGGGCACCGTTCGAGGAAGCGCTCGCTCGGCTCGCGGTCGCCGAACAGCCCCTCGTCGAGGATCGTCTCGCGCTCAAGTACCAGCGGGTCGAGCGGTGCGAGGCCGGTTTCGAGGTCCGCGCGCAGCGCCTCGCGGTCGCCATCGCGAGTGTGAAACTGGAGGTTCCGCGGCCCGCCGAGCGCGGGGATCGGGTCGCCGCCCTCGTCGCGCCGGAGATGGGTTTCCAGATCGAGCGTCCCGAGATCGATCGTCGTCTCGGGCGTTGCATCGACCTCGCCGTGATCGGCCGTGACGATCAGCAGGGTTTCTTCAGCTACCGCCGGGTCGAGTTTCCCGACGATCTCCCGTTCGATCGCGTTGCAGATCGCGCCGAGCTGGGCGTCGGTCTCGGGGTGGGCAACCCCCATCTCGTGTGAGAACGCGTCGACGGTCGGTAGGTAACAGTAACAGTACGTCGGCTCCTCGGCGGCTTCTATCGTCTCGCGAACGCAATAGCCGGCCTGTGGGACGTTCAGGTAACTGACGGAGTCGGCCCTTTGGGTGACCTGCCGGTCGTAGGGATCGTCGCCGATCCCCTCGGGTTGGACGAGCACCGACCGGGCGTTCAGACGTTCGTAGAGGGTTTCCTCGTCGATCAGCGCTGCGGGGTCCGGGTCGGGGTTGTCGCGGACATCTGCGAGCGGGGTCCCTTCGCGATCGGCGAAGGGGAGCGTCTAGACGAACCCACCCAGCGCTTCGACGTGGGCGTTCCAGCCGAGGACCGCGTGTGCTGCGGGCTGGCGGCCGGTGTGGATCGTCGAAACCGCGGCGGCCGTCTCCGAGGGAAAAATGCTCGTGAGCGGCGTCACCCGCCCGCGCTCGGACAGGCGGCCCAGAAACGGGTGGTCACCACGGGCGCGCTCGAAGAAATTCCAGCCGAAGCCGTCGACGAGCACCACGACGACGTTCTCGACGCCGGTCGTCACGCCGTCGAAGACGCTCGCCGGGAACGGCCGGGGAGCGTCGCCGCCGAACAGCGACAGCACTGTGTCGGGGACGTTTGCGAAGCAGTAGTCCTCCCAGGCGGGCCGGACGAACCCCGGGGCGAGTTCGTCGGCGGCGAGGTCGCGGGCTAAGTTCTCGTCGATCATGGTCATCGTACCGGAGCGGTGCTGAAATATAGGGCGACACGGAGTAGTATTAGCATAGATATATGGAATCTGACAGCGGTTGGGCTGAACGGTTCGAAACCCCCCCGCTCGACCGGCCGCGACTCGCTATCGTTCGAAAGGCGCGGAGCGCCTTTTGTGATATGGCAGAAACGCTCTGCGTTTTTGCTGCATGCGGGAAATCGAAGATTTCCAGCACTGACCGAAAGACGCCTCCGGCGTCTTTCGAACCACGGCGAAGCCGCCACGCGGTCGGCCCCTTCTAATCCCACCGGAGACGGGTTCCGTCGGTCCTCGTCGCGTAACTAAACACTACCGAGCCTGAACGTCCGAACGCCGGACCGACGCGGCCGTCCCGGTCACGCTGCCGGTTCGCCCGAACCGCTCTCGCCCTCCCCTGGAGAGTAATTATGTCGATCGGCCCCGAGGGTCGAAACCGACATGCACACCGTTGCCGTCGAAGTGACACCACGGGAGCGCGCCGATCTCGCCCGTGCATTGCGGGCGCTGGCCGACGAGGAAACCGCTGATGAAAAGCCCGGCGAGGCCGACCGGCTTCGCGGACTGGCCGGCCGTATCGAACGGGGGTGATCTCATGTCCGGTACGGACCATATTACGCCCGCTTTCTTCGGTCGCCTCGCCTGCCCGTCGCGCCGTCGATCGGACGGCGGCGATCGAGCGACGGTCGGACGCCGGTGGACCAGCCGGTCGGCGATTCGTATGCACGGATCGGTGGCCTCGCCTGCCGGCGTGGCCTCGATCGGTCGGGAGCCTCCCGTTCGCCGAGACGTCTACGGCGTGATGGGCCCGCGAACGACCGCCAGCGACGTGTTCTCAGTACTCAGCTTAGTGAGCTTCGGCCTGGTGCTCGTCGAGGTTGGCCTCAGTGTCGAACCGCCGGTCACACTCCTCACAGACGAAGTCGTCCCTGTGCGCCGGATCGGAGCGCTCGGGCCGTTCGGCCAGATCGGGGTGTTCGGACTCCATGTGCGAGTCCAGCTCGCCCCCGTTGGCGAGCGTTTCGCCGCATTCCTGACACGTATATCCCCCGCTCTCGTCGACGTTTCCCGCCATAG
Organism: Halobacteriales archaeon QS_8_65_32; assembly: GCA_003022925.1. Classification (GTDB taxonomy): domain Archaea; phylum Halobacteriota; class Halobacteria; order Halobacteriales; family Halococcaceae; genus PXQR01. The sequence goes on along the minus strand of PXRY01000126.1, from coordinate 7,529 downwards.
CGAGTTTAGACCGAACGATAATTACAAAGATATATCGGTACCGGCAGGCGTTTCGCCGTCTGCCGGTCGGATCGACCGCCGCTCATTCCTCGTTTCGGACCTCGATGCCGATGAGTTCGCCGAGGACCCGCCAGCGGCTCTCGACGATCCGATCGGCGTTCTCCCGGGTGGGTTTCGTCGCCGGGTCGTAGACGTTGAGCGTCGGTTCGTCCCAGACGCGCCGTTCGACCGCCTCGACCACTAATTCGGCGCTCGGAAGCGCGTGTTCCGCGTAGGTCTCGCGGGTCGCCGTACACTTCAGCCGCGTCGATCCCCGGGTTCGCGTCCCCGTTGGATCGAAGGGGAGATAGGAGGGTTCGGCGGAGACGACCGCGTCGAACCGGCGGGCGTCCTCGATGGTCAACTCGACATCGTCGTGTACCGACCGGTCGAACAGCGCTCGGATCAGCGCCGAGGGCTCACCCATCGTCGCCCCGTTCCTGGAACGTCGGGACGCCGGATCGCTCGCGTCCGGTCCGAGTCAGTCCCCGGTCGGCGAACGTCGGATCAGGTCGATGACCGCCGGTACGAGCGGGTATCGTCGTCCGTTCTCGGTTATGTGCGTCCATGGCGTCGTATCGACGAGGGTTACGGCCTCGTTCGCCGGTTCGTTGAGTTTCTCGACTCCCGGAGGGCGTGTCCTCAACGCAGCGCGAGTCGGCCCAGCCGTTCTCTCGTCCGTCCGTCGATCGTCGCGTTGGATTCTAAGTAGTCCGCGGCGATCTCCCTGCTGTACTTCCGGAGCGAGACCGGCGTTATATCTGCCGCCTTGCAGATCGTCATCTGGGTCGTCTTCCGATCCGCGCGGTAGTGACCGCGCGACCGGTCCGAGTCCTGCGGGCGCGATCGGGGGCCGGCGGTCGATCCGCCCCCCTGGAAGCTCTGTTCGAAGCGTAGTCCCCCGTTGGTGCCGCTGCCGGTCGCGAGCGCGGCGGTGTACAGACAGCCGGCGGCGACCGCCCTCGTCAGTCGATCGGTCGCGTACCCCGATCGAGAGACGGCACGTGCGATGTCGGTCGCGAACTCGGTCGTCTCCGTCGATACGCCGACCTCGTTGGCGAACGATCTGATCTGCTGTACGTGGGAGGGGGCACGCCTCATCGTCCTCTCGTACTGGCCGCGGGGTATTAAAACCGATGTGCCTTGTTCGCGTGGGACTCCCTTCGAGTTCGGCGGGTATCGAAAACGCGACTCGTCGGGCTTAGGACTGAACGCGGTCGAGGGCTTCGGCGAGGCGCTCGTCGGCCGAGGCGTCCGTCACGAGCCGTTCTGCCTGCTGGCTCTGGACGTCCGAGAGGTCGATGTCGACATCGGCCTCGTCGAGCGCATCGACGAGCGCCACGAGCAACAGCGTCGTGACCTCGAGTCGGTTGTCGAGCGCGCTCAACCGATCGGTAGTGTTCTCCGCGAAGCCCGAAAACGCGTCCGAGACCTTCGTGAGATTGCCTTCGATCTCGGCGATACGCCGGTCGCGGAGCGTGATCTTCGTGTAATTGTCGAGTTCGGAGAGGTCGTCTTCGACCTCGTCGAGACGCGCCTCGATCTCGTCGGCGCGTTGATCGATCAGCGCCCGGACCTGACCGTCGATGGTCGTCCCGAGTTCGTCGCCGACTGTCGTGTCGATTCCGTCGTCGGCCTGGGAACGTGAAGCCATGTCAATGTCCTCCGCGCGCACCGACAAATAAGTTCGGTCCGTGGTCACAGTCGCCACCCCACAATGACGCCGTTTCGGGATCGACGCGACGTCCCGATCGACCGGTCGGGATCGACCCGCCAACAGCTATACCGACGCGCTGCGCTACCCCCCGCCATGGCCTACTGCTTCGGGATCTATCACTGGCGACGGCGGCTGCGCTCGCTGCTCGTCGCCGCCGGTGTCTCGGCACTCGCATTGTGGATCGGCATGCGGGGGTCCACCCGAGAATCCTCGCGGGTCGTCCACGCGTGCTGTCTCGTAGCGGTCGTTCGCTCGGCCGTCGACGCGGGTCGGACGGTGTCGGGCGCGCTCTCGCCGCCGCCGTGGGTCGTCGAACGGTACAAGTACGACGCGCTCGCCGCGCGGCTCCCGCTCGGCCGGGCCGACCGCGTGCTCGATGTCGGTTGTGGCACCGGGCGCTCGCTCGTCGGGCTCGCGCCTCATCTCGGAGGATCGACGACGCTGCTCGGACTCGACGTCTTCGACGATCGCGTTATCCTCGGGAACGGCCCGGCGCTCGCCCGACGGAACGCGGCGCTCGCCGGCGTCGAGGTAACTCCCCTACAGGGCGACGCCGCCCGCCCCCCGGTGGCGGCGAACACCATCGACGTCGTGACCGCCTGCCGGGTGCTGCACGACCTCCCCCCACCTGACGCCGACCGCGCGCTGGGCGAGTTCGCTCGGGTCTGTGCGCCCGATGGCACGGTGGGCGTGCTCGAACTCCCGCTAACACCCGACGAGGTCGACGCCGATCCAGCAGCGTACTGGCGCGAGCGCACCCTCGCCGCCGGCCTCGAAATCGAACGGCTCGATCGGGTGGACCGATGTGGGGCCGAGGGTCGATACGTCGTGATCGTCGCAACGCCCGTCGCCGAGTAAGCGGCACTGCTTCCGTTCCACGAGCGCCGCCTCGATTTCGTCCCCGTGCTCCGTCCTCGTCCCCTCGGGTTTCGGCTTCGGTTTCGATTCCCGTTCTCGCCGTCGATCGACGGGCCGGGTAGTCACGACGCTCGAGAACTGGGCGTTCGCTCGACGGTCGGACGCTAAGCTCCTCGGTCGGACGGTAGCTCGACGGTCGATCGGCCGGTCGGCTCCTCGTTGGACGGCGGCGAAAGAATTCGTGTGGTCAGGTTCGGCTCGGTTTAGGAGCCGGCTTCCATCGAGAAGATCAGCAGCCGGTCGTCCCGGGTTCCGCGCCGCAGCCAGCCGCTGCCGCCGACCTGGAACGCGAGGTACTGCTTTTCGGTCTCGGGGTCGTACCAGCTGCTCGGACTCGACGAGACGGGCGTGTCGCCGACGTCGTACTCGAAGAGCCGTTCGCCGGTTTCACCGTCGTACGCGACGATCTCGCCTTCCTGCGTGCCGGCGAAGACGAGCCCCGTGGCGGTCGACATCGAACCGCCCCAGAGGTAGATGTCGCTCTCGATCCAGTCCTGCCAGACGCACTCGCCCGAGGCCGGATCGATCGCCGCGATGACGCCGATCTTGCCGTTGTAGTCCTCGGGTTCGGCTTCCGTGACGTCCTCTAGGACTCCGCCCCAGTACTTCTTGCCTTCCTCATACTCCTCGAAGCGCCACCAGGCTTCCTGGAAGTTGTTGTGCATCTTGAAGTACATGAGGCCGGTCTCGGGGCAGTAGGTGGCGGGCTGCCAGTCGTTACCGCCCATCCCGCCGGGCATGAAGGGGATCCGTCGCCCCTCGTCGATGTGCGGGATCATCTTGTACATGTTGAGCTGCTGGACGCCCGGTTCGGAGCGCTCGATGAGTTCCCCGGTGTCGGGGTCCATCGTGTACGCCCAGCCGGTCTTCCCGGCGTCGACGACGACGTCCTGGGTCTTGTGCCGGTGATCGATGTCGAGATCACGAATGAGGACTCGTGGGTTCGAGGAGTCGTAGTCCCAGATGTCGTGGCTCGACTCCTGGTGGAACCACCCGCGCTCGCCGGTTTCAGCGTCGAGCGCGAGCGTCCCGCAGGTGTTCCGGTTCGGACCCGGCCGTACCGAGCCGTCGAAGTCCGGTCCGGGGTTGCCGACCGGGCAGTAGATGGTGCCGCGTTCCTCGTCGAGGGTCGCGGTCATCCATACCGTGCCGGCGGCCTGATTGACGCTGTCGCCGACCCATTCGGAGTCGGGACTGGTGAGCGTCCGCCAGACCTCGTCGCCGGTTTCCGCGTCGAGCGCGACGAAGAAGCCACGGACGCCGTACTCGCCGCCGGCGCTGCCGGTGTAGACCTTGCCGTCGTGGACGATCGGAGCCCACGTCGCGGAGTATCCGGACTCGTGGTCCTCGGTGCTCGCGTACCACTCTTCCTCGCCGGTGTAGCGATTCACGGCCACGACACCGGAGTCGAGGGTACACATGAACACCTTGTCGCCGAGCACCGCTACCCCACGGTTGTTGTCGTCACAGCACAGCACGACGTCGTTTGGCACGGCGTAGGTGTAACTCCAGAGCACCTCGCCCTCGCGCGGGTCGATGGCCTTCAGGTGATTCGGGCCGTTCGACTGGTACATGATCGGCGGGTCGCCGGGCACGATAATGGGTGTGCCCTCCATGCTCGACCCGGAGCCGACCGACATCTCGTGTTCGAGTTGTAGGTCCGAGACGTTCTCTTTCGTGATGACGTCACACGTCGTGTAGCGATGCTGCTCGTAGTTCCCGCCGTACATCAGCCACGCTTCGGGGTTCTCGCCCGACTCGCTGAGCATCTCCTGGGTGACGTCCACCTCGGGGATGCGGTCGATGTTGTGCTGGTGGGTAACCGACTTCTCGGGCGCGCCGAGCACCCGATAGCCTTCGTCGGTCTCCCGTACGACGGTGTCCTGTGCCGCCTTTACCGCTCTGTCTTCTTGTGTTGCCATAGTATCTATTTCCGTGTTCCGCGTCGGCCTCTTCGGCCGCTTCTGTTTTCCGCGTCCGCCCGCGTTCGTTCGCTGCGCCGTTCGACCCGATAGCCGTCGTACTGCGCCGATCCAGATTGACTCCTCCGGGCCGGATCGTCGTCCGACCGCCGTCCGTCGCTCGCTGCGGCAGTCGTGGCCGTCGGTCTGCGACACGTATCGACGCTCGACGACAGGCCATCGCGAGTTCCGATCCGTTCTCCCGGCCCGACAGGAGCTACCATGGACCAATCCAGTCGTACGCAACCAGGTATAATAGGTGTTTTCATGTTCGTTCGTGACGGTTCGGAAGCCGAACGGACGACCGGTCACGCGAGCGACGATCGACCTGTGATTCGGGACGCCGAAATACCAGCAACATTGGCCGACAGAGGGCGGGTGCCGATGCTTGCACGAATGAGACGACGCAAGCACCGACGTCCACGGATCCCCTCCGTTCCGGAACCGATACAGTTCGTGGTACTACCATTTTTCGGGTACGTACTGGAAGCCGTTGTATCCGTCCACTCGCACCCTCGCGTTGATATGTATTGAGCGAGGAATTCGAGCATCCAAGACCGATGCAACTCACCGTCAGGCCAACGGAGAAGGGCCGGGCCGATAGCGGCCTGGCCGTGATCGATCGCGAGTCGATGGCCGAGATCGGGGTCGAACGCGGCGACTATGTGCTCGTTGAGGGGCCCGGGTCCGAACCCGGGTCCAACCCCGGCCTCAACGATGGCGGCGAAGGGGCGAGCGCGGTCGCAATGGTCTGGCCCGGCGAGCGCCGGGCGGGCAAGCGGGGGGAGATCCATGTCGATGGCCACCTCCGGCGGGCGATCGGCGCGGGCGTCGACGACCGGGTGACGGTCGAGCGGACGACGCCGAGCGACGCTCAGGAGATCGAGATCGCCCTGCCGGCGGACATCGGGCTCGACGGAAACCTGGGACTGCGCTTCCGCGACGAACTCGCCGACCGGGCGCTCGTAAACGGCCAGGTACTTGCCGTCTCGCTCGGGTTCGGGTCGGTGTCGGGCCCCAGCGGGAACTCGATACCCATTACGATCACCGACACCGACCCGTCGGGGACGGTGGTAGTCCGTGAGTGGACGGACGTAACCGTCTCGCCGGCGGTCGCCGACCTCCCGGCCGGCGGACCGGTGGCCTACGAGGACGTCGGCGGGCTCGACAGCGAGATCGAACGGCTCCGCGAACTACTCGAACTCCCGATGCGCCACCCTGGACTCTTCGACATTCTCGGCATCTCCCCCCCGAAGGGCGTCCTATTGCACGGCCCACCGGGCACCGGCAAGACCCTGCTCGCTCGGGCCTTCATCGACGAGACCGGTTTTTCCTGTCGCGCCGTCCCGGGTCCCGAACTCGTCTCGGCGTACTACGGGGATCCTCTTTATTGACGAACTCGACGCCGCCGCCCCCGATCGCTCGGGGGCAGGCGGCGAGGCCGAACGCCGCGTCATTACCCGACTGCTCTCGATGCTCGATGGGATCGACGCCGGGAGCCGGGTCGCTGTGCTCGCGACGACGAATCGGGTGGGAGAGATTGACGCCGCGTTGCGCCGGCCCGGGCGACTCGGCCGCGAGATCGAAGTCGGCGTGCCCGACGCCGCGGGCCGCGAGGAGGTCCTGCGTGTGCACGCTCGCGGAATGCCCCTCGCCGCGGGCGTTGACCTCGGGGAACTGGCGGCCGGTACCCATGGCTTCGTCGGCAGCGATCTCGAACACCTCGTGAACGAAAGCGCGATGAACGCGCTCCGGCGGCGTCGCCCCGATATCGACCTCGACGCCGAAGCGATCGACGCCGACGTGCTCGAATCGCTCGACGTAACCGACGCGGACTGGCGGGCGGCGCTTCGAGGGATCGAGCCCTCCGCGCTGCGCGAGGTGTTCGTCGAGGTGCCCGACGTCGCCTGGACGGACGTCGGCGGCTTAGAGGGGGCCAAAGAACGCCTCCGAGAGACCGTTCAGTGGCCCTTGCAGTACGCAGACGCCTTCGAACGGGTGAAACTCACCCCGGCGAAAGGCGTTCTGCTCTACGGGCCACCGGGCACCGGCAAGACCCTGCTCGCCAAAGCGGTCGCGAACGAGGCCGAGTCGAACTTCATCTCGGTCAAGGGGCCCGAGTTGCTCGACAAGTTCGTCGGCGAGTCTGAAAAAGGCATCCGGGAGATATTCAGCAAGGCCCGGGAGAACGCGCCCACCGTGATCTTCTTCGACGAGATCGACGCCATCGCGGGCGAACGCGGCGGCAACGCGGGCGATTCGGGCGTGGGCGAGCGCGTCGTCTCTCAGTTGCTTACCGAACTCGACGGGTTAGAAGCCTTGGAGGACGTCGTCGTGATCGCGACCACCAACCGGCCGGACTTGCTCGATGACGCGCTCGTCCGGCCCGGGCGGCTCGACCGGCACGTTCGCGTCTCGGTTCCCGACGAGAGTGCACGAGAGGAGATCTTCGCGGTCCACGCGGGCGACCGACCGCTCGCAAACGGCGTCACCGTCGCGGACCTGGCGGCCCGGACTGGGGGCTACGTCGGCGCGGACATCGAGGCGGTCTGTCGCGAGGCGGCCACCGCAGCGGTCCGGGAGTTCGTCCGGTCGGCGGACGCGGGCGAGAACGCGGACGTCGCGGGGATCTACCTCCGCCCGCGACACTTCGACCGAGCACTGGAGGACGTCGCCGGCAGCGCCGACGGGAGTACCGCTCGCTTCGAGGGGTTCGACGATCGGCCGCCCGATCGCGGGCCCGATTCGTTCGGGGACGACGCCTGATCGCCGTCGCGGGCGAGCCTCCGGGGAGGGAGCGAACGGCCGCTCGGGACGGCCGTCGCGAGGTCCCGATGCCGACCGGAGCGGCCGATCTACAGTAACGCCCGGAGGTACTCGCGGTGAAACCGGGT
>PXRY01000125.1:30911-36761 GCA_003022925.1 Halobacteriales archaeon QS_8_65_32 | reverse complement strand
CGCAGACCATGCGAACGGGCCTCCGGCCCGTGAGCAGAAGCCGAGCGCCCGGGGGCTTCCGAGACGGTTTCGTCGCCTTTTTTCAAGGTTGCTACACGGAATACGACTATTGGGCGACCACCGATAGCTATACCAACCGGTCACGAACGAGAACCCGCTAATGAGTGATAGCATCTCGCACGAAGATCGCGCCCGAGACGACCGATCGGACGATCAATCCGCCGCCGACCGATCCGCCGGCATCCAATCCGACGACGATGCCGCGCCGTCGTCGAACCTACAGGTCGATCGCCTGACCAAGGTGTTCACCGAGGACTTCGGCGCGGAGGTCGTGGCCGTCGACGACGTGAGCATCGACATCCGGGAGGGCGAGTTCCTCGTTCTCGTCGGCCCCTCGGGGTGTGGGAAGACGACCACCCTCCGGACGATCGCCGGGCTCGAAGAACCGACCGAGGGACGCATCGTTATCGAGGGGCGGAACGTCTCCGGGCTCGAACCGCGCGAGCGCGACGTCGCGATGGTGTTTCAGAACTACGCGCTCTACCCGCACAAGACCGTCCGAGAGAACCTCTCCTTTCCCCTCGAAATCAGGAAGTTTCCGGGGGATGCGATCGACGAGCGCGTCGAGGAAACCGCCGGCATGCTCGGTATCGCCGACCTACTCGATCGTCGGCCCTCGGATCTCTCCGGCGGCCAGCAACAACGCGTCGCGCTCGGACGGGCGATCGTGCGCGATCCCGCGGTCTTTCTCTTCGACGAGCCCCTTTCGAATCTCGACGCCAAACTCCGGATCCAGATGCGGACGGAGCTGAACAAGCTCCACGAGCGGGTCGGGAAGACGTCGGTGTACGTCACGCACGACCAGGCCGAAGCGATGACGCTCGGCGATCGCGTCGCTATCATGCGAAACGGAACGCTCCAGCAGATAGACCCGCCCCAGACGGTCTACGAGAGCCCAACCAATCGCTTCGTCGCCGGCTTCATCGGCGAGCCGCCGATGAACTTCTTCGACGTGTCGATCGCAGACCGCGGCGACGACCTCGCCGTTACCTCCCCGGCGCTCGAACTCGTTCTCCCCGACGGAATGGCCGCCCTGCTCCGCGAGTTCGACGGCGACCGAAGCGACCTTTCGTTCGGCGTCCGCCCGGAGGACCTCTACGACGCCTCGGTTATCGACGGATCGCGACTCGACGCGAGCGACACGTTCGAGGCGACGGTCAGGGTCGTCGAGCCGATGGGCGCACATAAGGACCTCACGCTTACACCGGTCGACGCCGGGAGCGCCGACGGGGACGCGAACGGAGGCTCCGAGTCCGACTTCGAGTTCACCGCTCGGGTCGACGCCGACAGTACGGCGAGCGCGGGCGACGTCCTCACGCTCGCCGTCGACCTCCCGAAGACCCACGTTTTCGACGGACGGTCGGGGGCGAACCTCACGCTTTGAGCGCCGTCCGTCGATCGTCGTGCCCCGCGAGTTCCGTTCCAATACTGATCTCGGGTCCCGCCTCGCCGCCGACGCGATCGTGATTGCTCGATCCGGCCTCTAAGCCTTCCCTCGATACAGCCGCTCCACCGTCGACCGGCGGTGACGGACAGCGTTACCTCGCGCAATTGCGCGCCAAACAACCGCCAGGGAAGGACTGAAGGGGCCGACCGCGTGGCGGCTCCGCCGTGGTTCGAACGACGCCTTCGACGTCTTTCGTCAGTGCTAGAAATCTACGATTTCCAGCTTGCAGCAGGAACGCGCGGCGTTCCTGCCATACCTGCTCACGGGCGAAGCCCGCATGGTCCGTGGGACCTCCGGTCCTGCGAATCTGCGAACAGCGAGGCGCGAGCGACCGCGAGCGCCTCGCAAATGAATGGGGAGCAACGACCCGTGAGCGGGCCTCCGGCCTGCGAGCAGAAGCCGAGCGTGCCGGAGGATTTCAACAGTTCGGTGGCCCTTTCCGGACGAGATCCATCGATACGATGCCATCAATTGATCGTTCGATACAGCGAACTCAGTACTGGTACACTGCGTTTACGATGCCGGCGGTCTGGCCGACGTTCGCAAGCGCGAGCCCCGATAGCTTCCGACCAACTGCCGGGGAGTCGGCAGGCGCGCTGGCGTACGCGAGGACTGCCAGCGCGCTACAGAGCGCGCCCACGTAGTAGACCCAGGGGGCTTCGTCCGCTTCGACGCGCGCCCCGGTGTACGCGAGGCCGGCTGCCGGAACGATCATCCACGAAAGCACCGTGAACGAGAGTACCCGCCCGTTCGCCGTGCTGTCGTCATCGTCGTCGCCGTCGCCGTTGCTGTCGTCCGATCGCCAAAGAAGGGCAGCCGTGCCGGAAAGCGTCGTCCCGAGGCCGACGAGAAGTACGACCTTCCACACGCGCAGGACACCCTCGGCCATCTCAGACCACGACGCGGCAGCAAAGGAGGCTAGAATAATGTCCATGACGAGGTGGGCGATCAATACGGTTCGGTCTTCGAGCCATCCGAGGTGTGCAGCGAGGGCGAACGACCACGCGAGCGGGACGAGTACGGCCGGGCCGTTCTCCCGAAGCCGCCGACCCGAAGCCCCCGTTCCGCCGTCCGACCCGCTACCCGGATCGGCCGCCCCGGCGACCGTCGCGAGTGCGAACAGGATTGCACGCCCGAACACCGCCAGGTCCGTTCGGAGTCCCGCCGGAATCCCTCGCTGTCGGTTCTCGCGTGAGCGACCGGGATCGCTACCTCCGAGCGCCTGCGATACCGGTCCGATGGCGCGTCGACAGCGGTGACCGACGCGACTGAGGCGGCCGGTGCGATCGAGTCGACCGAGACGACCGACGAGGTCCGAGAGCACGACCGCCCGCTCGGTCCCCATGTTCAAAAGTCCTCGACGGGTTCGAGGCCGGTTTCGGTGATGCGAAAGCGTGCGGTCTCGCCAGCGGCCTTCGATTCGTGTTTTTCGAGCGTCGCCCGGCGCTGTCCCCCCCGGAAGCGCTCGATCCGACAGACGACGCCCGTCCAGTGCGCCAAGGTGTGCCCGCCCAGCGGCCGGATGCGATCGGCGTCGGGATCGGTATAGACTTGATTCGTAATGAGTACTGCTACGTCGTGTTTGCGCGCGAGCGAGAGCAGGTGGGTCACCTGTCGGGCGACCTTCCGAAGGGTCTCGCCCTCATCGTCGTTCGAGCGTTCGAGCCGGTAGTGGCCGGTTGCGCTGTCGAGAACGATCAATCCAACGCGTTCGGCGAGTTCCGCAGCGTCGCGCACGGCCTCTTCCTGCTCGGCAAAATCGAGCGCGTCGGTGATGACGATCCGGGAAGCCAAGTCGTCGATCGCGCTCGTGTCGTCGCTTCCCTCCTCGCCGGCTGCGCCGGCCGCGTTGGCCACGTCGGCGTCGTCCCTGTCGTCTCGTCCGTCGTCGCCTTCGCCGTCCGTTCCGTTCCGACCGTCTCCGACATCGGCGGCGTCGTGATCGTCGTCTTCCAGCAACGCGTCGTCGCGCTCGGGCCGCCCCTCGCTCGCTCGCTCGCGCGCGAGCTGTTCGAACCGGTCGACCGACAGCCCCTCGGTGTCGACGTACAGCACCGACTCGCCGTCGGCGGCGGCCCTCACGGCGGCAGACAGCGCGAGGTTGGTCTTGCCGGCCGCCGGCGGTCCGTAGACCTGCGTGACGACGCCGCGGGCGAGCCCCCCGCCCAACAGGTTGTCGATCGGCTTACAGCCGGTCGAAAGCGGTTCGCTCACGACCCGACCTATGGGGCCCGTTATAAAAGCGCGCCGGTCGTCAGCGAAGTAGCGTTAACTTAGCAGCCTTGAACATGACAGAGGGTGCAGAACGGGTCGAAAGCCCCCGAGACGCTCGACTCCCGCGACTCACTGCGCTCCTCGACTCGCTCTTTTCAGTCGCTCGCCTGTCGTTCGAAAATCGAAGATCTTCGTGACGACAATAGACGCGAAGCGTCTATTGAACCACGGTGCTTACGTCGTCGGGGTTCTACGAAGGACTCGCTCCGCTCACCCTTCGAGCTCTCGTTCGCTCGCTGCACTCACTCACGAGAACGCCGAGCGGCCGGCCCCTTTCAGTCCCACCAGGTAGCGACTGTCCGGTAGACAGCTGCGTAACTCAACACCGCCGCCAGCGCGGACGAACAGCACAGCGAGTACCGATCGGAACGGGACGGTGACGAGGGCGGAGAGGGGAGTGGGGTTTTGACCCGCCCGCTCGTAGCGATCCCGTGATCGTCGTCGCAACCGCCGATTTCGAGGTCTATCACGGGGCGGTCAACGAACTCCGCGAGCGCGGCGTTCAGTTCACCACGATCGAACCCGGCGACGACCTGCCGGACGGAACCCAGGTGCTCCTCGCCGCGCCCAACGACGATCCGGTTCTCGGCGACGATCGGATCATCGACCCGGCTCCCGGCCCGGAACTCGAGTCCGGATCGGGCTCCGAATCGGATGACGATAGCAGGTCCGGCGACGAAGCGAGCGACGCCGACGCCGCCGACATCGAAGTCGTGGTCGCCGATCCGGCGGAACCCCGGCGGGCGGTCGACGAGGCCCTCGCAGCCATGCGCGACGCCGGGGGCCGGACGGTCATCGGCGTCGATCCAGGCGAGCGACCCGGTGTCGCCGTCCGTACGGGCGACGTCGTCACTGCGGCTTTTCAGGTCCCGCTCGCCGACGCCGCGGCCGTTATCGAGCGCGAGGCGCGCGAGGCCGCCGATCCGGTGGTCAGGATCGGCGACGGCGCGCGGCTCCGCGGTGCCTCGATTATCGACGACCTGGCGGACCTCACCATCGAGCTCGTCGACGAGACGGGGACGACGCCGTACCTCGGCACCGGCGCGCGCGGCATGGGCGACGTGCTCGCCGCGGCGAACATTGCCCGGCTTTCCGGCGAGCGGATCAGTGAACGAACCATCGAGCCGACCCCCGGCGAGATCGAGACGATCAAACGCCGCTCGCGCGAGCAAAGCGACGGCAGCCGAACCATCGACGAACGCCTCGCTCGCCGGGTCGCTCACGGCGAGCTGACGATCGACGAGGCGCTCGACGAATATCGCGACAGGTAGAGCGATTCGATCGTGGACGAGTTATTCTTGAGCTGCTAGGTACACTATCGCCAACTCGTGGAGTGCCGGATGAGGGGTTGCGCTCGGGCGAGCGCGCTGGACGACCGAGAGTGCATCGTGAAATTCCCGCTTTTCCTCGGCTGCGAGCGTCGCTGCGACGAGCGTACTGCTGCGGGAAATCCCGGCCGTACAGTGAATCAAGAGTGAGCCATCTCGATCGTAGAGCGTCCTGGCAGTATCGACGGCCCGTTCGAACTGGTCCCATTCGTTGTCGGAACCGTCGTCAAGTGGGTGATGGTGTGTCGTCAGTGGGTAGCAATCGGTCGAAACTGACAGTACGTATTCGAAGGCTCGATCGTGACACGTCGGGTCAGCGGCGTGCCTGTTGCCGAGGTACAGGTCTCGATCGCCGATCCGTCGGATCACCGGCTCGTTTTCGACGTACCCGAGCGGTCGAACAACGAGATTCGATATGCTTTCGCCCCTGCGGTCGTCGGTCGGTGTTTCGCCGCTTTCGCTCGGACCCACACCCGCAGTTCGCTCTTTTGTCACAAAGCGTATTAGAATCATCTTCCGACTCGATCGACTAAGAAATTGCGTATGTTCGTTTCATTGTAGCCATAAACAGCTACACACGAACGCATATGGGGAGTCAGGTCGAATCGATATCGCTTGGAGAATACAGCGCCGTCATGCGGTTAGTTCGTCACACATCCGCGAGCAACCGCGAGGGAGCGAGCGCATCCCGAGCCGAACCCGAAGGGTGAGGCTCGGCCTTTTTAGTGCAGGTTTTTGCGG
>PXRY01000125.1:0-30728 GCA_003022925.1 Halobacteriales archaeon QS_8_65_32 | reverse complement strand
TTCTCCTTGTGTTTGTGAAACCGGACGTGGGCGTGGTGGACGTCCATCGCGCCGTACTTGTCGACGACCTGTTCGATGCGCTCGCGGATCGCCTCCCGCGAGAGGGTATCGAGCAGCGAAACGTTGGTGATCTGCACGTCCAGGCGATCCTCCTCGGTGTGGGTGAGCGCGCGCAACACGTCGGTTTTGGTGACGACGCCCGCAACGGTATCCGCATCCGGCGGGGTCACCGCGAGGCCCGCGTAGTCGTACTCGAACATCCGGGAGACAGCCTCGTCGACGGGTGTGTCGGGCGTCACGGTCTCGACGGGCGCGCTCATTACGTCGTAGATCGGCAGGTCGAGCATCCGATCGAGTTCGCCGGATCGCTCGCCGGTCGTCGGGTAATCCATGCTCCGGACGACCACGTCGACGATGTCCCGGGTGGTGACCATCCCGGTCAGGAGGTCGTTCTCATTGCACACCGGGAGCCGCGAGACCCCCTGCTTGCGAAGCAGGTTGATCGCTTGGCCGACCCGGGTGTCCTCGGTGATCGTCGCGACGTCTTCGGTGTAGATCTCGGAGACGACGAGCACGCTCAGGTGTTCGAGCACGGCTCGGAGGATCGCGTCGGCAGTGACGATCCCCCACAGCTCGTCGCCTTCGAAGACCGGGGCGACCTTGGTGTCGCCCTCGATGAGCATCCGGGCGACGTCACGGACGTCCGCGGTGCGTGCTACCTTCGGTACCGAGCCGGCCAGCGCGGCGGCTTTCGTCGAGTCCTCGACGTGTGACTGGACGAGCGCGCGCTGGGTGACGATTCCGGTATATCCGTCACTGTTCGTGACGAGTACCCCTTTCGGGTTCTCGTGTTCGAAGATCGATCGGACCTTTCCGAGCCGTTCGTCGGCGTCGATCTCGACATACTCCCTAGTTGCGATGTCGGCGATGTCCATCGTACTTTCCTCGCGTGTGATACGGTGGCATTCGTAATCAAAGTTGGTTCGTCGGCCGTTCGCGTCCGAGAACGTTCCGAGCGATCGGAGCAGTCGGATCGTTCGGGTCATTTGGGCCGCTCGAGCCGTTCGGGCTAACCGATCGGAGAGCGCGACCGCCGGCGGGGTCCCATCGTCGTCGCCGGCCGAAAGGGAGACTTTTGTCCGCGCTGGTCCTCTCCAAGTGCGTGTCATCGAACCTCGATATCAGCGTCTTCGGTCGGTATACCTACCTCGCAACCGAGGCCTTCTGGGGCGCGATCGCCTTTTGGCTATGCCGGCGGGCGGGGGCGCTCCGGCGGGCGGCGGCGACGATCCTCGTGCTCTATCCCTTTGCGTATAGCTGGGACCGATACACCCTCTCGGTTGGCGTCTTCGACATCCCGCTCCGAACGGGCGTCGAGGTCGCTGGCATCCCGATCGAAGAACACCTCTTCATGATCGTCGTGCCCTCGCTCGTGATCGGCTTTCACGAGAACCTGCACGGGTCGGGAACCGAGGGTGCGAGCGAAGGCGAATTACGAGAGTAACCGGCGTAGAGCGCGAGGAAATTACGGGAATCGTGAACGGGAACGTTCGTGAAGCAGTCCAAACGCGCCTCCGAGAGATCGCAAACGAGGCCGATTACGACCTGGTTCGGGTGGTGATGTTCGGATCGCGAGCACGCGGCGATCACCGAGCGGACAGCGATATCGACGTGATCCTCGTCTCGCCGGGGTTCGGTAGTGTAGCGTTCTACCGGCGCTCGGGTCCGTTCTATCGAAAGTGGGACTACGAGGAACTGCCGAGCCCTGAGTTCGTCCCGCTGACTCCCGCGGAGTTCGACGAGCGGGCCTCGGCTGAAAGTACAACAATAGCGCAGACCGCAATCGAGCAAGGAACCGATCTGGTCGGTCGGAGTTCATAATGGCCCCGCTTCCCTCGTGGCGCGGATCCAGCTACTGTCGCAGTGCCTACCGAGGAGCGCCGAGTCGAGTGATTCGTCCATTGATCTCCGGGTAGATCCCCTTCTCACGGGCGTACGCGGCCAAGACCTCGTACTGGACGTCGAGCGTTCGACGGCGGTGGTCCGGCGTGAGAACCGGGAACTCCATGTCGGTCGAGAGTACGAACGCCGGCGTCGCCACGGTGTACGTTCGCTCCGGATCGATCGGCTCGCCGCCGACCGTCGCCTCGACGAGCGCGCGTTCTGCGTGATCGTAAGTCACCCGTGCGCCGCTGACGTGTGCGTACCACCGGCTATCGTCGCCGAACGCGACGAGCCCGCTGTCGCCCTGCCGGAACGCCTCATGCAGTTCCTCGCCGGTGACGCTCGCGACGACGACCGGCGCGTCGAAGGGCACGACGCTTGCGAGGTGGCCAGCGGTCACGTCGCCGTCGAGCGCTCGCCCGGCACGGATCCCCCCGCTGTTCTGGAGGCCGACGTCCGCATCGCTCGCCCAGCGGTAAGCGTCGGCGACGAAGTTCCCGATTCGACACTCGCCGTCATATACGGACTTTCCCGTCCACTCGATTCGGTCCTCGACGTGGGCGACCACTTCGTTCAACCCCTTCCGTTCCATCCGCGCTTCGAGGGCGTCGCGTACCGCCGTGTCGAGCGGTGCCTCTGCGACCTCGTGGCGGGTCGCACTCGCGGGGTCGCCGAGGGTAATTTCGAGCAACACCCTGCCATTGGCACCCGGCCGGGTAAATAATGTGTCGTTGGCGCGCTCGATCCGCTCGCTGTGGGCGTGGCCGCCGAGGATCGCGTCGATGTCGACCGCCGCGGCGATCTCGTCGTCGCCGCTGCCGACGTGTGAGAGCGCGACGACGTAATCGACGCCTCGATCGCGCAGTTCGGAAACGGCCTCCTCGGCGGCGACAACCGGATCGGTGAACTCGAATCCATCGGGGACGGTCGTCATCGACGGCGTGTCGGGGTCGATGACGCCGAACACCCCGACGCGGTGGGTTTCGGTCTCTAAGGCGATCCAGGGGAGGACGCCGTCGGCCGCGCCGAACCTACCCTCGCTATCGTAGACGTTCGCACAGACCCACGTCTGCGGGGATCCTCTCACCAGTTCGCGCGTCCGCTCGTGGCCGAAGTCGAAGTCGTGATTGCCGAACGTCCCGGCATCGGGCGAGACGGCACGAAAGAAGTCGAGTGCCTGTTCGCCCTCAGCCACCATTGCGAGTACGCCCGGCGCGGTGTTGTCGCCGGTGCCGACCACGAGGGTGTCCTCCCCACGCAATTCGTCGATACGCCCGGCGAGGCGTCCGATCCGGTCGGGATCGTCGTACGCGCCCTCGATATCGGAGTAGTGTAGCACCCGAGGAGTCATAGCAGTGCATCCGTGCAGTCCGTGATGCGGGTAGCGAAAAGTGCGTTCCGCTTTCTCCCTCTCACTTTTGCCCGGATCGCTTCAAGCGGGTGCCTGACGGGCGCTCGTTACCGTCGCTGCTCGCGCCGTGATGGGAGAAAACTGGGCCGGCGCAGATTCGAACTGCGGTTACGGCCACCCGAAGGCCGAAGGATACCAAGCTACCCCACCGGCCCATATCCATAGGTCAGACCACCGCTCGATTTAAACCCTTCCGTCTCGCCGCATCCTGGGCCCCGTCGCGCCCCAACGTGTCCCGCTGGGCGTGGTCGCCGTAGCGATCGGTGCTTAGCCGGTCGTCGTCAGGTAGACCGCCACGACCGCGAGGCCGATGCCAGCTGCCTTTCTCGCCGACAGCGGCTCGCCGAGCACGACGACGCCGATGAGCGAACTTCCGACGAGGAACATCCCGTAGATCGGCGTGACGACGCTGATTGGCCCCATCGAGAGCGCACGGTAGTACGCCAGGATGCCAACCGTGAGAAAGGCCCCGGCCCCGAGCATGTACATGAGCGGCGTTCCGGTCAAATACTGCCCGATATCGCCGCCGTTGGTGTATAGAACGACTACCAGCGCCGAGGTCGCGAGGATCGTGTTTGCGACCAGTGCGACCACGGTGCTCGGGACCTGTTGGGTCGCGAGCTGGGCGAGCGGCGTGAAGATACTGTAGCCGACGAGCGCGACGAGCGCCCAGACGACGTATCCACCGTCGAGATCGAGTATCATACTGGGGTCTCGCCGGCCGCGAGGGACGTGCCTGAAGAACGCGGCAATCGGACCCGCCTGTTGCCACCCGTCACTTGTCACCGATCCTCACTGCTCGTCTCGCTTCGTTCCGACGGCGAAGTACCGATCGTAGTGGTCCACACAGCCCGGATTGAACGATGCCCCACAGTTCGAACACTCGTGATCGCTCGCCAGATACGAATCGACGGTCAGTACTTCCCGACAGGCTCCACACAGCACCGCTCGCTCGTCGAAGCGATCGGGCGGCCACCGTTCTGTGTCGTGTTCGCAGCACGCCGCGTGACACTCGAAACACGGGAAGAACGTCTCACAGCACGGAAACCGGATCGCAATCACGTCCCTCGCGGTTCGGTAATGCACGCAACGCGTCTCGTCGTCGACACCGACCCCACGAAGCGGTACGTCGAAGCGCGCGTCACCCCTCGACCCGCCGGCGGTCGCTTCGCTCTCGGCCGGCCCGTTGCTCGCCGCTCGACTCCTCGCCGGTTCATCCGCCGCCGGTTCGTCCGCCGCCTCCGCTTCTTCCGGTCCACCCATCAATACCGTTCGAGCCCCGCCGTATCGAGGTAGTTATGAGCAACGGTGATCGCGTGGTTCGCGTGGAGCCTCTCGGGACCGAGGCGAACCCGCTCGTCGCTTCGCTCGGCCAGTAACTCGGCTTCCCGCTCGGTGAACTCGCGGTGATCCGAGAGCACGAAGACCGGATCGGTCGGGACGTCGACCGCGGTGATCGGGGTGCCGTTCTCGTGTAGCGTCACCAACGTGTGTTTCCCCGAAACGCGTTCGGCCGTCTCGTCGAGGACTGCCTCCAACCCTCGGCGGGAGACGAACACGCCGGGGGAACTCTCGGCGTCGATGTGCCCGATCGCCTCCTCGCGTTCGGCGAGCGCAGTACGAACGAGGGCCGCCGTCGAGCGCTCGTCGGGGTTGAGCCGCCTCACCGCGCTTCCCTCGAACCGAACGGACAGCGAGTCGCCGAGCACGAGCCATATCCGAGCGTCCTCGCGAATCCCGTGTGAGAGCAATAGCGCGGCGGTCACACACCGACAGAGTACGTCCACCCGGCCGGCACCCGGCAAGTCGTCGAGCGAGAAGTCCGGGTCGGTCGGCGCGTCATGACCGAGAACGAGAAACTGGCGCACGACTGCACTCGGAGGTCTCGTGGCTTAGGTCCATCGCCGGTCGGGACTCAGCCGAACTGGGTAGCCGGACCCCGACCGTCGGCGTCCTGGGATGGGACTCGCGTCGGCCCGACCGTCAATCGATCGTACCGTCTACCGCTCTCCGGTCGTCTCGCGAACGAGGTCGCGGATCGTCCCTTCGATCGATCGGGTCGCCTCCCAGCCCAACTCCTCGCGTGCACCGGAGGTGTCGATCTCGAAGTTATCGACGAGCGTCTCTGCCGCCCGGGGGTTCTCGACGAGTTTCACTTCGGGTTCGTCCCTGTTCCCGCCCTTGCTCGCACTACTGTGTTCGGCGGCGACGATCTCGCTCACGAGTTCCGCGACCGCCATCACCGACGGGTCCTCGTCGCTCGCGATCTCGTACTTCCGCGCGCCGGTCTCGCCCGCCGCGAGCGTCTCTAATAATCGTTCGGCGCTTTCGACGTAGGCTCCGGCGACGTCTTTTACATGGATGTAATTTCGGGACTGGGTTCCCGGCTCGTAAACGGTAAGCGGTTCGCCAGAAAGCGCCCGGTCGAGAAAGAAGTTGATCACTGTGCCCTTCGATATTTCCGTTCCGCCGACCGTGTGGTGACCGTATAGATTGCCCTTCATGAGCAGGTGTGCCGGGAACGCTCCGTCGGCGAACGTCTCGATCGCGCGCTCGTTGATATGTTTCGTCCTCGTATACCAGTTGAGCGGGTTTCTGGGGTGTGAAACCGTGACTGGGTACTCGAAGGGATCGCCGATCACGCCGACGCTGAATGGAAAGATCAGGCCCGCCCCCTCCTTCCGGCACCACCAAGCGACGTTTTCGGTCCCCTGGACGTTCACCTCGTAGGCGAGATCGGGGTTCGATGCACAGTCGTCGACGCCGCTCACCGCCGCCAAGTGCATCACGACGTCCGCGCCGCCGAGTGCGTCCTCGAGCCGGCCGCGATTGCGTACGTCCAAGTGGGAGATCTCGACGCCCGCGACCGACCGCAGCGCCCCGACGTAGAAGTTATCGAATCCCCTGATCTCCCAGTCGGGATGGATCTCTCGCAGGTCGGCGACGACGCGGCTCCCGATGTACCCCGCCGCGCCGGTGATCGCGATCGTCGGTTCCGCTTCCGCCCCTGATTCCGGCTCCGTCATACGGTTCGTACGCTCCCTGTGGACATCAACCGTTTCCTCCACTGGCGTCGGTTCCTTCGCTATCGTCGCGTTCTCCACTCGGATCGGTGGCGGCCGCTGTGTCGTCGCCAGTCAGGCTCGCCGCCAGTTCGCCCACGCCGGTCCGAAGGGTCGTTTCGGGCGAGAAGCCGGTTTCTTCGAGTCGGTTGAAGTTCACGTGATAAGAGGGCCCAGGGTGTTCGTCCTCTAAGTAGGTGATCTCGACGGGCCCGACTTCCTCGCGGACGATCTCGGCTATTGCCTCGATCCGGTAGTTCTCGCCCGCCGCGCCGACGTTGTACACCGACTGGGGCCACTTTTCGGGTTCGCAGACCGCAGCGCGATAGGCCCGAGCGGCGTCCCGAGCGTGGATGAACGGTCGCCAGTTCGATCCGTCGCCGTAGACGGTAAGCGGCCGACCGGTGAGCGCGCGGAAGACAAAGGCGTTGACTACCAAGTTGAAACGAATCCCCAGTGCGGCCCCGTAGACCGTACTCAGCCGCAGCGCCGTCCCGTGGGCATCGAACTCCGAGACGTGTTCGGCGAGCAGGCGTTCGGACTCGTACTTCGTCTCGGCGTAGGGATTGATCGGCTCCGGGGTCACGCTCTCGTCGATATCCGTGCTTATCGCCCGGCCGTAGACGTTACACGAGGAGGCAAGCACCACCGACTCGACGCCGAACTTCCCGGCGGCGGTGAGCACGTTCTGGGTCCCCTCGAAGTTGGTCGCGAAGGTCTCCTCGCGGCGGTCGTGGGTACTCGCCGCGCCGGTGATCGCCGCCAGGTGGACGATCGCGTCCGTTCCGCGAACGGCGCTTTCGACGTCGCCGTACTCCCGGACGTCCCCGCGGCGAAAGCCGACGTCGGGCCCGAACACACCCGCTAAGTTCCGCGGCGAACCGGTCGAGAGGTCGTCGAACACCGTCACGCGTGAAACCCGGTCGTCGCCGCACAGAAGCGGGACGAGGGTGCTCCCGATGTATCCACAGCCGCCGGTGACGAGGACGTTCATCCGTTCGGCCCTGTCCGACGTGATCCGCGCGCCGTCATTCTTCGAGCACGTTCGGCAGGAAGCAGTCCTCGTGGGCCTCGATGACGTCCGATCGCGCCGTGAACACGTCGAACACGTCGCCCATCCCCGCTTCGAAGTCGACCCGCTGGTCGCCGATCAGCTCTATATAGCGGGCGTTTTCGATCTCCATCTGGTGGGTCTCGTCCTCCTCGCGGGGGTTCTCGAAGTGCTCGATCGAGGCGTCGAGACCGGACTCCGATCCCACAGAAGCGATGGTTTCTGCGATCTCGACGATGCTGATCGCACGGGTCACTTGGTTGTAGACGGTCAGGTCGGCCGGCCGGTCGGCAGGGTCGGAAAGCGCCAGTCGAGCGAGGCCCTCGACGGCGTCCTCTAAGCTTACGAACGGCTTTCGCTGTTCGCCACGTCCGTACACTGTAACCGGATAGCCCGCGACGACCTGTGCACAGAAGCGGTTGGCGACCGTGCCGAAGTAGTAATCAAAATCGAGCCGAGTCGCGAGTCGGTCGTCCTGCCGCGTTTCTTCGGTTTCGTTTCCGTAGACGATCGCCGTCCGCACGTCGCTCACCGGCAACCCGAACTGTTTGCTTGCGAGCCGCAGGTTCGCCGCGTCGAAGGATTTCGTCGTGTGATACCAGGATCCGCTCATCGCGGGGAAGGGTACCTCGTCGCGTTCGCCCTGGTTTTTCATGGTCGCGCCGCCCTCGGGGATCGGGAACTCAGGCGCGCCGTAAACCCCCGTCGTAGTCGTCTCGATTACGTGGGTATCGGATAGGCCGGCCTCGTGGAGTCCAAACAGGAGGTTGCGCGTCGACTGGAGGTTGTTGTGCTGGGTGTCGTTCGCGCGCTCGCCGTTGATCTGCGAGTAGGGTGCCGACGGCTGGGCCGCAGCGTGGACGACAGTGCCGGGTTCGTGTACCGCGAGAACCTCGTCGACGAACGCCCGATCGACCAAGTCGCCCTCGACGAGCGAGAGGTTTCCACGTCCCGTTTCGGCCGCGGCAGCGAGGCGCTCGTCAGGGCTTGCGATCGGCGCGGCGCTCACCGAACCCACCCGTTCGACCCACTCTCGGCGGGCGAGGTTATCGACGCCGACGACGCGCTCGTCGGTGCGGTCGGCGATCCGCAGCGCCGTTGGCCAACCGACGTACCCGTCGGCCCCAGTGACGAGAATCGTCATGAGTTCGTCGTGTTCGCATGGCTTCATCGGGCGATCAAATAACTGTCGCTCGCCTCGGTGGTGGTGGTGTCAGCGTAGGAACTCGTACGAACGAGGAGGCCGTGCTGAACGGGTTGAAAGCCCCCGACACGCTCGGCTCGGGGGACTCGCTGTGCGCGTTCGCTCCCTTCGGTCGCTCACGTGCTTACTTCGCCCGCCGTCGCCGAGCGCGAGGCCGGCTCTGCCGACCTTGAAGTCCGTGGTCGTCCGAGAGACCGAAGGTCTCTCGTGATGTTGTCAGAACGCGAAGCGTTCTGACTGCGAGTGGGATTGGAGGTCCCGCACTAAACGAACGACGCCGACGGCGTCGTTCGAACCACGGCGGAGCAGCCACGCGGTCGGCCCCTTCCAGTCCCACCCGAACCGGTTTCTGTCAGTCTTCCTCGCGTACCTAAACACCGATTGCCTAATGACCGATCGTCGGGTGCGGAAAGCGAAGCGCGAGCCGACCTTGTGCCAATGTGAATCGGCTGTCATCCCTTGATCCCTCCAGTCAGACCGACCACGATGTACCGCTGGAAGAACAGGACGACCAGCACTGAAGGGATGAGCGCGACGATCGCCGCGGCGGCCATCGCGGGCCAGTCGATGCTGGTGTCCCCGACGAACAGAAAGGTCGCAACCGGGATCGTCATCGAGGTGAGGTCGGCGCTCACTGTGAAGGCGAAGAGGAACTCGCGCCAGGAGTAGAGGAAGGTCAGGATCGTGCCCGCGGCGAATCCCGGCAGGACGACCGGGAAGACGATGTGCCGGAACGCCTGTACCTTCGTACAGCCGTCGACGCGGGCCGCCTCGTCGAGCGCCGTCGGGATCGTGATGAAGAAGTTGCGCATGATATAGATCACCAAGGGCAGCCACAGGTAGACGTTGGCCATAACAATGCCGATCCTCGTGTTGACCAACCCGCCGAAGGTCATGATGCGGTAATAGGGCGTCACGAGCCCGATCGGCGGGAACAGCCTGGTGAAGAGGACGAAGGTGAACACCGCGTTGTCGAAGGGAAACCGGAATCGGCTGAAGACGTAGCCCGCCGGCATCCCGAGCACCATCACGATCGCCGTCGACGCGCCGGCGACGATCACGCTGTTTACGACCGCGCGCCAGAAGCCCCGATCGAACAGGGCCCGGCGGTAGGGTTCGAGCGTCGGGTCGGTCGGGAGGTAAGTGAGTTGGAAGACCTGCTCTTGGGTCTTGAGCGAGGTGAGTAGTTCCCAGACCAGCGGCGAGACGATGAAAAACACCGCGGCGAAGAGCACGAGGTGAACGACGTACGGACTCTCGACGACATGCCAGAAGCGCTGTCGCCGCCGGTACTGCTCGATGCCGAAGGTACCTTGCTTTCCTGCCATCGATTAGACCTCGATCTCCTGCATCTGTTCTAAGATCACGACAACGTAGATCGTCGCAACGACGAGCGTTACGAGCACGAGCACCACCGAGACGGCCGACGCGAAGCCGTAATCGACCAACTGAACGCCGAAGCGCTGAATGTAGACTGCGAGCGTTTCGGTCGCGCCGGCCGGGCCGCCGCCGGTCGTGGTAAAGGGAATCGCGAAGGCCCGAAAGGCGAACATCCAGGTGATCAGGCCCGCGACGAAAAACGACGGTCGGAGGTACGGAAGCGTGACGTTCCGGAACGTCTGCCAGGACGTCGCGCCGTCGACCTTCGCCGCGTCGTACATCTCCTGTGGGATCGACTGGAGTCCCGCAAGGAGGACGATCGTCGCGAAGGGGATCCGCGACCAGGCGTCGGCCAGGATCACGATCGCCATCGCCGACGTCGGGTCGGTGAGCCAGGGGAATCCGGTGCTCAGAATGCCCAGATCGAGCAGGAGCTGGTTCACGACGCCGAGTTCGCCGTTGAACATCCACCGCCACGTGACGCCGACGATCGAGAGCGGGACGGCCCACGAGAGGAGAATGAGCGTCGAGTACGTGTCGCGTACCCACCGGTTCACGATCCGGTTCAGCGCGAGCGCGATAACGAGCCCGACGAACACCGAAAGCACGAGCGAGCCGAAGGAGTAGAGCAGCGTCGTCTCGAACGCCGACCAGAAGGCCGGGTCCGTGAACATGCGCACGTAGTTCGCAGTCGGTTCGAGTTCGGTCGTAAAGCCCTGCGTGTCCTGAAGCGACAGCCACACTAGTATGAGCGCCGGATAAATGAACACCACGATCAGCGCGAGCAGCGACGGGCCGAGCAACGCGATCCGGATATGGTCGTTCACGAGGTCGGCGAGGCGACCGCGAACCCCGCTTCCGTGCGGACCGGCGTCGCCACGGGCGCGTTCAGTCGCCATGACCGATCGGAGGGGGAGGGACGTACCCGAGGGGCGACCGGATCGGCGCCGTTGCTGTCAGCGTCGTCGGCGGCGTCGGCGTCACTGATTGACCTCGTCGTCGACGAAGCTCTGGACCTGCGACATCGCCTGCTGTGGCGAGGTCTCGCCGGTGATGGCCCGCTGGATCGGGTTGACCATCTGCTGGAACACCGCGGCCATCTGGGGAAACAGTTCGAGCACGGAGCTCTCGATCGAACTGCCGAGCACGTCGGCGTAGTTGACGACGCCAGCGTTAGCGGCGTCGGTATAGACCTGATCGAGGTAGGAGGCGTTGCCCTCGTAGGTGAGTTCCCACCACTGGCTCAGGTAGCTCAACCGGAGGTCGCCGTACAGCATCGCGGCTAACTTCGGGCCGGTACCGGCGAAGGGATTGATGCTCGTCGAATTCGGGCTGATCAGCGCCGCCTGGGAGGGGTTCGGGCCGACGTTCGCGCTCGGCGGGCGGACCGGTCGGTAGGCCTCCGAGCCGAACTGGCTGAGCGCCTGTGGCGTGAAGTCGCTGAAGCCGGTAGTGAAGGCGAGCTGCTCGGAGAGGAACAGATCGACGATGTTGCCCTCGCCGTAGGTGATAACGCCCTCGGGCACCCAGCCCTTGTCGCGCCATTCCTTCATTTTTTGCACGACGCGGACCGCTTCGGGCGTATCGAGCGTCACCGTTCCGTCGTCCTGGACCATCCGGCCGCCCTGCTGGTAGAGCAACTCGCGAAAGGAATAGGAGAGATACGTCGAGGTCCCGGCGTAGTAGGCGTAGCCGAACAGATCGGTCCCTTCAAACGCCTGCATCGTTTCCTCCAAGAGGTCCCACGACCACTCGCCGTCGAACCGCGCCGGATCGATCCCCTGTTCCTGGACGAGATCGGGCCGCAGGTGACCGAGGCCGCCCTCCACGATGTTCGGATAGCCGTACGTCGTCGGTCCCCCGCCGGACGGGCCGAGTTCCGATTGCACGAGGCTCTGTAGCGAGGGAATGTACGGATCCCACACTCCTTGGGGATACAGCGCGTCGGTCGCTTCGAGGTAGCCCTGTTGGACGAACACCGGTACGAGCGGCTCGTTGATGTTCATCGCCTGCGGGGAGGACTGCTGGGAGGACAGCACCTGCTGTTCGCGCTGGGTGGCCTGATCGACCCCGATCTCGATCGGTTCGATCGCGATGTCGGTTACCTCCTCGAAGTACTCGTGGGTGGCGAGCGTCGCGGGGTCGAACTCCATGTTGACCGCGCCGTGATTGAGGATCTGGATCGAATCGACCTCGCCCGCCGGTGTGTCGTCCCATCCCTGTGGGGGTGCCCAGACGTCGTTCTCGACGGCGCTCTCGAACGCACCGCTGTTCGTCCAGCCGCTCGCTTGCGCGCGATCGGGTACTTGCTGGCGAGCCTCCATCGGCCAGTCGTCGGCTGCGCCGATGCGGCGCTGTTCCCAGTTTTCCCCGAGACCCAGTTGCTGAGCGGCGCTCGCAAAGTCGCTGCCACTACCGCCGCCACTGCCACCGCCACCGCCCCCGCCACTCCCGCCGTTGCCGCCCCCGCCGAGACACCCGGCCACCGAGACGACGGAACCGGCACCGAGGAGTCCTAAGAGGTCGCGTCGGCCAATGCTGTCACGTCGTGACATACCTCGACGGTATTCGGCTGTCGGTATATAGATTGTGCAAGTTATTCCGAGCCTCCCTCGACGGTTTTACGTCGAACGACCGGCGAGGAAGACATGCGTCCGACGCGTGCCAGACGGGAGCCGATGATGTAAGCCGCGTTCGTCACGTCAATGATGGGACGGTACGGGACGGCACGCAGGTACTCACTGAAATCATAGAGCGGACTGAAGGTTCAAAAGCCGTTTCGCTATGTGCTGCCGGAGGTCATAATGATGTTTAGTTACGCGAGGAACACCGACAGGAACCGGTTCGGGTGGGGCTGAAAGGGGCCGGGCGCGTGGCGGCCTCGCCGTGGTTCGAAAGACGCCGGAGGCGTCTTTCGTTCAGTGCGAGACCTCCGATCCCGCTCGCAGTCAGAACGCTTCGTGTTCTGACAACATCACGAGAGAACTCCGCTCTCTCGGACGACCACGGATTCCGAGGTCGGCTCCGCCGACCTCGCACTCGGCGAACCCCGGCGAAGCAAGCACCGTGGTTCGAGAGAGCGGAGCTCTCTCGTCATCTGCTCGCGGGCCGCAGGCCCATTTGCAGGTTCGTGGGGCTCTACGAGTCCCACGCTCATCACGAAAGGCGCGGAGCGCCTTTCGAACGACAGGAGTGACCGAAGGGAACGACGAGGAGCGCAGCGAGCCGCGGGTAGTCGTTCGAGAGAGCGAAGCTCTCTCGTAATGACGGGAGAACTCCGTTCTCCCGAACCACGCGGGACTCGGAGAGTCCCGCGGACCATGCGAACGGGCCCCCAGCCCGTGAGCGGAAGCCGAGCGTGTCGGGGGCTTTCGAGCCGTTCTGTATACCGCTGTTGCCCCACTGTCGCTACGCTAACACCGCTAGTCGAAACGTGCAAAGACTATATGAGAGGCCGGTGTACCGATTGATCACACCCCAAAGAGGGTGATCGATCATGGCAAACGACACTACCGACTTCCTGATCATGCGCGAACTGGACGACCCGATCTCCTACGACCAACTCGATGAGGCCGCAAACGGCTCGGGCGCGGCGCTCGAAGAACTCCGCGACGAGGGCGTCGACATCCGATGGGTCGAATCCGAAGTCCTGGAGAACGACGAGGGCCAAGTGACGGGCACCTTCTGTCACTACCAGGCCGAAAGCGAGGAGGCGATCTACGACCACGCCGATCGCGCCGGCCTGCCCGCGACAAACGTGTCGAGACAGGGCGAACGCCTCGACGGCGAGTAAGGTGGGTTCGGCCTTCGGTTCACTCCGAGACCGACTCGACGCGCATCAACGGATACCCTTCGTCCATCGCCATCCGCGCAACGACCGCCCGGTTCTCGTAGTCGACGACGATCTCGACGGTCATGTGCTCGCCCGTCAGTTCGGTGTAGCCGTGTGTCGTATCGAGTGCTTCGGGGTCGATCGCGACGGAGACGGACTCGCAGTGCGGTTGGTTCGAAATGGCGTCTTCCATCGCGTGTTCGAGGCTCGCGGCGCTTTCGGACGAGACCGGCGTCCCGGCGAACTGGTGATAGAGCGCGCCGAACTTGATGCCGGCCTCGAAACACGCCTCCTCGCGCGGGGTCGGGTCCATGCGAAACAACCGCCTGCGGCGGGGTAAACGCCTTCGCTCTCCTCGCTAGCACCTGGCCGATCAGTTGCTTGAAAACGAGCTGTCCGAGTCGTTTAGGAAGCCGCCGGACGCTCGACTCGTGGGACTCGCTGCGCTCCTCGTCGCTCACTTCGTGCGCTCCTGTGGTGCTTGCTTCGCCCGCCGTCGCCGAGCGCCCGGCCCCTTCCAGTTCCACCCGGAGCGAGCCGCCGGCCTTCGTCGCTCGACCGAGACCCGGGCCCTCGCCCGCTGCGCGGCGGCTTCGCCGTCGATCCGTCGTGCGGGCGTCTCTCACGGAACGGATTTGAGCGCGGGGTTCGAACGTCGCCGCATGGATTACGAAGCGAGTCTCGACCGCGCGCTCGATCAGGTACCCGATTTCACTGCCAGCGAAGAGCGCCTGGACGTCCCCGAACCGAGCGCACAGAAAGACGGCGCGTTCACCCGCCTCACGAACCTGGGGCTGATCGCCGACGCCCTCTCGCGCGACCCCGAACACGTCCATCGGGCGATCCAGCGCGAACTCGGGACCAATGGTCAGTACGACACCGGCCGCTCGCGGTACAACGGCTCGTTTTCGGCCGAGGACTTCGACGCCGCGATCGACAAATACGTCCAGGAGTTCGTGACTTGCTCGCAGTGCGGGCTGCCCGACACCAGGTTAGTGATGGAAGACCGGACGCTCATGCTCCGGTGTGACGCCTGTGGCGCGTTCCGGCCGGTTACCAAACGTACGAGTTCCAACCAACAGACCCAGCGACCCACCCTGGAGGAAGGCGAGACCTACACCGTCGAGATCACCGGTACCGGCCGGAAGGGCGACGGCGTCGCCGAGCGCGGCAAGTACACGATCTTCGTCCCCGGCGCGAGCGAGGGCGACGTGGTAGACGTCTACATCGACAACATCAGCGGCACGCTCGCCTTTTCCCGTCTGGCCGGCTGATCGGGCCCAGGGACTCAGAGGTCGAGGGCGAACCGTACCTTACTTATAAACGGTGTGACCATGGGTACTCGAATGGACGAGCCGGTGTTGCTCACGGGCGCGGCGGGCCGGGTCGCCGACGCGATCCTCGCCGACCTCGCCGACGCGTACACCTGGCGATTGCTCGATCGCGACCCGCCGGCTGGCGAG
The DNA here is from genome assembly GCA_003022925.1 of Halobacteriales archaeon QS_8_65_32. Taxonomy (GTDB): domain Archaea; phylum Halobacteriota; class Halobacteria; order Halobacteriales; family Halococcaceae; genus PXQR01. The sequence goes on along the minus strand of PXRY01000125.1, from coordinate 15,381 downwards.
CCCGCCCACGAGTACGTCGTCGCCGACGTTACCGACAAGCAAGCCGTCCGCGAGGCGATGACGGGCGTCGGTGCCGTTATCCACCTCGCGGGCGACCCCCGACCCGAAGCCTCCTGGGACAGCGTCCTCGTGAACAACGTCGACGGGACGAAGACCGTCCTCGACGCCGCGGCGAGCGCAGGCGTCGAAAAATGCGTGCTTGCCTCATCGAATCACGCGGTCGGGGGCTACGAGACCGACGAACGCGTGCCCGATATCTACCGGTCGCACGACGCCTACCGGCTCGACGGTACCGAACTCCCCCGACCGGGCAACTTCTACGGCGTCTCGAAGGCTACTGCCGAACTGCTCGCGCGCTATTACTACGACACGCAGGGCCTCTCTACGGTCTGTCTGCGGATCGGCAATCTGACGAGAGAACGCCCGCCAGCGGACTACGAGCGCGGGCAGGCGATGTGGCTCTCCTACCGGGACTGTGCGCACCTCTTCGACCGGTGTCTGCGCGCGGAGTACGACTACGAAATAGTATATGGGATCTCCGACAACGACCGCAAGTACTACTCGATCGACCGCGCGCGCACCGTCTTAGGCTACGACCCACAGGACAACTCCGAGGACTTCGATTCCGATCCCGAGTTCGAGTCCGAGTCCGATGGCGACCCCGACACCGATAGCGATGGCGACCCGGGGCACGCGCCCGCTCCTGGCTCCGGCTCCGGTCCTAACGTCGGCTCGCCCCCCGGCTCGGGGTCGGGCCCCGGCGACGATCGCTGAGCGTTCTCACTCGTCTCGTCGTCGGTTGCCGGTCTCGAACAGGCCGTCGAGGTCGGCCTCGCGTGCGTCTCGGCGGTCGACATGGCCTCGGAGACGGTCGAAGACGACCGGCCGCCGATCGCTGTTCCGCGCGAAGTCGAGGGTGAGCGTCACGATCGGGCTCGTTGCCTCGTTCCGACGCAGATCCCGCCGGGCGTAGGAAATCGCCCGTTCGATCACCTCCTCGTCGTAGTTGTATTCTCCGGCGAGCACGTGCGCGACGATCGCGCCCGCGTCGAACTCGATGCCGCCGAGCGCCAACGCGTCCCCGCCGAGTGTCAGCGGGGGCGGGTCGGCCCGGTGAACGACGCTCGGGTCGGCCGCGATCCGGGCGAGAAAGCCTCGCACTGCCGCGACGTTCACGCCGCGGTGGTCCTCCAAGCCGTCCAAGTACTCCCGGGCGCTCGTCGCGAGGCCCGTCGCGCCGTCGGCGTTGTCCTCGGCCGCGTGATAGATCGCGGCGGTGAACTGGATGAGTCCGTGTAAGAGGCGTTCGTCCGCCGTGTCGCGTTCGAGGTCGAGCCACGGCTCCTCCCAGGCGTCGTGGGCCGCGTGGAACTCGCCTGCGTTGTAGATCGCGATCCCGGCTCGGAGGTGTGCGTGCATACCTGTCTCCTCGTGCGGGAACCGCAAAACCGCTGTCCCCCCAGTCCCGCTCGTCGTTCCCTCGCCGTCCGCCCGCTCTCCGTCCCCTTCGCCGTCACCTACCAGCGTCGTTTGGACGTGGGCGGATCGACGGCGACGTACCCGGTGAACGGCCCGTCGCGCCCGCTGGCGTCCCTTCGGTTGCGGTCCGCGTGCCGACGGCCGTCGACGACCGAGATCGTGCTCGCCCCGTCGTTACGCGTCCGATCGGGGGTACAGAACGGACGCGTTCGACCCGCGGCCGCGAGGACGAGCACGTTCGACTCCCAACGTGCTCGGCCGTATTTCCGTTCATCCCCTCCCCGCTGTGACTCCGCTCGCGCTCCCCGCTCGTCGTCCCCAGCTACGTGCGGGGACGCGTCGTCTATACGTATCCGTGACTACTCTCAGCTAAGAACACGTATCCTGGCTTCCCCAGGGGGCTCGGAGCGGCCTGACGGGTTCGAGGTCGTTAGGCCCGTTTCGCCCGCGATCCGTCGTCGCCGTCGTCGGGGTCGTCCGCGTCGCTTTCGTCGGCGAGCGTCGCGGGAACCAATCGCATCGCCGCGACGAGCACGAGCACCAACACGACGACGATGAGGGCGATGATCGCCAGAGTGGCTCCGGCTGCCATAGCTGCGGTACCGACAGCCTCCTATTTGAATCTGGCCGTATCCCTCGAAATCGGGAGGGAGGACGGGCCCGACCGAACCGTTCGCCCGCTCACCGACCACGCTCACGGGCGGCGAATGGCCGGTCGCTGAATCGGCTACGGGTCGTCGATCAGCGATCCGAACGTCTCGATGCTCAGTTTTGCCCCGTCGAGCCACGAGCGGACGTCGCTCCCGTCGTACAAACGGGTTCCCGACCGGACGGCGAGTCGCGTCGCGCCGGGCACGACCGGAGCCACCGTTACGATCGCCGCGCGGTCATAACCGGCCTCATCGGCTACTCCACCACAGCCTCCGGTCGCCGTGCCGATGGACCGGGACCGAGCGCGCTCGCACGCGCAGGAGACGACCCCGGCGTCGACGACGCGATCCGGCTCGGCGGCGAGCGCCCGAACGAGGACCGTCCCGATCCCGTCGCCGCGGTGCCAGCGAACCGAGGTGCCTTGGGTCCTCCCGCTACCGGTATTGCCGCCGTCGTTGCCATCGTCTCCATCGTCTCCCTTGTCGGCGTCTCCGGTGGCGGTGCTCGCTGCGTCGTCGGCGTGCTCGGCCGTGCCGGCAGGTCCGGAGTCGGCGTCCGGCACGACATCGGCCCGGCCGTCGCGCTCGGCGAGCAGGTACGCGATGACGCGGCCGAACTCGGCGTCGGTGAGAGAGGCAAGGTCCTCGACGTCGGCGTACCGCGGGGGGTGTTCCTCGGCGATCGGTCGGTCGTCGGTCCGATCGAGGCGCTCGCGTTCGGCTGCGACGAGCCGTTTCACCCGCCTGAAGGGGACCGACCGCTCGTAGCTCGCGCGAACGCGGTCGGCGATCGCCGCCTCGCTCTCCCCGCGGTCGGCCGCGTCGCGAACGAGCGCCGCGAGCGACCGACGACGATCGCTGCCACAGCCGTCGGCGTGGTCGCCGATAGTTCGATCGTCGTCGGTAGCTTGATGATCGTCAGCGCGATCGTCGTGCTCGCCCGAGCCCGGCGTCGTCACCGCTGCGTCTCCAGTCGGCGTACCCGTGTTAGCTTCGGCCTCGGCGTCGGTTTCGGCGTTCGTATTAGCGTCGGCGTTCGCGCCCGTACTCGCGTTCCGATCCGTGTCGGCACCCGTGTCCGTGTTCGGGGCCGGAGTCACGGGGCTCCCCCCGAGAGGTTGCCGAAGAAGTCCGCTTTGAATCGGCGTACTTCCTCGCCGGTACGCCGGTCGACGACGACGATCTCGTCGCGGCGCAGCCGTTTCTTTCCGCGGATAACGGCGTGGGTTGGCGTCGTGCCGATCTGTGGCGCCGAAAACTCCGCGGCGACCGCCGCGACGGGCGGTTCGGCCGGCGTCTCGGCGTCGAGTCCGGCACAGGCCGGACACCGCCCTGCCTCGAACCCGCTCTCGGCGTAGCGAACCCCACACAGCTCACAGGCGACCCGGTGTTCGTCACAGATCCAGCCGTCGACGATCACACCCGGCCGTGAGTGGGTCTCACAGACCGCCTCGTTGCCACCCACACACCGCTCCGTGTGGTCCGCACAGAACGTTGCCATCCCGGGATCGTCCCCCGGGTCCTTCGACTCTCCCGCCTCCCCCGAGTCCGCCGAATCGACGCAGAACGCACAGCGAACGGCGTGGTCCGAGCAGCGAACTCCGTTACAGACCGCACAATCGAGTTCGTGAGCCTCACAGAGCGGCGCGTCGCACTCGCCACAGGTGTCGATCGCGTCGATTCCCCGTCGCTCACCACACTCCGTACACGACATGACGTGAGCCTCGCAGTAGAGATCGAGGCCGCCGGCCTCGCTGGCCCCGCCGGTATCACTGGTCGCGCTGACCACACCTGTTTCGCCGGCTCCACCGGGCGGATCGGGTTCGACGAGGTGAGCGTCGCAGTGGAAAGTCCCGCAAGCCGCACAGGGTTCGCCACAGAACAGGCAGGTCGCCGCTTCACAGGCATCACAGATCGAGCGGTGGTCGCGACAGACCGACTTGCCACAGCGGTCGCAGACGATCGCACACCCCGTACAGACGGGCTCGCGACACAGCGCGCACGCTTCGAAGGATTCAACGGTCACCTCGCTTTCGCTTCCGGGTTCGACCCCAGTTTCGGCTTCGGTAACGACCGTCGAGTCGGTCCCAGGTTCGAGAGGGGGTCCCTCCGCTGTTCCCGCCGCGTCGAGACAGGAGAGACACCTCGTCTCGCCGCAGGTCCGACAGGTCCTCGCACACGTCTTACAGACGAGGTGGCCGCCGGCACAGAGGCGCGGGCGCTCGCGGTCGGAGCCGACATCAGAGTCGGTGTCGCCATCGGCGCTACTCCCCACTTCGGACTCGGCGTCGATAGTAAGATCGGTGCCACAGCAAACACAGTCGAGCCCGTAGCACTCGTCGGTCGCTGGGACGTACGAGACGGTCGGGCGCGCAGTCACCTCGCCGTCCGTTACCGACAGCTCCAGCGTCCCTCGTTCGTAAGAAAGCTCGGTAGCCCGAACGAGGTCGAGGTCGACATCGACGCGGTGGCGATCGGTCTCCTCGGAAATCCGCGCTCGCTCCTCGTCCCGTAACTCGCACTTGCGTGCTTCGACCCGTTCGGTGAGCGTCGCGAGTTCGTCCTCCGCTTCCCGCTGTTCTCTGAGGTAGCGAAGCCGCGTCTCGTCGCCCTGTGCGCGATCGTATTTCTCGGCGTAGGCCTTGATGTCCGCGCGCTTCGCGTCGACCGTCTCGTCCAGTTCCGCTCGCTGGCGGTCGTAATACTCACTTATCTCCGTAATCCGCTCTGTGACTGCTGCTTCCTCTCGCTTCCGGAGGGCCTCCGCGGTCGGTTCGATCGCCTCGATCGCCGCCGTCTTGACGGTCGAGTACGCGCCGAGCACCGTCTCGCGATCGAACTCGAACCCCGTGTCGGCTTCGCTCGATTTGGAATCGGCGTTGCAACCGCCATTGCCTTGGCCCTTCTCGTCGCAATCTTCGCCATCGTGGTCGCCGCCGTCGTCGCGTGGGTCGAGCAACCGCAGCGAATGGGCGCGCAACCGCGCGGCGAGCGCCGGCAGGGCGGATCTCGTCGCCGGATCGACGGCGATCGTGACGCTCTCCTCGCGTTGGTACGAACGCACTGAGAGGAACTGCGCGCGGAAGTGAAACGCCAGCGCCCGCTCGGTACCCCGCGGCGAGAAGCCCTCGATCGACGTCTCGAACCCCGCGGCGTCGAGCACCGGGGGACTATGCAACTGGAGGACGTCGCTACCCAGGTGAATCGTGCCGACGTGGCCGGCCGGGCCGGTGCCGTACCCCGCGTCGGATTCCTCGTCGGCTCCCGGCATCTCGGCGGTCTTCGCCGACCCCGCATCGGACGTCGATGCCGACGCCGGCTCCCTGGCGAACGCACACAGCGCGTTGAATGTCCGGGTACCCGGCGCGACGAGCGTGTCGCCGGCCGTGCGGTCGGCTCCCTCGAAGACGAACGTCGCACGTTCGGAGCCCAGTTCCGCCGCGAGGCCGTCGGGCAGTCGCACCGACCACCGGGCGTTCGACTCCCGTCTCACTTTCCCGCCGTAAGTCAGAAGCACGCCCTCGGCGAAGCGTCTAATCGCCGCGCGGTTGAGCACCGACCGATCGGGACCCGACCCGCCCGTTCTCCAGCGAGGCGTCGAGCCGTCGTCGGCGTCCTCATCGACCGCTCCGTCGGTCACCTCGTCATTGATCGCTTTCTCGCCAATCGTTTCGCTGTCGGCGTCCGTGCCGGTACTGTGCTCCGCGACCGTCGCCTCCTCGCTCGACTCGGTTCCACCGCCGTCGCTTCGATCGCCGGGCCCCGATCGGCCGCCCAACGGTTCCTCGACCGCCGACTCGTCGGAAGCCTGCTCTCGGTCGTCGCCGTCGTCCAGGTCGGAGTCGCGTTCGGTTGATCGATCGGCTTCCCTACCGGCGTCGGAGCGATCCGATCGGTCCGAGTCCGAACTCATGCGTCCCCGCGGTCGCGATCGGTCCGATCGTCGCCGGCTTCGCCGGTTCGATCGTGGGCCCCCTTGCCCTGCCGGTCGCCGTCGTTGCCGAACGCGAAGCTCTCGAACACCGAGCCGTTGAAGTCTTGGAGCTTCTCGGCGGCTGCGCGGTTGTGCTCGATATCGACGGCCATCGCCTCGAAGTTGTTCTCGACGTCCCGGCGGTCGTCCGCGTTTACGAGCTGAGTAAATACTTCCCGCTCGAAGTCCGTGCCCGACCGCTCCATCGTCGAGAGGATGTCCTTGAGGTCGCCGACCGTCTGGGTGAACAGGTCGATCTTCCCGTACAGTTTCTCCAAGACGTACTCCTCGACGGTGTCTTCGAGGGCCAAATTGAATACGAAGATTTCGCGGTCCTGGCCGATCCGGTCGATCCGGCCGATACGCTGTTCGACGTTCATCGGGTTCCAGGGCAGGTCGTAGTTCACGAGCAGGTTACAGAACTGGAGGTTTCGGCCCTCGCTGATCGAGTCGGTCGTCACCAGCACACCGCCCTCGGTCTCGAACTGGTGGACTATCTCGTCTTTCTTCGCGCTCGGATGGGAGCCGTTGACGACGTGGACCGGAACCCCGAGCTCGGAGACGCCCTCGACGATCGCGCGCTGGGTTGCTCGGAACTGGGTGAAGACGATCACCCGACCCTTCTCGACGCGTTCTGTGGCCTGAATGACGATCTCCCGGAGGTAGCGTTGCTTCGTCGTCTCGTCGATCGCGTTCGCCAATCGCTCGATCTCTTCTAACGGCTCGCGTTCGGCGGCCAAAAGCCGACGTCCTTCGGTATCGTCCGCATAGCCGGTATCGCCTGTGTGGCCCATGTCCTTGTCGCCGTCGCCGGCGAGCCAGTTTTCGACGGTTCCGAGAACCGCCCACGGACTGCTTACGACCTCCTTTTGGAGGGTGAGCAGTACGAGGTGTTGAGCGCCTTCTTCGGTGTAGTTCGTTCGGACATACTCGGTAACGGCGTCGTACAGCGCGCGTTCGGCGTCGCTGGGAGTGAGGGTGTTCGTTGTGATCCGGCGGTGGGTGAAGTCGATATTCGTGTCGTCGCGCTTGTGCCGGATCATCACCTCGTCTAACTCCCGTTGCAGGGAAGCGGTGTTCGCCACCTCGCCGGTGTTCTCGTCGGCGACGTATCGCCCCGTGAACTCGTCTTTGGTCCCCAGGGCTCCGGGTCGCAGCAGGTCGACGACGTTGTAGAGATCGGTGATGTCGTTCTGGACGGGCGTCGCCGTCGCGAAGAAGGCGTAGTCGTACGACAGGTCGTCAAGCAGCGCCCAGCGCTCGGTGTCGTCGTTCCTGACGTAATGTGCCTCGTCGAGCACGACGACGTCCCAAAACCGGTCGGTAACGTCCTCGCGGAAGCGATCGGCCTTCGCGGTGTCGATGCTCGCGACGACCCGGTTGTGGCCGTCGAACCCCGAGAAGTCGCCGTCGGTCGTCGCGGCGAATTCGAGGCCGAACTTGCTCCGTAGCTCCTCGCGCCACTGGGTCGTGAGCTGGGCGGGCGTGAGCAGGAGCACGGAGTCGTGCGTGCCCCGGACGGCCATCTCCTTGAGGACGATACCGACCTCTATCGTCTTCCCGAGCCCTACCTCGTCGGCAAAGAGCGCCCCACCGTTCATACCGAACAGCGCCTGATGGGCGGCGTTGAGCTGGTGCTCCAGGAGGGTGATCCGTTCTTCGACCCCGCGGATCGAACGCAGTCCTTCGTCGGCCTGGGCGGTCTCCAGCCGGTCGGCTTCGATCCCTAAGAGGTGGGCGGCGGCGGACTCGAACCGATCGCGCGCGCCCCACAGCGACCCTAACAGGTCCGGTTCGTCGTCCGTATCGATCCGGACATCGACGCGCGTGTCGTCGGTCATGATTCGTTGTCGAGAGGTACTAACCGACGGTAAAAGGTATTTCGGAGCGCCGATCGTCTCAGCGATCGGAAACGATCGGTTATCGACCGACTACCGAAGCGGAGAGCAGGACACATCATCGCCCTGGTGTGAAAGCGGCGCTTCCCCGTTGGCATCTCCAATACTCGATTTTTGGAGGAATAGTGCTCACAGTCGTTCGAAAGACGCTACGCGTCTTTCGCGATGTGGTCAGAACGCGAAGCGTTCTGACTGCAAGCGGGACCTTCGGTCCCGCAATGAGCGTAGGACTCTGCGAGTCCCACGAACCTGCGAACGAGCCTGCGGCCCGTGAGCAGATGATAAAAGGCGCTTTGCGTCTTTTGAACCACGCGCCGCAGGTACGCGAGGACACTCGACTATAAAAAGGTGCGCGGGTTTTTGTCTAAGCGGGGCGGAGCTAAGGTATGAGCTTGACAGCGGACGATTTCGCGGAATACCTTCGATCCAGCGATGATGTCGATGACCGGCCGCTGGGCGAGGCGCTCGCCGACCTGTCGATCGACGTAGACGTAGACTCCGTCGAGGCAGTGCGTGAGGCGCGCGAACGGACGTGATCCCGAGGACTCGTAGCGCTCAGCGCTCGGACGACGGGGATGTCGACTCCACTCTCAGGTCCCCTCGAACGGTTCGCTCTCGGCCCGCTCGTTAGCGACCAGTTCGTGGACGGCCCGGTATCCCTCCTCGGTTTCCTCGATAGCGCGCACGGAGTACAATCGGAGCCGCCGTTCCTGTTTCCATCGTCACCGGGAAATCATAGAACTCGGCTTGATACTCGAACTCCTCGCCCGCTTCGAGCTTCCGTTCGACGAACGCCCGGTGGTCGTCGAGTCGCCGTCGAGTAATGGTTTCGGAGAAGTCGGGGAGAAGTCGGGCACGTCCCGAACCCGGTCGTCGAACGCTTCGGCGAACGCCGCGTCGAGTTCGTAGCCGATCGAGTCTCGGCTGGCGACCATCGCCGCGAGGCTCGTCGTCCCAGTCCCCCAGAAGGGGTCGAGGACGGTATCGCCGTAGACCGAATACATATAGACGAGTTGGTACGGTATCTCGAACGGAAAGGCCCCGACCGCTCGCGCGTCTCGCTTCGATCGAGGCGCTGGAGCTCGCCCCTGACGTCGGTCCAAACATCCGAAAACCGCCGGTTACGTTCCTCCCAGAAGTACGCCGCCTCGTACCGGCAGTCGGCTCCGGGTTCGAAGCGCCGTCGATCCTTCCCGTTGCGGAAGACGAGGACGACTCGAGTTTTAAGGTAACGTAGGTGTTCGGCGGGAGCATACCGCTGCCCATGAACTTCATTCCCGAGTTCGTCGGTTTTCGCCACAACAGTTCAGGCAAGGGCTCGAACCCGAGGTCGCAGAAGGCGTCGACGACCCGCGAGTGGTTCTGATAGACGCGAAAGCTCTTACTAGTCTTCCGCCCGGTTTTAGAAATCGGATAGCGAGGCTGCTTGACCCGTCTGTGGCTTCCGGTCGATGGCAAACTGGTTGCCATCGACTGCCTCGTGAGTAACTCGATAGCCTTCTTCCGTCTCGTCGACATCTCGCACGGCGTAGAACTGGAGCGGTTTCTCCTGTTTCGTCGTTACTAGGAAGTCGTAGTTTGCAGCATCGTATTTGAAATCGTCTCCCGACTCGATTTTCTGTTCAACGAAATCCCGATGTGCTTCCAATCGCTGATGAATGACGTTCTTCGAGAACTCAGTTGCGTTCTGAACTCGGTTATCGAATATTTGGGTAAAGTCGTTTTCGATCTCGTAGCCGATCGAGTCTCGGCTGGCGACCATCGCCGCGAGGCTCGTCGTCCCAGTCCCCCAGAAGGGGTCGAGGACGGTATCGCCGTAGATCGAGTACATGCAGGTGAGTCGGTAAGGGATTTCGAAGGGAAAAGCCCCCGAGCGATCGCGTGCCTCGCCCTGATCGAGGCCCTGGAGTTCACCTCTAACATCTTCCCAGACATCGGAGAACCATCTGTTGCGTTCTTCCCAAAAATATGCGGAACTATATCGGCGCTCGGAACTGGGCTCGAACTGTCGCTGGCTCTTTCCATTACGGAAAACCAGAATATACTCGTGTTCGAGGGTAACGTAGGCATTTGGAGGCAACATTCCGCTACCCATGAACTTCGCCGCGGAGTTGACAGGCTTTCGCCATAAAAGTTCAGGTAGCGGCTCGAATCCGAGCTGTTCGAACGCGTTGATAACACGCGAATGATTCTGATAGACACGGAAACTGTCATCGACTTTTCGCGTCGCATCGCCGACGTTGACACAGGCGATGCCACCATCAACGAGGACACGACTCACCTCGTTCCAGACGGCATCGAGTTCATCATGCATCGATTCGAATGCGGTCTGACCATCGCCTCGGTTGATGTGTTCTCGAATGTCGTCGTTGAGCCGTCCGAACAGATCGTCCCACATCTCGATCATTGGGTACGGTGGTGATGTGACGACGAGCTCGACAGAATTGTCGTCAACCTCACTCATCTCGCGTGAGTCTCCTACTATGATGCGGTGATCAGTTTCCATTGTCAGTAATTTCAACCGGGTTTAATAGACTCTTGGTAAAGTTGCGCTGCGATCAGCTGAAGAAGTCACTGATTCATAGATGTATCTAATTCATCGAGATACAGCTTGAGTGAATTGTTTGTCTTATATCCTTCGTAGTAGACGATAGGAGCTTGAATATTCTCCCGCAATCGTCCCTTCTGTTCGTATGTCTCCGGTTTAATCGACACAGGTTGGTCTCCTAAATATCCATCAATACCTTTCGACTCTTCTCCAGGAGCACTCTGACGATACTCTACTTCGTACTCCTCAGATAACTTCTTGAGGATAGCTTCTTGATTCTTTCCAAGTCCGGTATACGTTTTGTAGAGTACGAGGTCCTCAACCCACCGATGTACCATTTCTCTATCAATCTCCTCTGCTGCTTCCCGCATCTTCACGACCATCTCGAATACCCTCTCAGTCGCCGTTTCGATTCGCTCTTCTCCGTGATACTCATCGTAATAGAATTTCTTCCAGTCCTCGAAATTACCGTTCGGATATTCCTGCTTGTACTCTTCGACAAGTTCGCTTATCTGGCCGACGACTGGCGGACGAGTACCCTGTGCGTTTTGATTAGCCGTGTTCATGATCTGCGTCGTGTATGTAGGGAAATCGGGATCGATTTGAGCTACGAGTTCGTCACGTTCCTCTTCGGTGAGCTTAATTGTTCGAACTATCTGGCTGTGGATGGCCTGCGGCTCTCAAATTAGTTGTGGCGATAAAGAATCGTCTTACGCATGCTGAGATGAACACATATCGTGTCAATTCGCCACGGCAGACTCGAGTTTCACTCAGTCGGCAGCCTGGGCGGCGAACTTCTCGCGGACCTTCTTCACCTTCGGCGTGATATTGACGGTGCAGTACGGCTGGTTCGGATTTTTGTCGAAATAGTCTTGGTGTTTCTCTTCGGCCTCGTAAAAGGTATCGAGGGGGGCGACTTCGGTGACGATCGGGTCGTTGTACGCGCCCTCGGCTTCGAGTTCGTCGACGAACGCTTCTATGGTCTCGCGCTGACCGTCGTCGTGATAGTACACCGCAGAGCGGTACTGCGGGCCGACGTCCGGGCCCTCCCGATCCTTCGTGGTCGGGTCGTGAACGGTGAAGAAGACCTCCAAGACGTCCTCGTAGGCCAGCTCGTCGGGGTCGTACTCGACCTGGACGACTTCCGCGTGGCCGGTCGTTCCTGAACAGACCTGCCGGTAGGTCGGCTCGACGATGTCGCCGCCGGCGTAGCCCGAGACCGCCGCCTCGACGCCCGCTACCTCCTCGAACGCCGCTTCGATACACCAGAAACACCCGCCGCCGAGCGTCGCCGTTTCGGTTCGAGTCATCACCCAATGTACGTGCTCGATGGACTTAACCGGTGGCCGTCGATGACGGTCGACGGCGATCGACGCTGACCGACCGTGATCGAGGCGGCTACTCGTTCGCCGGATCGGCGGCGAAGCCCACCCGGTCGGCGTCGGCGCGCGCGCGGTCGGCGGCCGCGTCAAGGTCGAACTCCCGCACTACCTCGCCGTCGCGGATCAGGGGTTCGAGCAGCGCCTCGCCGCCGGCGGGAGCCGAACTGTCGGCGAGGGAAACGCTGTGGCCGCCGTCGGGCGTCCGGTAGACTTCCTTTTTTCCGGGGAGCTTGCCGCGCTTGGCGACCGGTTCGCCGGCAGCCGCGACGACGTCGAGCGCGAAGTCGATCGGGTCGGCGTTCGAGACGTGTCCGCCGACGCCGAACCCGTTTGCCACCTCGCGCAACTCGCGCAGATCCGCGGGGCCCAACCCGCCGCTCGCAAAGACCTCGACGTCCTCCCGTCCTGCGGCATCGAGCGCCCAGCGCACCTCCCGGAGGATGTGGCGGAAATCGCCCCGGCGCGATCCCGTGGTGTCGATTCGGACGCTGTCGAGCCGGTCGCCGAGCGCGTTTGCGGCCCGCAGCGACTCGTCGACCTCGTCGCTAAAGGTGTCACACAGCGCGATCCGGGGCACCTCCGGCGGTACTGCCTCGTCGAATGCCTGCCAGGCTTCCTCCTGGGAGCCCCGGCCAAAGGGGATGATCATTGCATGCGGCATCGTCCCGCCGGCCTCCCGACCTAAGAGGTCACCTGCCGCCACGTGCGAGAAGCCATCCAAGCCGCCGACGAGCGCCGATCGCTCGACGACCGCCGCGATCGAAGGGTGGACGTGTCGGGCCCCGAAGCTGAAGACGAGCGACTCGGGCGCGGCGCGCCTGGCTTCGAGCGCCGCCGTCGCCATCGCAGAGGCCTGGGAGAGAAAGCCCAGTAGGGCGGTCTCGAAGCGGCCGAACTCGAGATACGGTCCTTCGATTCGGAGGACCGGCCCGCCGTCGAACAGCCGGCCCTCGCGGACGGCGTCGACGTCGATCGCGTGGCCCGCGAGAAGGGCAGTAGCGTCCTTGACACCCGAGAGGAGTTCGAACTCCCCCGTCGGGAACTGGTCGGCGGTCACCTCCGCGACGACATCGGGGTTCCGTTCGGCGTAGCGGAGCGTCGTCGCCGTCCGGTCGAAGTACGCGTCGGCCGCGCGTCCCTCGCTGATCGCCTCCGAGGAGACGATATCGAAATCCATACCTTGGCTACCGCCCCCGAAGCGAAAAAGCCCCGTCTTCACGCCGCGCCGACGGACGGAATCCGTCTTCGAATCGGCAGGTCGTTCCAGTCGCTTTCGACCGGCTCCGATCGCTTCCAAGCCACGACGGGACCTCACGAGTTCGGGTGAATTTTACGAGTCATGAACGAGCGGTCGTGAACCGGGGATCGTGAACCGGGAACCGATGAAAAGCGTCGTGTGTTCGTCCGTTAGTTGCTGCGAACGCCGTTCAAGCCCTCGGTCGTCGGGGCGTTCGTGATCGTCACGGTGTTACCCTGCACCTGGACCCGGAAGGCGTCGGTGAACGGACTGGCTTCCTCGATCTCCCAGGTGCTCGTCGATCCGTTCTCGGAGACTTGGGTACCGCCCCAGTGGCTCAGTAGCTCTTCGTAGGCTGTAACGAAGTCCTGGGCTTCTTCGGGCGAATCCCAGGCGATCTTCCAGACGTAGCCCGTCTCGTTCCCGCTCCGGTAGACGTACATCTTATCGCCGTCCCAGCCCTGGGTCGCCGGCAGGTCGTAGTTGAGCGGATCGGAACTGTTGGCCCCCTGGCCGCCTTCGCCCCGGTTGACGACCTGGCCGGGCCGGACGACCGCCGACTGGTTGTAGGTCGTCCCGCTCCGGGCGTCGAAGAGGGTGTAGGCGAACATCGACGACAACGCTGACTGACCGAGTTCCGCGTAACCCGGTCGCGCCTGGCCGGCCTGGGGTGCACTGGGCGTGACGCGCCGCCAGTCGTTCGAGGACCTGTCGTCGAGCGAGACGTTCGTCGGGGCGTCCTGTTCGTACAGTTCGGGGTAAATCACCTGCTCGGTGCTCGCCGGCAGGTTCCCGTGGGCGGCGTTGACGGCCTCCCAGCCGCCCTGATTATAGAGGGTCGCGACGAACCCCGGACCGTCGGAGTACGGGAAGAACTCGAGGAAGTAGATGCCGTAGTGCAGCTGGCTGGCTGAGCCGTTACCGCCGCCCCCCTCGCCCTGAGTCGGGGTTTCCCAGGTGTCGTTGAAGCGCTCCTGGTACCGGCGCTGGACGAGGTTCGCCTCACCTTCGATCAGACCGTTGCGCGCGTTGTACGCCTCCCGCGTGTCCGCGGGGTCGTCGGTCAGGTCGAACTGTTGATCCTGAAGCGCGTGAGTGAGTTCGTGCGCGAGCGTGCTCGCGCTAAGCCGTGGAGTCTCCGATTCGGAGACCACAACGATCGAGTCGTTGCTCGGCGCGTAGTACCCGAGCACGCTCGACTCGCGGTTCTGATCCTGGACGGCGAGTGAATCGCGGTTCTCGCCGACCATGAACATCGCCTCGAACTTCGTGTTGTCGAACGTGCGGAAGGCCGGTGGAACGTCGCCGCTGCCGGCCTGTTGCTGGTACGCCGAGCGCGAAATTACCGACACCGGAACCGTTCGGTTGAACTCGAGCTGGCGAACCACCTCGAGACGGGCCATCGTCCGATTGACGACAGCGCCCCGTTCGGTCGCGTTGAGCCCGTCGGTGTCGTTCACTGCGATCGACTCGTTGTACCAGAGGCCGTTCTCCCAGCCCAGTCGATCGGACGACGGGTCCGCGAGGTCGCCCGCGGCCCCGCCGGTCGCCGTGCCGGTTCCGGTGCCGGCGGCGTCGGTAGCGGCGCTTTCGGTGCCGGTCATCTCGGAGCCGGTCGTTTCGGTCCCCGTCGACGCACCGGTCGCCGTCGTTTCAGCGCCCTCCGCGCCGGTCGTGCTCGCTTCGCTCGTCGTCTGTGCGTTCGCGGCCGTGCTCTGTGCGGCCGTCGTCCCTGCGTCCCCGGTCGTGGCCGTCGCCCCGGAGGTTCCCCCCGAGGAGCTGAGCGGGCCACTACAGCCCGCCAGTACCACCAGGAGGGCAATCGCCAGCGCGGTCGGAATTCGCATACCCTTCGAAGGGTATCGGCCAGTAAAAGTGATGCGGGACCGGTCCATGCTCGAGACGGCACGGCGGACCGTCCCGGGTGAGGCCGGCGGGGACCGCCCGGCGATCACCGCATCGTCACCGCGTCCCGAAGGGCCGTTCGGCCGACCGCTCGGGCTCCCTGGAACGGGGCCAATGGCTCGCTCCCGCGGACTGCGACGTCGAGGGCCGGCAGTCACGCAGTGGTGTTTAGTTACGCGACATCGACAGCAACCGCTGCGGGTGGGACTGGAAGGGGCCGACCGCGTGGCGGCTTCGCCGTGGTTCGAAAGACGTCGGCTGCGTCTTTCGTTCAGTGCGGGACCTCCGATCCCGCTCGCAGTCAGAACG
>PXRY01000124.1 GCA_003022925.1 Halobacteriales archaeon QS_8_65_32 | reverse complement strand
TTCCCAACTGTATTCGTGGTGGTCTTCTATTGTCTTCTCAAGGGCTTCTTCAAATTTGCGTAAGATTTGACCTTCTATTTGGGATTGGGATATTGATTTGCTTTGCTACCGCTAAACTTAGCCTACTTCTCTATATAGTTTCAGAACGCTCGCGAATATATCTTGTGCCAGAATTGGTTTTGTTGCAGAACTCCCGTATCAACTTGACCTTTGCAACGCAGCGTCGATCTTCCCTCAATAGAGGCGCTCGTACGCCGACTGAGTCCGACGAGCGGCCGAGTTTCCCAACAGACCCGACTTTTGCAACAAAGCCGGTTGGTCCGGTACTGTTATGTGTGCGCATGGAAGTGTGAGAAGTATGCCTAGCCTCACCGACGCCTACGACCGCCGGGTCGGGGACGGTGGCGGGCGGCGCGGGCGCGACGAGGGCCGGAACGCCGGCGGGCGCAATAGCACAAAGCGAAGCGGCCAGAACGAGGGTGATCGGAGCAAGGGCGACGGGGAGCGAACCGGCAGGAGACGGGCGGCAGCCACAACGACGACGCAACGGCGGCCGTACCTCGGCGTCGGGTTGCTCGCCGTTTCGAGCGTGCTCGTCGCCGGCGGGGTCGTGCTCGCGACCTCGGTCACCGTGGCGTCGGCCGTCGGACTCGCGGCGATCGAAGCCACCGAGATCGCCCGCATGCTCGCCGGCATAGGGCTGCCGCTCACGTTCGTCGGCGCGCTCGCGCTCGTGCCTGCGTCCCACCGGTTGAGCGCGCTCGCGACGATCGGCTTCGTGCTCGCGGTTGCCGGCGTCGCCGCCTTCTCCTGGGCGTATCCCGGCCGCTGGCTCGGCGATCCACTCGATCTCACCGTTCCGGTCGTCGCGTTGTACGCCGTCGGCTCCGTGCTCGCCTTTCTCGCGCTGCTCGCGGGCGTCCTAGCCGTCGACAGGGGTACGGAGTCCGAGGACGCCCCCGAAACCGAACGGCGCGAACGAGGTGGCCGGACCTCGCTGTGAAACCGAACCGGGTCCCGGCCACGCCGTCCCACCGAGTCCGCGTGCCCTGGTTTCGGCCCAGCGGGTCGATCCGGCGGGGAAAGTGAGTATCGTGTCGTTTCCGCGAACAAATATCTACTTATAAGATAAAAATTCAATAGTCACCAGTAGTAGTGAAATCGTGAGCGAATGGCCGCCGAATGGAACCGCGAGCGGAGGAGGCGAAACGGAACAGCGAGCCGGTGCGCCGACGGGGCGATACGAGCCGATCGGACCGGGAATTCGGGTTCGGTTCCGGACTCGGATCCGGGTTCGAGTTCGGACTCCGATCGCTCGCCGGATAGCTTCACGGAGCCACGGTCGCGTCGGCGCGTGTTGGGGGCCGTCGCGGGCGTCGGCGCGGGCGGACTCGTGGGGTCGCTCGTGAGGCGCTCGCCCGCCGGCGGCCGAGCGAACGATGTCGGTGACGACCACGGCCACGATCACGACGCCGAGGGGGATCGATCGTCCGGTCGCGGAATGGCGGTCGGCATCCACGCCGGTTCGGACGTCGGGGCCATCGGGCGAACCGATCGCATCGAGTCGTGGGCCGGCTCCCGGTTCGACGTCCAGAACGTCTTCGTTCCCTTCGACAACGGGCGCTACGAGCTCGACGAGCTGTTCGACCGCGTACTGCCGGGGATTTGGGGGGCGGGTCGGACACCGATGCTTTCCTTCGAGCCCTATCTCTCCTCGGGGCCAACCCCCGAAGACGTTCTCCGGCGGATCACGGCCGGCGAGTACGACGCCTTCCTCGACGAGTGGGCAGGGTGGATGGCCGAAACATTGGAGCGAGGAACGTGGCAAGCGGACGCGGGTCGCACGTGGGGACGAACGAGCCGGCCAGCCGCGTACGTCCGGTTCGCTCACGAGGCGAACGGCAACTGGTACCCCTGGGCACCGGCGGGCGGGGACGGTACTCCCGGGGAGTACGTCGAGGCGTGGCGGTACGTCCGCTCGCGTGTCAACGGCGCACTCACGGACCGATCGGGGCTGGGAGGCAGCGAAGCGGGAGGCGACGGCTCGGAACTCGCGTGGGTGTGGGCAATCAACGGGATCGACGTCGGCCCCTACGTGATGGAGGAGTTGTACCCGGGTGACGCCTTCGTCGATTGGGCCGGCGTCGACACCTACAATTGGGGCGACAGCGAGCCGTGGTCGCGCTGGCGATCGCCCGACGAACTCTTCGACGAACCGATCGAGCGCGTCCGGCGAATCGTGGGGGGCGACACGCCGATCGGGATCACCGAGTTCGCCTCCTCGTCGCGTGCCGGGACGGGCTACGACGTCGAACGCAAAGCCGCCTGGATACGGGACGCGTTCGACACGCTCGACCGGGCGGCCGTCGACATGGCGGTGTGGTTCAACCGGGACCGGAAGACCGACTGGGCCGTCTTCGACGGGGCACGGGGTACCGATCGGATCGAGCGCGCCGAACGGCGCTACCAGGTCTACCCGGCGTACCGGGAGGCAGTGACGGGCCAGGTCCGGTAACGCGGGTTGCTGTCTCGGGAGGAAGCCGGGAAGCCGTGGCTTCAGAGGTCAGCGAGGGTTCGTTCAACCGACTCCCAGTGGCTCCCCTTCCAGAAGTGGTGGTCGCACTCGACACACCGCCAGACGGCTTCCGTACCTGCGTCGGGCGCGTACTCTGGCGTCGGTTCCTCGCCGCCGATGGCTTCGACGGGGCCGTTACACCGACCGCAGCGCGCCGGTCGCTCGGCCAACGCGAGGTCATAGCCCGCGTCGCGGAGTTCGCGCAGTTGGCCGGAGACCTCGCGCGATTCGAGCAGCAGGCCGTTGGCTCGAACGTCGTTCTCGGCCGTCTCGGCGTCGGTCCGCGCTCGTCTCGCCAGTTCTCGGTCGCGCGTGAGTAACACCCGCCTTTCGTCGCGTGCGAGTTCGAGTAGTCGGTCGTCGGCCTCGACGCCGCGATCGAGCGCATACGCCGCGTCGTACCCACACATCCGCAGGTATGTGACGAGTGAGCCACACATGACGTCACACAGAAAGGTCGTGTCGTGAGTCGTGGATTCGAGTTCGGCGGACACGGTGGCGTCGGCGGAGTCGGTGGGGTCGGAACCGACGTCGTGGTCTGGATCTAGACTCCCGTCGTTCATCCGTCGAGGAACGCTCGGAGCTCGTCGTACGGCCAGGCGTTACACACGTCCTCGGCTTCGACCCAGCCCCGGCGGGCGGTGTGGACGCCGTAGCGAAGCAGCGAGAAGTTCGCCGGTTGATGGGCGTCGGTGTCGATCGCGATCGTCGCGCCCGCGTCGATCGCGGCCTTCACCGCGCTTCCCCCGAGATCGAGGCGCTGAGGATTGGCGTTTACCTCGAGCGCCGTTCCGTGCTCGGCGGCCGCTTCGGCGACGGCGTCGAAGTCGAGGTCCATGCCCGGCCGACGACCGAGCTGCCGGCCGGTTGGATGACCGACGATAGTAACTGCGGGATGGGAAATCGCTTCGACGATCCGGTCGGTGCCGTCGCCGTCGAGCCCGCTGTGAGGCGAGGCGACCACCAGATCGAGATCGGCGAGAACGTCGTCGCCGACGGAGATTCCCCCGTCGGCGTCGATGTTCGCCTCGACGCCGTGGAGCACCTCGATATCGATGCCCTCGTTCGCGACCTCCTCGCGGACGGCCTCGATCTCCTCGGTCTGCTCGCGCAACTCCTCGTCGCTCAGACCTGTTCCGCCAGGGATGCCCGGCCCGCTCGCGTGATCGGTGCAGCAGACGTATTCGTGGCCGAACTCGGCCGCGGCGCGGACCATCTCCGAGACTGTGTTCGCGCCGTCGGACCACGCGGAATGAACGTGTAAGTCCCCCCGGACGTTGCCTTCGGCCACGAGGTCGGGCAGCCGACCGTCGGCCGCGGCGGCGATCTCCCCGCGGTCCTCGCGCAGTTCGGGCGGGATCGGCGGGAGGGAAACGGCTTCGTAGACGCTCGCGTCGGTCTCGCCAGCGACCCGCTCGCCGACGCGCTGGCCGTTATCGGGGTTCTCGACGTTCGAGACGTCGAAGACGCCGTACTCGTTGATCTTGAGATCGCGGGCGATCGCGCGGTTCCGGAGGCCGATGTTGTGATCGCGACTTCCCGTGAAGTACTGGAGCGCACTGCCGAACTCCGCGGACGCAACGACTCGGAGGTCGATTCTCGTTCCATCCGATCGGACGCTCGCTTTCGCGCTCCCGCTTTCGATGACCGAGTCGGCCCGGTCCCAGTCAGTGAAGCGCTCGACGACCGCCTCGGGATCGTCGCTCGCACAGAGCACGTCGAGATCGCCGACGGTCGCGCGCCACCGCCGCAACGACCCGCCGAGCGCACACCGCTTGGCCGCCTCGACGTCATCGAGATAGCTCACCAGGTCCTCGCCGAGCGGCCGGACCTCCCCGAGGCGCTGGCGCTGTTGGGCCGTGCGTGCAAAGGCGATTCCCGAGCGGATGTTCGCTTCCGTCTTCGCGCCGAAGCCCGACAACGCCTCGATCTCGCCCGCCTCGGCGGCGGCTTCGAGGCCATCTAAATCCTCGATGCCGAGTTCCCGATACAGGGTACCGACGGTCTTCGGGCCGACACCCTCGACGTTCGTAAGCCCGGCCATGTCGACCGGCAGGTCCGCACGGAGTTCTGCTAACTCCTCGATCTCGCCGGTTTCGACGTATTCGACGATCTTCGCAGCGATCGCGTCGCCGATCCCTTCGATCTCCTGTACGGCCGCCTCGCCCTCGCTCGCGAGGTTCTCGATCGGTTCGGGATAGCCCCGCACGTTCTCGGCGGCCCGGCGATAGGATCGAGGTTTATATTCGATGTCCTTTGCTTCCAAGAGGCTCGCGAACTCCTCGAAGCGCGCAGCTACCTCGTCGTTGTGGCTCACGAGCGGTGCCTCCGGCCGCTGTCGTGGCCGAGCGCCTGCTTGAGAAAGGACATCCAGCGCTTCTGGTCGGCGGTCTCCTGTGCTTTGGTCTCGCGTTCGAGATCGGTCGGGCCGAGGTCGCCGAGTGCGTGCAGCGCCCGGTCGATGCCGACGATGCTGTTCGCGAGGGCATCGCCCTCCTCTACGGTCATGTCGGCGTCCTCCAGACGGCTCTTTCGTGCGAGGCGTTCGCGCCGGAGGTTGCGTTTTGCCTCCTCGACGGCGTCGCGTTGGTCCGCGCTGATGCTGTCTTTCTTTCGCGTCTCGAAGACGAACTCGCGGAGTCGCATCTCCTGGCTCTGGATCGTGATGGTGTCGGGAATGCGTGCGCCGACGGTCGCACCCTCCCGTTCGACCCGTTCGAGGAGCCCGTCGCGCTCGTACGGTTTCATGTGTGGGTATCAGGGTGCGATCGGTTTCTCCCTTACGGGTCCGGACACGTATGTTTGGATCCGAGAAACTTCGAGAGGAGACCGTTGAAACCGTTTTGAAAGCCACCGGACGCTCGACTCGGGGGGCTCGCTGTCGTTCAAAAGACCGCGCAAAGCGCGGTTTTTGCGATAACGGGAGAGCGAAGCTCTCTCGAACCACGCGCCTCGGCTCGCTCCCTTCGGTCACTCACCTGCGGTGCTTGCATCGCCCGCCTTCGTCGAGCGGGAGGTCGGCGGAGCCGACCTCCGAAACCGTGGTCGTTTAAAAGGCGCTTCGCGCCTTTTGTGATGACCGAAAGACGCCGAGGGCGTCTTTCGAACCACGGCGAAGCCGCCACGCGCCCGGCCCCTTCCAGTCCCGCCCGGGATGGGTTTCGTCAGTCCTCGTCCCCGTGCTCGCTTCCGTTCTCGCCGGTGTCTTCATCCAAGATGCCTGCGCCGCTTCGGCCCTCGCCGCTCGCGAAGCGACTCGCGCCCTCCCGGGCGATCGGCATCGAGTGCAGTCCGTTCCAGGCTTCGATTTCGAGGCCGCGTTCGATCGAAGTGCCCATCCCCGTGTGGATCGCCTTCAAGTCCGTGTGGATCGTCCCCTGGGGGTAGCTCGCGATCCGTTCTGCCAGTTCGATCGCGCGGTCGAGCGCCCCGCCCGAGGGCGCGATCCGGTTGACGAGGCCCCACTGCTCGGCTTTTTCGCCGTCGATCGGCCGACCGGTGAGCATGAGATCTATTGCGCGACTGTAACCGATCATCCGGGGCAGGCGTTGGGTGCCGCCATCGACGAAGGGTACGCCGAAGCGACGATTGAACATCCCGAAGGTTGCGTCGGCCGCGGCGACCCGCAGGTCACACCACAGCGCGACCTCGACACCGCCGGCGATGCAGTACCCTTCGATGGCCGCGATCGTCGGCTTTCGGACATCGGCGTGGGAGAACCCCATGAGGCTGTACGTTCGTCCTTCCATCTCGACGCCCTCGGCGATCTCCTTCAGATCGGCACCGCCACAGAAGTTCCCCGCCGCGCCGGTCAACACGCCGACCGCGATATCGTCGTCGGCGTCGATGCGCTCGAAGGCGTCTACCATCTCTTGGCCAGTCTCGTAGTCGAGCGCATTGGTCCGTTCCGGTCGATCGATCGTCACGAGGCCGAGCGGCGGCGCGCGTTCGAGTTCGATGTTCTCGTACGACATGAGCGATGACCTGCGACGCGACCCGTCAAATAGCTGTTGTCCCACGCCTCGAAATATCGAACTAATATTAGCTTCGCGTTTCGACGATCGACAATCGAACCGACCCGGCGGGCGGGACTGAAAGGGGCTGGCACGCTGGCCGAACCCCGGTGAAGTAAGCACGCGAGCGACCGTCAGGGAGCGAGTGCGCGTGGTTCGAAAGATGCCCCCGGCGTCTTTCGTCATCACAAAGTCCTTTGAACGACAGCGAACCGCGGGAGGCCAGCGTGCCAGGGGCTTTCGAGATCGCGTCTCCCGATCGTACTCCTCCAGCATAGAAACCCATACGTCGAACCCCAACCGCTTTGAATACAGATTCCCTATCATGGACAATGGCGCGGTGTACCCTCTGTGGGAAAGACGAGAACATGCCGTACACCTGTCGGCGGTGCGGGAACGCCTACTGTGCGGAACACCGCCTCCCCGAGAACCACGACTGCATGGGTCTCGAAGACTGGGACGATCCCTCGGGCGTGTTCGACAGCGGCTTCGACGACGGCGTCGACAACCCCGGCCGGACAAGCGCGGGTTCGCGAACGGGCACGGGCGCGGGATCGACGTTCGACCGGCTGAAGCCCGACACGAGCACTGGCGGCCCGTTCGGGTACTTCCGCGGCAACATGACTTACGTCTTCTTAGGGCTCATGTTCATCACGTTCGGGCTCCAGTTCATCGTCTTTCCGGTGCTCGGATACGGCCCCAGATCGGCTCTCTGGAGCGGGGCCTTTACGCTCTCGTCGGCTCACCCGCTGTACGTCTGGACGTGGTTCACGTCCGTGTTCGCCCACGGCGGTATCTTCCACATCTTCTTCAACGGGATCGTGATCTACTTCTTCGGCCCGCTCGTCGAGCGGCGAGCCGGTTCGAGGGCCTTCGCCGCGCTGTTCGTTCTCGGCGGCGCGGTCGCCGGCCTTTCGCAGGTCGGCGTCTCGCTCGCGCTCGGCAGTGCGAGTGCCGTCTTGGGCGCGAGCGGCGCGGCGCTCGCGATTTTGGGCGTACTCACCGTGCTCAATCCCGGTCTCCGGGTGTATCTCTATTTCCTGATCCCGGTGCCGCTGTGGCTGCTCACAATCGGCGTCGCGGGCTTCTCCGTTGTCGCGATCGGAACCGGAGGGACGGGAGCCGGCGGCGTTGCTCAGGTTGCCCACCTCGCGGGGCTCGTGATCGGGCTCGCGTACGGCGAGCGCCTCCGCCGGTCGGGCACCGACATGCCCGAACAGCTCCAGTTCGGCGGCGGTCGCGGCGGAATGGGTCCCGGCCGCGGTCGCTTCTGATCGGTCCCATTCGATCGTGGCGCAGCGTCCGGTTGCGCTTTCCGATTCCGGTTACAGCACCTGACCGATGGAACCCAAACACCCGAAGTTCGTCCCTGATTCGACCGACTCACGTGAGGACATGCAGTCCCTCCAGCGCGGGATCGCGACGCGTGCAGCCTTCGCCGACGACCTCGACTTCGATCCCCGACGGATATCGCTCCGGACGGACGAGTCCCTTCCTTCGAGCGACGACGGCTCCTCGGGCGACGGCACCGACGGAGCCGCCGAGACGGCCGAACCGCTGATAGCCGGCGTCGATCAGGCTTTTCTCGACGACCGGGTGGTGAGCGCGATCGTCTGCATGCGCGGAAACGAAACGGTCGAACGCGTCCACGCCGTGACACCCCTGGAGTTCCCCTACATCCCGGGTCTGCTCTCCTTTCGCGAGGGTGACCCGATCCTCGCGGCCTTTTCCGAACTCGATTCGGTCCCCGATCTCGTTCTATTCGACGGTAGCGGCCGGATCCACTTCCGGGAGGCCGGCCTCGCGACCCACGTCGGCCTGACGCTCGACGTACCGGCGATCGGCGTCGCGAAGAGCCTGCTGTGTGGCACCCCCCGGGCGAACACGGACGACCGCGAAGCCGGCGAGCGAATCGCGATCGAGGCGAACGAGGACGTTGCCGCGCCGCCGGGCACCGTGATCGGCTACGCCGTCCAGACCAAGCAGTTCGCCGGCAATCGATACATCAACCCGCTTTTTGTGAGTCCGGGCCACCGCGTGAGCGCCGAAACCGCCGCCGACTGCGTGCTCGCGCTCACTGACGAGTACAAACTCCCCGAACCGACCCGTCGTGCCGACGCCGACGCCGACGAGGCCAAACGGGAGATCGAGTGAGACCGATGGGCTCCCGACGGGATCGAGGCTGGCCCTCCGATCGGACCCGCAGCCGAACTCCGGGTACGAGCAATCGCGATGCCGAGAAACACGACGCGGACGATCGCGCAACGCGAGTGACCCGCCGTTCAGGCGACGTTGCGCCGACTGGGGACGGCCCCCTCTTGGGAGACGAGGCGTTCTGCTAGCCCCCGACAGAGTCGTTCCTTGAGACCGGCGTACTCCTCGTCGTGCCAGCGATTGTGGAGTTCCCCGGGATCGGCGTCGAGGTCGAAGCGCTTGCCGCGATCCCCCTTGGCCTCGGGGTAGACGGTGAGTTCGTGCTCATCGGTGACGAGCGTCCGGGCGTGCAGGCGGAAGTAGTCTTCGTCGTCCTCAACGGCGACTGCCCTGCTCTGGCTTCGGCATCCGTTCGGTCGTCGGGGTCGTCGGTCAGTAGCCCGGCAAGCGAGCGCCCGGACCACGAGGAGGGTGTCCCCCGGTAGGACGGCTCGTAGGCGGCGTGTGGCGAGGAAACGTCACAGCACTCGAGCATCGTCGGGAGGAAGTCTTCGTGGCGACAGACGGTCTCGACGTGTTCTCCTGCGGCGAATTCCTTTGGGGTAACTCCAAATTATCGGCACGCGGAACAGCCCCTCGAACTGGAAAGGGCCCTTCCGAATCATCCAGTGGTCGCCTGTCATCGCGCCGTGATCGGGGAGGAAGAAGACGGGACACCGGGCTACGACGGACTAAAGCTCGGAATAGAGCGCGATCGGGCGGGTCATTGTCCGGTTCTCGGGTGGAGAAATGTGCTGTGTCTTATCATTTATTTTGGGTTTTCGAGGAGTGTCTCTCCCAATTCACAGCAACCCGGGCGCCGAGGGCGATCACGCCGAGAACGAAGCCGGTGATCGTCGCTCCGTACAGCGCCATCCCGACCGGCGTCGGCTGAAAGAGCGTCACGCCGAAGACCCCCACCGCCCCGAGCGCCTGGGGACCGATGCTTCCGATCAGATAGCCGAAACCACCCGCAAGCGAGAGCGCGCCGACGAACACGACCAGTAACAATCTCCGTCCAGAGCGTGCGGGTTCTTTACGTCGGCCGTATCCGTCGCGTTCGTTGTGTCCGTCGTCGTCCCGACTTCCCGTCCCGTACTCGCCGCCGTCGCCGTGCTCACCGTCGTCCCGCTCGTTACTCGTGTCGCTCATCGGTCGGTCCCCTTGGGACGTCCCGATCTCCCCTCGTTGTGCGCGCCGGTCGACCGATCGGCATGTCCCGCGGTCGGTTGCTCCCGCGCCGTCGACCGGCCCCCGGATCCGGACCGTTCGCCGAGCGTGGGTCGCGCCCCGTCGGTGTCCGCCTCGGTCGCGATCCCGTCGGTCGTGTTCGTGGTATTAGCGGTATTGGTGGTGTTCGTGGTCTTCCCGGCTGTTGCGCGCTCGCCGAGAACTCGATCGTCGCCGAGGACGAGCGCGGCGATGGCGATCGGCCCGAGAAACGCGAGGATCAGTCCGGCCATGAGCGCTGCCATGTCCGCCGGAAGCGACGAGAGGCCGATGCTCCCGGAACCAGCGGCGAACGCGAGTCCTGGGGTGGCCCCGAACGCCGGCGACCACGCCGGTCGCAATGCCGACTCCGGCTTCGGCCCCGATTCTAGCTCTGGCACCGACTCCGATTCCGGCCTTGGCTTCGGTTCCGCCGATCGTCGCATACGACCGAAAACGGCCCCGACCGTCTTTTCAGTCCCGCTTCGACGCCGCGCTCGTTCGCACGCCGACCGCGAGGCGACGTCCCGGGACCGGCGGCCTCCGTCGCACGGCGGACGGTCCATGCCAGGATGCCGGGGACGCGAAACGCGTCGGGATTGCGTTCCCACAGGGTTACGAGACCGGCGGGAGGCCGCCGGTCGCTGCGAGGTACTGGATAGCGAACTGGACGGCGTTGTACGCGCCGTGGATCAGCGCCGGCACGACCAGGTTATCGGTACGCTCGTAGACTACTCCGAGGACGAGCGCGAGCGCGAAGACGACCCCGATGTACGCGAATCGCCCCGAGCCGGCGAGTGAGGTGTAATGCACCACAGCGAAGATCGCACTGGCAAGGACGATCGCCCGGGCCGGGCTGAAGGCTTCGGCGAGTCGGCCCTGGACGAGTCCTCTGAAAAGGAGTTCCTCGCCGGGACCGACCAGCAGGAAGGACAACGGGATCATGAGCAGGAACACTGTCGGATCGCTGCTGCCGAGCGCGACGACTTGGTTCTGTGCGGACTCGATGCCGAGGGCCGTGAACAGGCGACCGACGACGACGAGCAACCCGAACAAGAGCAAGAAGCCGCCGAGCATCCATCCGACGTCGCGGAGCGTCGGGAACCGGGCCCGGAGAAAGGACAGGCCACGACCGCGGTATCGGAGATAGAGCAGTGCCGTCCCGCCGAAGGCCACACCTTGAACGCCGACGACGCTGACGAGGATCTGTAACGACGGGTTCGAAAGCAACGCGATACCGAACGCGGAGAGGGCGACCGCCGAGACGGCGACGAGAACGCTCCCTAACACGAGTGCACCGAATGCGACGCCGACCGCACCGAGAAAGGCGCGGATGGCGCTTCGAGCCGTGCGGTCGGCGGTAGCGGGGGAATCGGTAGCCATGTACTGATAGTATGGTTTCGAGCGCCGGCCGTTTAGCCCCTCCGGGTGATCGGTGGGCGACGGCCAGTAGGAGTAGGATCAGCAGGACCGGCAGCGACTCGTCGCCTGGCGTTTGAACCCTCCGTATTTATCTACGGCGGGGGCGACGACCAAGTATGTCAGTTGCAGGCTCGAAGACGGTTCTTATCACCGGGTGTTCGTCGGGCATCGGTCGGGCGAGCGCGCGGGCCTTCTTGGAGGACGAGTGGCGGGTGTACGCGACCGCACGCGACGAGGACGATCTCGGCGGGTTGGTCGATGCGGGCTGTGAAACGGCGAGTCTCGACGTCACGAACGACGAAGCGGTGAACGAAGTCGTCTCCCGCGTCGTCGAGGAGGCCGGCCGGCTCGACTGTCTCGTCAACAACGCCGGCTACGGCCAGTTCGGCCCCATCGAGGACGTCCCTGCGGAGCGAGTCCACGAGCAGTTCGAGGTCAACGTCTACGGCCCCCACCGACTCACACGGGCAGTCCTGCCTTACATGCGCGATCGCGGGCGCGGGCGGATCATCAACGTATCGAGCGCCGCCGGACGCGTCTCGACACCCGGGATGGGCATTTATAACGGCTCGAAGTTCGCGCTCGAAGGCATGACCGACGCGCTCCGTCCGGAAGTCGAGGAGTACGGCATCGACGTCGTGTTGATCGAACCCGGGCCTGTGGATTCCGCCTTCGACGAGCGCGCCGCCGCCGAACTCGACGGACTCGAACCCTCGGGCGCGTACGACACCTACTACGAACTGTACCGCGACACCCGCTCGCTCGGGCCCGACAGCCCGGTCGCGGTCTCCCCGCGCGTCGTCGCCGACTCGATTCTCACGGCGGCGAACGTTCCGAATCCGGCCTCGCGGTACCAGGTCGGGTCGGTCGCGCGCGCGAGCGAGGTCGGCCGCTTCGTCCCCGACCGGATGCGCGATAAGGCCTACAAACTCGGCTCGAACGTGCTCCGTTGAAGTTCATGAATAAAACGTGGAGAACGGAGACGGGGAACACGACCCGGTGACTTCTCGTACTCCTGTACAGTGGACGAGGGGAACGGGCGAGCGTGCGTTCGGTAGCGAGGTGCCGGGTAGCCGCTCGTCCACCGTCGTCTAGATCTCAGATATTTACGCGCTGGCTTCGAAATAAACGGTATGGACGAGTACGCCATCGATGGGATACCGGCAAGCGGTTTGCCGCCCACCGACGAGGTCGAACGCGAGCGCGAACGCTGGGACGAAGGAAAACCGTCAGGGAACGGCTCTACGAGACGGCGCTGACGCTGCGCGGCGAGCGAACCGACTGTGCAACCGAATCCGCTCGCCGGCACCTCCGCTGGTTCGCCGAAATCGGGATCGTCGGACGGGTCGGGGACGGCCAGCCCGCGCGCTACCGGCGCAACGATGCCTATTTCGAGTGGAAGCGAGCGAACCGGCTCCGAGGCGAGTGCTCCGCTGCGGAACTCACCGAGCGCCTCGACGCGTTGATCGAACGCGACCGCACCTACCAGGAGCGTTACGCGATCCCCGACCCCGGAGATGTGAGCGTTCTCGATCACGCCGACCTCAGCGATCACGAGAAGGTCGAGGCCGCCCACACGGAAGTCAACGACTGGCTGAGCGTTCGGGCGGAGATCCGAGTCACAGAACAGGCACGACGGCTCTGGCGCGATCGCCCTGCGCCGGCGTGAACGTCGGATGGTCGACGAGTACGCGCCGATCGACACCGTAGTCCTCGAATCGATCGCCAAACGATACCGAACGGACGAGAGCGTCTCGGCGGTCGAGTTGGCGCTCGGCGACATCGACGGTCACCAGGGACTAACGATCACGTTCGATCCCGAGCATTACCCCGATCGCGTGGGAAACGCCCGTCTCGACGTACAGTGGTACCGAAACGACGGGTTCAATTTTCATCACGTCGAGACACACGCTAACGGTGGGATCTGGCAGTGCCGGTGGGACCGCCAGCGAAACCCGCACAGCGACCGCGCTCACTTCTATCCGCCTCCCGATGCCGGGGACCCAATCGACGTTGAGTGTCCCGACGACTACCGAGATGTGCTGTCGACGATCCGCGTCGTGATCCACGACCGAGTCGAGGCGCGCGCTGCGATGCTTTTCGACATCGTACTGCCGGGCGTGGAGCGCCTGTCGAGCTGATCGCCCGACACCACGGGCCGATCGCTCAGCACGTCACTCCGCACAGATCGACACGAAGTTCCGCAGGATTCGCAGCCCCGTCTCGCCGGATTTCTCGGGATGAAACTGTGTGCCGAAGACGGTCCCCTCGGAATTCGCGATCACGCTCGCGAAGGAGGGCCCGTACTCCGTCGTCGCGACGACGGCTCGGTCGTCGTCGGGGTCTGCGTAATAGGAGTGAACGAAGTAGGCGTACTCGCCGCCCACTCCCTCGACGAGGGGGTGATCGCGCTCGATCGACAGCTCGTTCCAGCCCATGTGGGGCACCTTGCGCTCGCCTCGAAAGCGGACGTTTCTCCCGGGGACGAGATCGAGGCCCGTGACGTCGCCCTGGCCGGCGGTATCTGCCTCCTCGCTCGTAGTCAGCAACATCTGCATCCCGAGACAGATGCCGAACACCGGAGTACCCGACTCGGCGGCGTCGATCAGTTCCCGTCGGTATGGCCCGGCGTTCTCGACGCCCTCGCGGAAGGCCCCGACGCCGGGGAGCACGACCCCGTCCGCGCGCCCGAACCCGGGGTCGTCGGTGACCGTAATCGCCGCACCCGCGCGTTCGAGCCCGCGCGTGACACTGCGGAGGTTCCCGAGGCCGTAGTCGAGGACGACCACCTCGGCGGTCGCCCCATCAGTCGCCGGGTTCTCGTCTCCGGCTTCGGCTTCATCGTTGCCCTCGTGTCGTGTCGCCCCTGTCTCGCTCATACCGCCACTACCGGAGCGACCATCGGAGCGCTTTCGGTTCGGGCGGATTCCGCCACCAATGCCGGGGGCCCGGATCGGTCGCCGCGCAGTGCGATCGGCGGCGTTGGCTTCAGTACTCGCCGAGTCTGGACTGGCCACTTCCCCCGCCGCCCTCGTCGGGATCGACGCCCGCCAGTTCGGCGGCTGTATCGAGCGCGCTATCCAGGGTCGCTTCCTGACTGTTGTCGTAAAACGTCGCCGCCGGGTGAACACAGATCAACACTCGATAGCTCCGATCGTCGATCCGGGTTTCCGCTACGTCGCCGGATTCGTTCGTGACCGCGACGCTCCGATCGAGGAGGTGTTCGGAGGGCACCTTCCCGAGCGTGACGATCAATGCCGGGTCGATGTCCCGGATCTCGTGATCGAGAAAGTCCCGGCAGTTCGCGAGTTCCTCCGTCTTGGGGTCGCGGTTCTCGGGCGGGCGACACCGGACGCAGTTCGTGATCCGGACGCCCTCGCGGTCGAGGTTTCGTTCGGCGAGTTTCTCGTCCAAAACGCCGCCGCTGCGCCCGACGAAGGGTTCGCCTTCCCTGTCCTCGTCGCCGCCGGGTGCCTCGCCGACGAAGACCACCGCCGCGTCCGGCGTGCCGGTACCGTTGACGATTTGTGACCGAGACTCCGTGAGTTCCGGACAGCGTGTGCAGTCGACGACGTCGATTCCCTCGGTGTCTGCCATGTCCCGTCTGCGAGAGCGATTCACTAAGCGTTCGCGGTCCCGGCGGTCGATCCTGCTTCTAACCTGACAGTCGCTGTCGCCGTCCCGTCGGTCGGGTAGTGTTTAGCTGAAACCGTTTCGGAAGTCCCCGACATGCTCGTCTCTCGCGGTTCGCTGCGCTCTTCGGTGCTTGCGTCACCGGGGTTCTACGAAAGAATCGCCGCGCCCGCCTTTCGAGCTCTCGTTCGCTCGTGGTTCGAGAGACCGAAGCTCTCTCGAACGATTTAGGGACTGCGACAAAAATCTGCATCAAAAACCATTATACGTGGGACACATCCGGAGTATAGTTTCGTTTTCAACGGATCGGACCACCATCCCTGACAGCGATACTCGTTCTAACCAGGAGGAGGAACTGAGAGCACCTCAACTGTCGATGGTTTGCTGGCGATCGATGAGCAGGCCCACTCCCGAACGGTTATGAGCGTTTCCGGTGAGGTAGGTTCATGGCACGGCCTACCGACGAGGACGAGAGACGGCTCGAAGCGGTCTTCGACAGGCACCTCGACGTCGGCTTGCACCACGGCGCACAACTCGCCGTCTATATCGACGGCGATCTGGCGATCGATCTCGCCGGCGGTTCGACGGGACCCGACCCGGACGCGGCGGCGACGACCCCTGAGACGCGATTCCTGCTGTTTTCCTGTACCAAGCCGTACGCCGGCGTCTGTGTCCACCAGCTCGCGGAGAACGGTGACCTCGCGTACGACGACCGACTCGTCGAGTTCTGGCCCGAGTTCGCCGACGACGGAAGCGAGAAGGCGAACATCACCGTCCGGCAGGTCCTGAGCCACACGGCGGGGATCCCCTTCGGCGAGTTCGACGAGCAAGCCGGGAAGTGGGACGACTGGGAGGCGGTCGTCCGGGCAATGGAGGCGATCGAGCCGGTCTTCCCGCCGGGCGAGCAGCCGGCCTATCACGCGCTCAACTACGGCTGGCTCGTCGGCGAACTCGTCCGGCGGGCAAGCGGCAGGCGCATCGAAGCGTACGCCGCCGAGAACGTCTTCGAACCGCTCGGGATGGACCACACCTCGATCGGCCTCGGTAGTGAGGAACGCGACGACGTCGCGACCCTCGCCGGCTTCGGTGAGTTCGACCGGTGTCGAGACCCCGAGGAGGGACTCGGCACACCTGCGGCCGACTCGGCGGCGACGTTCAACGACGAGGCGATCCGTCGGGCGACGATCCCCGCGGCGAACGGAATCGGAACCGCGCGGGACATGGCTCGGTTTTACGCCTGTATCGCAAAGGGCGGCGAACTCGGCGGCGCGCGGCTCGTCGAGGAAGCGACTGTCGCCGAGGCGACCAGCACCCACGCCGAGACCGATTCCGACGGCACCCTTAGCCGGCCGGCGC
The DNA here is from genome assembly GCA_003022925.1 of Halobacteriales archaeon QS_8_65_32. Taxonomy (GTDB): domain Archaea; phylum Halobacteriota; class Halobacteria; order Halobacteriales; family Halococcaceae; genus PXQR01. The sequence continues at coordinate 19,553 of PXRY01000124.1, read as the reverse complement.
GTTACGGACTGGGGTTTTTGACCGGCGGGCTGGCAAACGACATGTTCGGCACTGTCAGCCCCGAGCGGGTGTTCGGCCATGCGGGACTCGGTAGCGTTTTCGCCTGGGGCGACCCTGAAGAGTCGATCGGCTTCGCGTACGTCACGAACGGCATCCGTGAGGAATCATACGAACACGCCGCGCGGGTGAACGCGATGGCAGACGCCGTACGGCTGTTGATTCGTGAGTAGACACCGCCTCTCTCATCGCTCCGAGAGCGTCTTCCGATAGGATTTGGACGCTGCCCCGAGAAGGAACTGCCCCACCGATCGGAGCCGAGACGATCGAGCTCGACACCGAACACCAGTTACAGCCATCGTAGAAGCCGATCGTCGTAGGCGAGACGCTGGTAACCCGGTAGCCGGTGTAGACGCCGCACTGACGCATCGTACAGGGTCCGAGCGTTCCGTACGCGGCGAGCCCTACTGCGACGAGGAGCGTCCCGATAATCAACGCGGCGTTCGCTTTGCCTACTCGTCCTATCTCGATCGTGTACCGCGTAAGACCTGACTTAACATATTATTAACGCCGTCTCGATCGCGCTATCGTTCGCTTAGCCGGGCGTTCACAATCTGCAGCCGTCCTCGGGTCCCGGTCCACTGGATCTCGTATTCGAGTTCGATCGGTCGGGTCATATGCGGGCCATCGGTGACGAGCGTCTCGAACTCCCCGCCCTCTCCTAGGAGATGGACGCCGTACTCACTGTTGAGTCGCTCTAACTCGTCGAACGCGTTGTGACCGAGCGTCCGTCCGAGCCAGGATTCGTCCAGTCCGTAGGCGGCGACCTGTGTGACGATGATCTCGAAGCCCGCTTCAAGCATTGCGTCGGCGAGGTCGCGGGGGTCGCGCTGCCACAGCGGCGCGAACAACTCGATTCCCAGTCGGTTGCACATCGCCTCGATGCGCGAGGTCTGAAACTCGCTTTCGACCGCGCCGGCGATCACGCCCGCAAGCGGCGACGCGGCGTCTACGTCCGATAAAGCGGTTTCGAGCATCCGGAGTTCCCGATCGCCCTGCGCGCCGGCGTCGGCGGCCGCCGCGGCGCTGTCGGCCCCGAGATCGTCGGCCTCAACCTCGACCAGCGGGATGCCGATGCTCCGAGCGGCGAGGCTCGCCAGCTCCGTTGCGGGGACGTGATACATGTACGAGTCCGCCGAGGGGTGGACGGTCACGAGCCGCGAGATCGGGAGGCCGTCTTCGAGCGCCCGGTAGAGCGCCCACGAGGAGTCCTTCCCGCCCGAAAACAGGCTCACCCAGGTTCTCGACCCTTGGGGGGCTGTCGCATCCGCCGTCTTCGACGTATCCGCCGTATTCGTTCCGTCCGTCGCATCCGCCGCGTTCGTCCCGTCTTCCTCACCGTTCGCCGACCCGGTCATGAGCGGACTACCGGGCCATCGAGGGAAAACCTCGCCGGTGGACGGCAGGACACCTCGGTCGATGGCACCGACCGGTCCGGCTTCTCACTCGAACAGTCCGTCGCTCCCCGAATCGTCGGTATCGGCGCGGACGGCTACCTGAACGCCGACGAGGCTCACGATCACTCCACAGATCACGAAGACCGCGAGTCGGGTGCCCGGCGCGAGCGCGAACCCGCGCACCGACACCGCCCCGAGTCGGAGCGAGGGGATCGCGATCGACCCGATCGCGCCGGCGCGTTCGAGGAAGTACGCCGCGAACCCCCGGAGCACGAACCCCACCGCGAGAACGCCGAACGGTAGGTTGAGCGACGAGCTGCGCGCGCGGTCGGTGCGGATGAGGTCGTCGAGCAACCGACCGGCGCTGGCGACGAGCGCCGCCGCCGCGAACCACGGCACCCCCTCGAAGGCGAATCGCATCGCCAGCAGGAGCAGCGCGCTTCCCGACCCGGACCCGGCACCGATCCCCGTTCCGACACCGGCCCCGGTGCCAGTGCCGGCCGTCGCTGAGGCGGCGATTCCGCCCGCGAACACGCCGACGAGCGCCAGTCCGGCGGCGACGACGTACGTGACGATCGACACCTGGCCGGAGTACAGCGCCTCGCGGAGTTCACCCGCAGCGCGGGCCGCGCGCTCGTCGAACCCGAGGCCCTTGTACAGGAGGAAGAAACCGGTAACGCCGGCGATCGCCGCGAGCGCGCTCGCGAATCGATCGGTGAGCGCCACCAATAGCGGGAAGACCAGTAACCCGAACCCGATCGGTACTAATACCGTTCCCCGGAGTTCCTCGTCGGCGAGGAACTGTTTCATTAGGTAGTACGTCGATTCGATGTCCCGGGCCTGACGGACGACCACGCGATCGACAGCGTCGACCCGGACCCGGCTTTCGACGATCGGGACGAGCCGTTCGTCCTCGGCGCTTCCGACGACGACGACCGCAGAGACCGGCTCGTAGCGCGCGATGAGGGCGTCGACCTGCCGGGCGACAACCCGATCGGGCCCGACGCCTCCCCCTCCGGCGTCGCCCGCGTCGCCCGACCCGACCGGCTCGACGGCCGTTCTCGAACCGGCTTCGGCCCGCCTGTCGGCTTCTACGCTCTCGTCGGAGCCGGGTTCCGGGTCGGCGACCATCGGGTCGGTGCCGGCTTCGATGTCGGCCGCAGTATCGGCGTCGGTCCCAGCGTCGGCGTCGGTTTCGACGGTGTCGACCGCCTCACTGAGGGCTCGTCCCGATCGCGTACCGCCGTCGGTGTCGATACCGTCGGTCCCACCGGTTCCATCGCTTCCGTTGGTCCGGTCGCTCTCGCCGCTCTCTTTCGCGCCGGGGTCCGTGCCGGTGACGACGGCGACGACGCTCTCCTCGCCCTCCGCACGGAGGTCTCGAGTAACACGTAGCGCTTCCAACAGGCAGTTAACGCGGCTGTCTTCAGGGTCGTCGAGGCCGATCTCGGTTACGAGGTCGCGCACTGCGTCCCAGCCGGTCACCGGACCCGAAGCGTCGGCGGCGCTCGTGACGGCACCGTCCCGATCGACGCAGACGACCAGGCTGGTCACGGCCGGAGGGAAACGTTCACAGGAGAAAAACCCTCCCCACGGGACGGATCGAGGGCGACGTGACGGCCGAGCGGGCGCGAAACAGGAGGCTGTCTCCGCCGAGCACGTTCGGCGGCCGTCGGTCGAGCGAAAAAGCGCCGCAGGGAGGCTCGCGCCGTCACCGATCCCCGGGTTCTCGTTCCTGCTCCGTTTCGCCCGGTCCCGTCTCGCTACGTCCGGGTCGCTTCGCCGCTCGTTTCGTCGCCTTCGTCGTTCGCTTCGTTGCCCCCGCCATCCGCTTCGTTAACCAACCGCTCGAACGCCGCGAGGATCACCCGTTTGGTGGCCGCGCCCTGCGTGCTCCAGTGGTGAGCGTAATCGAGCATGTCGTCGTAGATATCGGGTTTGCAGCCCGCGGCTTTGGGGTGGCCCCCGCCCGACACCTGCCTGGCGACCTCGTGACAGCGCGCGAAGGCGTCGGTACCCCGGATGCTCGCGCTGCCGGCGGGCTTGATTATCACCGAGGCGTCAGCCCCCTGCTCGCGTAAGTTCTGTGCGACCTCGTTTTGCGAACACCGACCGTACGTTACCCCTACCGTCCAGGGGCCGACGTCGGTGAACTCCGCGCGCTCGGTCGCACGCTCGATCAGCGCCGCCTTCTCGACGCGCCGTTCGGCGAGGTAGTCGGTCGCTTCGGCGGGGAGGTCCGCGCCGTGTTCGAGCACTACCTCGACGTACTCGTCGGCGTCGAGCCAGTAGGCGAGGTCGGCGAGATCGTCGCTGCGGGAATCCTCGCGCAGCCAGAGGTCGTGATCCCGGGTGACAGCTGCCAACTCCTCGTAGCGCTCGTCGAACTCGACGTCGAGCGAGCGAAGCGTCACGTCCGCCGAACACTCGGCCTCGGAATCGCCGACGACGAGATCGACGCCCGATTCCCGGACCGCCTCGGCTACCCCGTCGTCCCACTGGTGGTGGTCGAACCAGCGCACCGCGCCGCGTTCGACGAGCGTTTCGAGCGCGACCAAGTCCGACTCGTCGTCGGGACACAGATCACAGACGTACACCTGGGTGCCCGGTTCGGCGTGCGCGCCGACCCGCGCGAGCGCGTCGGGCAGGTCGTAGGGGCCGGCACCGATCAGCGCAACGCCACCGTCCGTTCCGCCCGCGTCGCTCCGGTCCCCGCCCTCGCGCCGGATCTCAGCTTCGTCGTCCCGCGCGCTCGCGCTGGCGCTCGTACTCGTGCGCTCGTCGCTCTCGCCGAGGGGTGCGCTCGCCTGCTCGCCGGTCTCGACTCCTCGCTCGTTCGTCCTTCCCTGCCCGTCCGTCCGTCCGCCGACGGCAGCCTCGATGAGCGCTACACATGCCAGGCCGTCGGCGTCCGGGTCGGCAACGACCGCGATGTCGGCACCGGCGAGCGCCGTCCGTACCTCCTGTTCGGCGCGCTGTTCGTCGAGCGAGTCCGGGTAAAAGAAGCCCTCGCCCGGCAGCACCGATTTCCGCGAAAGCGAGAGCGTATCGTCGTCGATGAGCGAATCGTCCATGCCTGCTTGAGGGGCGAGGGTTCAATGAAGCCCCCGATCGGCCGATCGGCGGGTCGTCGCCCCGGACCGGCTACCGACGATTTTTCACTCGGTCGACGAGAACCGACAGCTGATCGCTTCGAGCGGGGCCGTCCGAGGGATTTCGAGCAGGGTCGTCGGCCCGTCTCCGTGAAACCGCTACGTCGGATGCTACTGACTCCTGCTGGGCCAAACTACTTGCTACTGGAGGGTGTGAGACCGGTATGGATTGCCGGGTCGTCGTCGAGGCCGCCGTGCCGGTGTACGACGTCGGGACCGCGGACGAGGCGGTTCGGATCGCCATCTCGAAGACCGGCGGGATGTTGAACCCCGATCTTAGCTACGTCGAGATCAACGTCGGTTCCCGGACGTCACCCGCGGGCGAGGCCCTCGAACCGGCCTTCGTCGTCGCCGACGAGGCGCTCGTCGCGCTCGAACTCGAGATGACCGTCTTCAACGTCCAGCGCACCGAACACGCCGCCCGGATCGCGAGAAAGGAGATCGGCCAGCGAATGCACGATATCCCGCTCGACGTTCTCGATGTGAGCGTCGTCGACGAAGGGAACGATGACGACGAACCCGAAGAAGGCGGGAATAGCGGGAACGAAGCGAACGACGGTAACGACGACAACGACAGCGCGAACAGCCGGGACAGCGGGAACGGCAGGAGCAGCGGTGACGACGGGGACGGTGGGGACGGCAGGGAAGACGGGAACGGCGAGGGAGGGACTGACGGGGCAACGGACGCCCGGGCGGACGACACCGGTGACGGCGGCGACGGTAGGATCGACGAGGCCGGAAGCAGTACCGATGACGGCAGCGATACGGATAATGACGGCAACGATACGGACGACGTGCTTCCGGAGTTCGAGGACCTCCTCGACGAGTGAAACGGGGGACGGACGTCGCCTCCATGGTCGTCGCAACCGATCGCTGTCTGGTATCCGTCAACCTCCGGCCTATCGGCCGGTCGGCTGGATCGATCGGTACTACTGAAGTCGGGAACCGAGGCTCGCCGCTCGTCGGCAGCGCTGCTGTAAGGAAATACCGGTGGCTGCCGGACGGGAGGGGAACTCGTAGTAGAGGCGTCCGTTCAGTCGGCGGCGGCGGAGACGGGTTCGGCCTCCTCGCCGGCCATCGCCGTCGTGATTCCGTCGGTCAGGGCGAACACGGCGGCCTTGTGGTCGGTCTTCGACTTGTGAATCGATGTCGGTCGGACGCCGAGGGTCTCGTACTCCTCGCGCTCGACGGGTGCTCCCGTTCGTTGCTCGTGGTGATTGCATACCTCTGCGAGAAGGCCGTGCAAGTGGATCAGTTCCTGCTTCTTCATAACCGGTTTGCTCTAGCGACCGGAGGGTTATAGAACTATCCTGAGTACCAGTACCACACTGTGGCGTCGAGACGGTCGCTCGGGCCCGTCTGTGCCCGGTTCGTGCCGACGACGTCGATGATCGATCGTGATCCAGTCATGTAATCGATACGGTAGGTGTGTGGTCGGACCGTCCGGCGGCCGTGTCCGGGCGTCGACGGCGGCCGCCCTCGTGCGAATCCGCCCGGTCCTGCCCGGGGGTTAGGCGCAACGCCGAGGAATCGGTCGCGGCGTTCGAGGGTGGCCGTAGCGTCCCAGGGAAACCCGTGGTACGCGGGTATGGTCGCGGCGCGAAGGCGGCGCTCGAAAGCGGTCGTGGCGTCGTCGAGTCGGGCCGGCCGACCCTGGTCGTGTCTACCGGTGGCGAGTGCAGCGCTACCGACGGCGGCGGGGAGCCAGCACCGGGGAGTTCGCAGGGGCGAACCGGCGAGCGGCCCTCACCCGAGTTGTTTGAGAACCGAGAGATCGTGGCCCGTCCGGGCGAACTCCGCGAGCCGACGGCTCGCGTGACAGTTCGGGCAGTGAAACGTCCGTTCCGGAGTAGGGAGGTCACGGGGCGGCGTTTCCCACTGCTTGCCGCACTCGGGACAGCGCAACCGAACACGGGTCTCGTTCATACGCCTTCCGAGGACCACCGAATGAAAAGTGTTACCCCGTTACACTCAGGCACTGAGAACCGACCGGCCGTCCGTCGCTTGGCGTCGCTGCCAATCAGGGGACCGGACGACCAGATCGCGGAGTGACGAGAACAGGGGTCAAGAGTCGGAAAGCGGGGACCGGCTCCGGTGGTCGAGCCGCGACGGTCAGGCCGCGAGCGGGTCGCCTTCAGCTTCGATGAGTTCGTGGTAACGATTGCGGATCGTGACCTCCGAGATGTTCGCAACCTCGCTCACTTCGCTCTGGGTAACCCCTTCGTTGGTTAGCAACGCCCCGGCGTAGATCGACGCCGCAGCGAGTCCCACGGGACTCTTGCCGCTGTGAATGCCCTGTTCTTTGGCGCTGCGTAGCAGCTTCCGGGCGCGGGCTTCGGTTTCCTCGGAGAGACCGAGTTCGGAGGCGAACCGGGGGACGTAGCTCTCGGGGTCGGCGGGCCTGATTTCGAGACCGAGTTCGCGGACGACATAGCGATAGGTGCGGGTGAGTTCGGTCTTCTCGACGCGGGCAACGCGCTCGAACTCGTCGAGACTGCGGGGAACGCCGGCCTGGCGAGCCGCGGCGTACAGCGCTGCACACGCGACGCCCTCGATCGACCGGCCCGGGAGAAGGCCCTCCGAGAGCGCCCGGCGGTAGATCACGCTCGCGGTCTCGCGAACGTTGTCGGGCAGCCCTAACGCCGAGGCCATCCGGTCGATCTCGCCGAGGGCCTGCTTGAGGTTTCGCTCCTTCGAGTTCCGGGTGCGAAAACGCTCGTCCCAGGTTCGCAAGCGCTGCATGCGACGGCGTTGGCGTGAATTCAGCGACTTGCCGTAGGCGTCGCAGTCCTGCCAGCCGATGGTCGTCGACAACCCCTTGTCGTGCATCATCTCGGTGGTCGGCGCGCCCACCCGGGACTTGCGGTCGCGTTCGGCCGAATCGAACGCGCGCCACTCCGGACCTCGGTCGATCCCGTCGTCAGCGACGACGAGTCCACATTCGGCACAGACCGTCTCGCCGTGTTCGGTGTCGTGGACGAGGCGGCCGCTGCACTCCGGACAGATCGTCCGCTCGTTCTCGCTTTGCTCGCCTTCACCTTCGCCTTCGCCTTCGTGTTCAGCTTCGGTCTCGGTCGCGACGGGGCGCTCGCGAACGCGTTCGGTACTGGTCGCTCGCCGCTCGTCATCGCCGTCGTGTGTCGTATCGCTCATGATAGGTGTGCTGACAGCGTGCTGCCGGATACGAAACGATTAAACCCACGCGCCAGCCGCTACTAACTCCGAGTTATTCGTATTAGGTTATAGTCTTTTCCCTGACGCCGCGTTCGGCTCAACGACACTACCGCGAGCAGGCAGCAGTCCGGACCGATGCTGGGTCGGACGTACGCCGGGTCGGACGAGCACTGAACGGACGGAGACAGGACAGGATAGAGCGGGGCGGAGGGGACGGGGCGAACCCGGAACACTGGCAAGCGGGCGACGCCGGCCGATTAGTCCCAGGTGATCCAGGTGAGAAAGGCGAGGCCGCCGAACTCGAGCACGCGCAACGAGGTCATGGCGAACTGGGCGATCGGCGGGACGAGGTCGGGGGTGGCGATCCACACCGAGAGCGTCGGCTCGAAGACGAAGAAATACACCGCAAAGAGGTTCTCGAACAGGAAAAACGCCGCGAAGACGAACAGGCCGAGGGTGTGTTTCGAGCGGAACTGGAGGTAGTTGCGGCCCCAGACGTAGCCGAGACCCATCACTAAGAACACGTTGAGCACACTGAATGCGCGGAAGACGTCTATGGCCAGCGACATTTTCGTGTCCTCGACTCTCCTATCATCCGACTTTCCCTATCCTGTACACTGTTTTATACTCTTTCCCAAATCGGACCAAAATCACTCGACGTCGACCTCCTCGATGATCCGCTCGATCGTTCCCCAGTGGTGGCGTGCCTGGTCCGTCGGGAGGTAGATCGCGCCGTAGTCGTCGCCGCTATCGGTGATAACGTCGTTGTCGCGCAGGACGTCCAGATGGTGGCGAACGGTCTTGTAATCGAGCTCTAAGGCTTCGGCGAGTTGATTCGCGTTCTGGGGGCGGTCGTCGAGCGCACGGAGGATACGCACCCGGTTCGCGCCGCCACGAGTACCGGTGAGCACGTACCAGAGGACCGCCTCCATCGGTCGGACGGTCGAAGCGGACTCACGTAAATACACCGGCCCGGGCCTCGCAGGATCGAGCGGTCAGACTGCGAAGAGGTGTCCCTCGGGAATGCGAAACAAGCCGAGGCGAGCGCCGGCGTCGAGCCAGCCGTGTCCATACGAGGACGCCGCGAGCGCGTTTACGCAGTCGCCTTTCTCGCGGAAATATCGGGCGTCGTCGAGGTAGGCCTCGGCCATCTCCCGGTATTCGGCGGCCGCGGCGGCCATCGGGGTATCGGCGGGCGGGGCGACCTCGGCTGCGTCGAGCGCGTCGGCGAGCAATCGGCAGTACCGGTCGGTCTTCTCGTCCAGGTCGGCAGCCATATTGAGAAGGCGGGACGGGCAGCGAAAACGCTTCGGACGGCGCTCGGCATCGGCGACCGGTCCGGTAACTGGAGGTCATGATTGCGAATCACCGGCGTCTCGTTTGCCCGACAGTGTTCGATCGAGAACGAAGAAGCCGATCGAAACCGTTCGGGTGGGATTGGAAGGGGTCGGGCGTTCACGGGCGCGCAGCGCCCGTTAGCTCTGGGACTTACTAAACAGACTCATTAGCCCTCTTCAAGCGAACTTCTACGTTGTACGCCACGACCCGTTCGGGCGCAACGTACAAACGAGACGACAGTCAAGAACCACCGATGACCGACACCGACTCCACCGACCCCGGGCGCCGGCGGCTGGTGATCGCCGGCACGGGGATTTCCGGACTGACAGCGGCGATCTACGCCGCGCGGGCGGGCAACGATCCGTTAGTGCTCGAAGGCCGGGAACCGGGCGGCCAGCTCACGCTCACCACCGACGTCGCGAACTACCCGGGCTTTCCCGAGGGCATCTCCGGGCCGGACCTCGTCGATCGCATGAAAGAACAAGCCGAGCAGTTCGGCGCGGAGATCAGACACGGCGTTGCAGAACGGATCGAACCGGGTGAATCCCGCGGAGCACCACACCGCATTACGCTCTCGAACGGCGACCGCATCGCTACCGACGCCTTCGTCGCCGCCAGCGGCGCAAGCGCCCGAACCTTGGAGATCCCCGGCGAGGACGACCTGATGGGCTACGGCGTCTCGACGTGTGCGACCTGTGACGGCGCTTTCTTCCGCGATCAGGAACTCGCCGTTATCGGCGGGGGCGACGCCGCGATGGAAGAGGCACACTTCCTCACGAAGTTCGCCTCGACCGTGCACCTGATCCACCGCCGCGAGGAGTTTCGCGCGGAGGCGTACTGGATCGATGAGATCGAACGGAAGGTCGAAAGCGGCGAGGTCGAGATCAGGCGCAACACCGAACTCACCGAGATCCACGGCTCGCCGGAGGAAGGTATCAGTCACACCACGCTCGTCACCAATCCCGAGGGCCATCCAACCGACAGGCTCGACGACGATCGCACCGAAAAATTCGATTTCGATGTCGACGGGGTCTTCATTGCGATCGGTCACACGCCGAACACGGGATATTTCGAGGGGACGGATATCGAGACCGACGACGTGGGCTACGTTTATACGAAGGGCGGCCGCGACGGCGGGCAAACCGAGACCGGGGTTCCCGGAATCTTCGCGGCGGGCGACGTGGTCGATCACCACTACCAGCAGGCGATCACCGCGGGCGGAATGGGCTGTCAGGCCGCGATGGACGCCGACGCCTACCTCGACGCGATCGAACGCGAACCCGAAGCCGAACCCGCCGCCACGGCGTCGGACGACTGAACCAGGATCGACGGCGCGTCGTCGAATCAGGGACCGATACTACCGGAGTTCGGGATTCGGCCGATCGATCCATCAACCTACTCGGCAGTCCGGTTGCCTCCCCACTCGTTTCGTCTCACTGCCCGATTTGTCGCACTGTTCGCTTTGTCTGCTCGCTTCGCTACTGAGCGCCCGCCAGCGCTCTCAGTACGCGACGACACGGACGGCTCAGAATAACAGTTATCTGTTAATTACATCGGGTTCCGATTGACATTCTCGGACGGAATCGCTGTACGAAGCGGCTACGACACCCTCAAAAGGGTTCGATCCGTACCTATAGCTGTAGAGAAACTATGACGAGCAACCGATCCATGCGGAGCGACGAGGGGCGTGCCGACGGCGACGTCGAGTACGAGACCGTCGAGACGCCGGTGCTCGTGATCGGGGCCGGGGCGGCCGGCGCTCGGACGGCGATCTCGCTTGCCGAGAGCGACATCGACTGTCTCGTGCTCGGCAAGCGCGGCCACGGCGACGCACACACCACGTGGGCGGCCGGCGGCATCAACGCCTCGCTCGGCAGCCGCGACCCGGAGGACTCGCCGGCGATCCACGCAGCCGACACACTGAACGAGGGGCATCTGATCAACGACCCTGACGGGGTAGAAACCGTCGCGCGGGCCATGCCCGATCGGATCCGCGAGCTACAGGAATGGGGAACGCCGTTCAGCGAGACCGACAGCGGCGACGTGCAACAGCGCTACTTCGGCGCACAGTCCTTTCGCCGGACGTGTTTCGTCGGCGACCGGACGGGCGAGGCGATGCTCGAAACGCTGATCGGCAAGGCCCAGGACCTGGACATCGCCTACCGCGAGAACGTCCAGATCACGAAACTGCTTTCGAACGGCGAGCAGGTGTATGGCGCGCTCGGCTACGACATGGATAACGGCTCGCTCGTCCTCGTTCGCGCTCACGCCGTCGTGCTCGCGGCCGGGGGGTACTCGGCCGTCTACAGTCGTCACTCCTCGCGCGACGACGAGAACAACGGCGACGGGCCGGCGCTCGCCTACGACGCGGGCGCTCGGCTGATGGACGCCGAGTTCGTCCAGTTCCATCCAACAGGTATGGTCGCCGAACGCTACGGCGAACAGTGGGAAGGCCGCTTAGTGACCGAAGCGGTTCGCGGCGAGGGGGGCCGCCTGCTCAACGCGGATGGCAAGCGGTTCATGGAGCGATACTCGCCCGACCAGATGGAACTCGACGCCAGGGACGTCGTCGCCCGGGCGATCGCCCGCGAGATCGCCGAAGGTCGGGGCACCGAGAACGGCGGGGTCTACCTCGACATCTCCCACCGCGATCGGTCGTTCATCGAAGACCGCCTGCCGAGCATGTACGAGCGCTTCGCGGATCTCGGGGTGGACTTAGCTGAAGAGTCGGTCGAGGTGGCCCCGACCGCGCATTACTCGATGGGCGGCGTCGAGATCGACTTCGAGACGGGCGCAACGGCCGTCGAGAACCTGTATGCGGTCGGCGAGAGTACCGCCGGAGTCCACGGCGCGAACCGTCTCGGCGGCAACTCCTTAGCCGAGACCGTTGCGCTCGGGAAGATCGTCGGCGATGGCCTCGCCGAACACGCCGCCGATCGATCGGTCGCCGACCTGCCGGTTCTGCCCGCGTCCCAGCAGCGACTCGCCCGCGAGCACTTCGCGGGTCTCGACGCGATGGCCGGCGCGGGCAGCGAGGGCAGCGAGGACCCCAAGGCCCTGCTCGAGGAGCTCGGCGACCTGCTCGAATCCCACGCCGGCATCCTCCGCGACGAAGAAGGACTCACCGAGGGGCTCGATGCGCTGGCCGACCTGCGCGAGCGTGCCGGCGACCTCGCGGGCGGCGAGCGGACGAACCGATCGTTCGAGTACGCGGTCGATCTCGGGTTCTCGCTGACGGTCGCCGAAGCCGTGCTCCGGGGCGCTCGCGAGCGCCGCGAGTCCCGGGGCGCACACTTCCGAACCGACGTCGAGGGAACGCGCGAGGAGTGGCGGCGAAACCTCCGCTACGAGCGTTCGTTCGACGGTATGGAACTAGCGACGAAGACGCCCGGCGAGCCGAGTCCCGCAGTCCAGGAAGCGCTCGACGCCGGTTACGAACTCGATTACCACCAGCTCGAATGAATCTCGTTTCTCTTGTCAGCCGTTACTGGCTCGCGTCTCGTCGGTCCGTTGCCCTGATAGGTGCCGTCAGCGGCCGCTCGCGGTCGGCTCGCCGATAATGGCCCGGCGGACAAATCGTGCGAGCAACAGCAGCGTCGCTCCGCTCATGACGACCGCGAAGGCCACGACGAACGCGCCGACGGGATCGCCGACCGGATCGAACGTCACGACCTGCTCGCGAACGAACGCGCCAGCCGTGATCGCGGTGACGGCGACGAGCGCGAGTCCGCCCCCGTTCACCACAGTACCTGACGTCTCGGGTACGGCTCCGGGATCGTTGAGCAAGTAGAGCACGACGACGAGCGCGAAGGGCGTCCCGACAAGACCGAAGGCGAGGACGAGCACCAACAGCGGGAAGAACGCTCCCCCAAGGAAGGCCCCGGCGGCGGAGGCGAGTGCCGTCCCGGCGAGCAGCGCCCGGTAGCGCCGGTCGTCGATCGTCGTTCCATAGCCGAGTTTGTCCGCGAGGAGATAGGGCGGAACGATCGTATTCCCGCCGAGCGTCGAGACCGCCGCGCCCCACAACCCGAGTAAAAATAGCCACTCGGCGGCGGGGCCGACGAGCGGGCCGAGCGCCTGGGCTGCACTGGTGGCTGTCAGGCTCGACGGGTCGATACCCGGACCCCGGAGCACGCTCGCGGTCACCAGGAAGATCGCGAGGCTATACGCGCCGAAGGCGACGAGCATCGAGGCCAGCACGTCGGTCGTCGCCAGGTCCCGGTCGTCGTCGGTCCACCCGCGGGCGCAAACGGTGTAGGTATGCATCGTGACGAGCGTGACGTGGACCGCCCCACCCAGAACGCCGGCGGCGACGAGCGCGCCGTCTACACCGGCCGGGATTCGAGGTACCAACCCGCCGACCGCGGCGCTCGGATCGATCGGGACGACGAGAAGGGAGGCGAGAAAGGCGAGGACGATCCCCGATACGAGGACTTTGGCACCGATTTCGGCCAGCCGGTAGCCCCCGCCCGCGAGGCCGATCGCCAGCACGACCGCCCAGCAGACTCCCCAGACGCGAGCGTCGATGCCGGTAACCGTCTCGCTCACGTCAGCGAGGGTCTTCATGATGACGAGCTGGGCGAGTCCGGCCGCGAGCACGCCGTCGCAAACGAGCACCCACGCCCACCGCTCGCCGAGTCGCTTCTCGACCGACGCGACGATCCCCTCGCCGGTACCGAGCCCGAGGCGCGCCGAGAGGTACTGGGTGAACGCGCCCGCGATCGCCGATAGGACGACGACCCACAGCAGCGCGTAGCCGAATGACGCCCCCGCGGTCACCAAACTCGCCATCGTCGCCGGCCCCGCGGCGATCGCCCCGGCGAGCCACGCCGGCCCCAGCGACCCGCGAAGCCGCCCGATCCGCCCGGCCGTGAAACGCGTACTCATAGCCCGGGCTACCGCACCGCAGCTAATAAATCAAGTGATATTACCGGGTGGTCAACGGACGGTTTCTGTCGATAGTCGCCGTCCGGAAACCGGCCGTCGATAGTCAGCTCTCGATTATGGCTCGTCGACAACCCAGGAGAGCACCACGCCGTCGTCGAGGCGTTCGACGTCCTCCAATACGAGTGCCGGGAACTGGTCGGGAAAGCCCGCTCCGTCGGCGAGCGTTGGCGACTCGCGGCCGCCGATCACCAGTGGGCCGACGAAGACCGAGAGTTCGTCGACGAGCCCGGCTTCGAATAGCGAGAAGATCACCTCGCCGCCGCCTTCGACCATCAGGCGCTCGATGCCCGCCGCTTCAACCGTGTCGAACGCTCCAGGGAGGTCCACACGAGTCCCGCCGGCGACGATCGGGTGTACGCCGGCTCCGGCGGCTTCGAGGGCGTCGCGCCGGTCGGCAGGGGCGGCCTCGCTCACGAGTACGTAGGTTTCGGCCCGGTCGTCGAGCACCGCCGCGTCGGTCGGGGTCCGGGCCCGTGAGTCGGCGACGACCCGTGCGGGGTGGGGAGGGTCGCCGCGCTGCTGGCGGGTAGCGACGAGGTCCGCGTCCTTGACGGTGAGGGAGGGATCGTCGGCGAGAACGGTACCGACGCCCACGAGAACGGCGTCGCTGTCGGCACGCAGACGATCGACGCGCGCGAAGTCCTCGGGCCCGCTGATCGCTACCTGGTCGCGCCGCCGCGAGGAGAGCTTTCCATCGCTGCTCATCGCGGCGTTGACCGTGACGTACATGCCTTGGACCTATAACGGAGCGGGCAAACCGGTTTCGCGACGGCGACGACTCCATCCGACGAACAGCACCTCCATGAACTCCGGGGGCTCGTCACAACCGCTATTCCTCCGTGAGACGAAGTAGCTATGAGGAGTTCTCTGAGAACGATGACGGTGAACGCCGATCGACGGTCCGTACTGAAGGCGCTGGGATCGGCGGCCCTTCTCGGCGGCGTCGCCACGGCGGGCGCACGGCTCCCGGGAGACGAGCGCCCGAGCGGTCGGCTCCGGAAGCGCGGCTTCCCGCCCCTGTCGAACCCCGCCGGCGAGTACACCGAGGCGGACGTCCGTTCCGACGGACGGTACGGCGTCGTCGGGAGCTACTTCGGGCGAGGCGGATCCTTTCTGGTCGATCTCGCCGATCCAACGAACCCGACGGAGGTCCACCGCGTCCCCTCCGGTCCGGCCACTCGCAACGCCGACGTGGCGTTCGACCCGCGCGACGGGCTGTACTACCGCACGCAGGAGCCGAACACCGCGAACGGCCACGGTGGCGTCGAGGTAATCGACTACGGTTACGGGGTCGGGTCGCCGGGAAACCCCGAGATCGTCGCGCGGATCGACATTGGCCACACCCACAACGTCGCCGCCTTCCCCGATCCCGAGGTACCGATCGGCTACACCCTCTCGCCGAACGCCGCGGTCCAGAACGACCTGCTCGCCGAGCGACTCGACTGGACGGGCCACAACTTCGACGTAATCCCACGGGCATCGACTACCTTGCTCGTGAGCGCCGACTATCACGAGGGCGCAGTTCTCTACGACGTCGGCGATCCGACCGATCCGATACCGGTCAATCGGTACCCGACCGACGACCGCGCCGGAGACGACGGTGCCGGAAACGGCAGCCCCGAAGACGGCAGCGTACCGGGACGAGTGCCGGCCCGGGGTTTTCCGGGCTCGACGCGCCGATGGCGTGGGGGATGGCCTACAACCCGGCTCGTGGCCTCGCCTTCGCGATTGATATGGTTACCGGGGTCTACACGTTCGCGGCGACGGCCGGGGACGGGAACGGAAACCGAGAGGGGTGAGCGATCGGGCCGCCACGTGTCGAGTCGTTTTAGCTCAATCCATCCTATCTGCGTCGGGGGCAGTGTTGAGTTACGCAATTGTCTGCCGAACAACCGCTATGGGCGGGACTGAAAGGGGCCGACCGCTCGGTCCGGCTTCGGCGAAGTAAGCACCGGAAGCGAGCGAACGCAGTGAGCGAGTTGAGGAGCACAGCGAGCCGCGGCCGGTCGAGCGGGAGGGGCTTTCGGGCCGTCTACTACTGACTCACCTCGATGAATTTCCTAAGATAACACTACCGCATTAACAGAGTCGTGAACCGCGGTAGCGAGCAGGGTCAATGCCGACGATCGGGGCCGTCTCGCCGGATTCCAACCGTCCACGAACGCATTTATACCGGCGGCGAACGTAGGGGAAACGATGAGTTTCGACGATCACGCCGAAGAACTCGCCTCCGCTCTCGGCGTTGACAAACAGGAGGTCAAAGACGACTTGGAGAACCTCGTGCAGTACAGTGTCCCCGTCGAGGAGGCCAAATCGAGCCTCCGCCGGAAGTACGGCGACGGGAGCCAGGGAAGCGGCGAACCCGAACCCGCGACGATCGAGGAGATCTCGCCGGCGGACGCCGCGGTGACGGTCACCGCCCGGGTGCTCACCGTTGGCAAGCGCTCGATCCGGTATCAAGGGCGCGACCAGGAGATCTTCGAGGGCGAACTCGCCGACGAAAGCGGCACGATTCCCTACACCGCTTGGGAGGACTTCGATCTCGCTGCCGGCGATACGATCACCGTAATCGGTGCCGGCGTGCGCGAGTGGGAGGGCAGCCCGGAACTCAACCTCGGGTCGAACACGACGATCGAGAAGGAAGAAGAGACCCTGGATGTGCCCTACGAGATCGGCGGCGACGCCTCGCTCGACGACCTCCAGCCCGGCGATCGCGGCGTTGCGATCGAGGTGAAGGTGAGCGAGGTCGAATCGAAGGTCATCGACGGCCGCGACGGCGAGACCGAGATCCTCAGTGGCGTGCTCGCCGACGAGAGCGCCCGCCTACCCTTTACCGACTGGGCTCCCCACGAGGCGATCCGCGAGGGCGAATCGATCAGGATCGAGAACGCCTACGTGCGCGAGTTCCGCGGCGCGCCCTCGGTGAACGTCTCCGAGTTCTCCGTCGTCGAAAAAAGCGACCGAGAGATAGACGCCGGCGCGGGCGCACCGCGACGCACGATCGCCGACGCGATCTCCTCGGGCGGGGTGTTCGACGTGGAGGTGGTCGCGAACGTCTT
The DNA here is from genome assembly GCA_003022925.1 of Halobacteriales archaeon QS_8_65_32. Taxonomy (GTDB): domain Archaea; phylum Halobacteriota; class Halobacteria; order Halobacteriales; family Halococcaceae; genus PXQR01. The sequence goes on along the minus strand of PXRY01000124.1, from coordinate 2,429 downwards.
AGCGGTTCGTGACGGCTCGGGGTTGATCCAGCGCTGTCCCAACTGCGGGCGCATGGTCCAGAAGGGCCAGTGTCGCGCCCACGGCTCGGTCGAGGGCCGCGACGACCTCAGGACCAAGGCGATCCTCGACGACGGGACCGACGCCGTGACGGCGATTTTGGGTACCGACATCACCGCCGAGATCTACGGCGGCGGGATCGAGGCGGCTCGCGAACAGGCTCGCAAGGCGATGGACCAGACCGTCGTCGCCGAGGATATAAGTACGAAAATCGTCGGTCGTGAGGTCCGGGTCCGCGGCAGCCTGAGCGTCGACGAGTACGGCGCGAACCTCAATGTGTCGGCGTTCGCCGAAAGCGACGACGAGCCGGAAGACCGCGCTCGGGCGCTGCTCGACCGGGTAGCGAACAGCAGTGCCAGTGCCGGTGGGGGCGACGACGGCGACGATAGCAACAGCACCGGCGAGGACGGCACCGAGGGCGGGGAAAGCGATGACGACGGGATCGCGATGGAGGGGTCGGTATGAGTTCGGAGTCGGCCGGGACAGTGGACGAGGAGCGCCCGCGCCGCGAGATCGCTCACCGAATGTTCGCCGCCGAGTTCGACGACGCGAGCCTGTCGTACTCCGAGAGCGACGAGGAGCGCGCGCCGAACTACGTCGCGACGCCGACGGGCGCGCGGGCGAACCGGCTGTTCGTCGCGGGCGTACTGACCGAACTCGACGACTTGGACGGTCAGTTGCGCGCGCGGATCGTCGATCCGACCGGGGCCTTCGTCGTCTACGCCGGCCAGTACCAGCCCGACGCGCTCGCGGCCTTAGAACGCCTCTCCCCGCCGGCGTTCGTCGCCGTCACCGGCAAGGCCCGGACCTTCGAGCCCGAAGACTCCGATCGCGTGTTCACCTCGGTCCGGCCGGAGACCATCAGCGAGATCGACGCGACCACCAGGGACCGCTGGATCACCGAAACCGCCGGCCGAACCATCGATCGTGTGAGCGAGTTCGCCGCGGCGCTTGCCGAGGACGGAGCCGCAGGCGACACCCCGAACGGAGCCAGTAGTCCGCAGTCGGGAATCGCACTCGCCCGCGAGCACTACGGAACGACGCCGGCCTACCTCGCGGCGGTGCGTGAAATGGCGCTCGACGCGGCGCGGCTCGTTGCCGGCGACATCGAGGAAGTCGGCTCACTCGATCGCACGCCGAACGCCGACGGCGACGCGGACCTCGCCGCGCTCGCGAGCAACCCCCTCGGCGGAGTCACCGTCTCGACGCTCATCGGCGACGACGAGGACGACGAGCGGACGACAGTATCGGCTGAGTCCGAGTCCGGACCTGGACCTGAGCCCGGCGAACTCGAACCCGAGACCGAGACCGATCGCAGCGGTCCGACCGCGACCGACGCCGCAGCGTCGCCGGGCGTCGAACCGTCCGGCGAGGCGAGCACGGACGTGGAAGCGGAGGAGACCGCCGCAGCCGCGGACGATCCGCTCGCAGCCGGCTCCGAGGCGAGCGACGAGACCGAGGGCGAAGCGGTCGAGACGGCCGGGACGCCCGCCGCCGAGGACGACGGCGATCGAGGCGGCACTTTCGACGACGAGGACCTCGGCGATGCTGGCATTGACGGTATGAATGATAGCGACGGCGAGGAATCGGACGGGATCGGTGGCGTCGATGACAGTAATATCGGCGGCAGCGGCATCGACGACGATGATGGGACCGACGCGAGCGGCGACGGCGTCGACGCCGGAGACGACATCGAGGAGTTCGACGGCGAGTTCGACCTCAGCGACGCCGAACGCGAGGAGATCGAAGCCGAGTACGGGACGGACTTCGCCACCGGGACGGAGGTCGACGACCCGGGCGAAGCCGACATCGAGCCGACTGCGCCGCCGGTGGACGAAGAGGCCGACGAACCTTCGGCTGAGGACCCGGCGGCGAGCGACTTCGACGCGGACGACGAGCTAACGGCGGATACGGAGCGAGTGAGTCCGGCGGCCAACGCGGACACGAACACGGAGACGGATGCACCGGCCGTCGAGGCTGACACCGGCGTCGGGACGGACGTCGAACCCGAAGCGGAACTCGAACCGGGAACGGAACCGGCAACTCTCGCGTCTGACGGTGACGATGAACCGCCGAGGACCGGCGAACCGGCGAACGACGACGAATCGAGCGGCGGTCCAGTCGACAAAGGAGTCGACGTCGGCGACACCGAAACGGCCGGAGAGCCAGCTATCGACGGGAGCGAAGCCGAACCTGCGGCCAACGACGAACTGGCTGACGAGGGCGGCGCTACCGAGAGCGAAGGGACGACCGCAGCGGAGGACGACGACGACACTGGAGTTAGCGAGGACATCGACATCGGCGAGGCAGTGATGGACACGATGCGCGACCTCGACGACGGGGACGGTGCCGACCGGGGTACGCTCGTCGA
>PXRY01000123.1 GCA_003022925.1 Halobacteriales archaeon QS_8_65_32 | reverse complement strand
GCCGCCGACCGATCGTTCCACCCGCCGCCGGGCACCACGAGGAGGTCCGGCCCGGTCCCATCGACGTCGAAGTCGTCGAGTACGCTATCGGGAACAACGCGTAAGCCGTGACTCGCCCGCACCTCGTCCGTCTCGTCGAGCGTACACAGCCGAACGGACAGGTCGATGCCTTGCGATACGGCGTTCCGCAGTACTTCGTAGGGGCCGATCGCGTCGAGTTCGTCGAACCCATCGTAGATAACGATCGCGACGCGTTCGACAGTTTCGAGCGTTGGTGATCGTGCGGCCATGCTGTTCGATCGTCGACCGGGACGAAAGCTTCACCGGGACCCACGCCACGAGCCGGCGACTGTTCCGAATCATCGTGTCGCCTCCCCCGGAGATGCTTTTCGAAGTATATGAGCGTCATTTCGGCCTCGGGATGGGGCTCACAGCGGGCCTCCTGATACCCCTGAGCACGGTAGAAGGCCGTTGCACCGGTGAGGCGATCGCTCGTGTGTAAGACGGCTCGCGTCGCTCCTCGCTCGCGTGCCGACGCTTCTAGCGCTCCGAGCAGCGTCGTCCCGTACCCGTGTCCCTGGCACGCGGGATCGACGCGCATCCGTTTGATCTCGACCGCTCGCTTGTCTCCCGACCATCGGTCGACCGATTGCTCGTCGACCGGCCGATAGCCGCCGATGGCGACGACCCGCCGTTCTCGGTCCGGTCCGCCGATCGTTCCGACGAGAAACTCCCCACCGTCCAGGTACGCCTCGGGAACCCGCCGGAGGTCACGGTCGAGTTCCGGGTCGAACGGGATCGACGCGTCCCGGAACGCCCGCTCGTGAACCCGCCAGACGGCGTTTTCGTCCGCCGGTTGGTAGCGCCTGACGGTTAGTCCGTCGGCCATCGTGCGAGCGTGGCTACGCATCGACTTCGTAATAAAATTCGGCCCGGGCATCAGACTGTCATCGAGTGGATAACGTTCGCGAGCAAATATGGTCATACGAGAGCGCCAGCAGAGAAGCGGCTTTCACACGCTGTCGGGCGAGTCGTGGATCGTCAACTCGACCTCGCGGCGTTGGCCCTCCAGATCGGCGACGACCCGCGAAACGATCCGTTCGGCTTCGCCTTCGATGAGCGGGATCACCTTCTTGACGACCCAGCCGAGCGAGACCAGTGCGGGGAGATCGATCGCGCTCTCGTCGACCGAGTCGGCGCTGAACTCGACGCGGAAGTACACCCGCGAGGCCGTCTCCCGATCGGGCGGTGCTTCCTCGGGGACCTCCTCGACGCGCCAGTGGCCGCGCGCGGTGAGGTCTTTAATTATCTCCCATTCGATCTTCGCGGGTGGGGAGACGCTCGTGACCCGCGAGCGGGCGGTGTAGGTGAGTTTCCACCACGCGAACTGCAGGTCGTACTCGGTACCCGGCGAGCCGTCGCCGCGCTGTTCGACGCCGGTGAGGTACTTCGAGTAGTTCGCGTACCGGGGAAAGTCCACTAAGAAGTCGTACACCTCCTCGGGCGGCAGGTAGACGACCGTGCTGACTTCGACTGCGTCCACGCCCCCTACTTTCCCCCGCCGTAACCTAAAGGTTCGTACCCCTGACTCGATGGCGTTCGAGTCGGCGACTTTCGACGATCCCATGTTCGCCGCCGTTTCGCTGTCGCCGAGCCGACACCGCCGTGCCCCTGCAACCGGCACGACACGGAGCACGCGGACGACGCCGATCGGCGTCTACGGGCTCCGACCCTCGACATCGCCGAACCAGGTTCCTTTTATCTCGCCCGCGGGAACTCCATTTCATGAGCTTCGACGAGGACGATCACGTGCGTTTGCACGACGAACACAGCGAGTTCGACGGCGAGACCGGGACCGTCACACAGGTCATGGAGACGATGTTCGGCGACGCGACCTATACCGTGAGTTTCGACGACGGCCAGGAATCCGGCGTTTCTGAGGACGCGCTCGAAGCCGCTCACGGCGACGGTGCTAACGGAGGCGGCGACGGCGACACGGTCGGCGAGGCCGACGAGTAACGAGCTGAAGACAACGACCCGACGATCGAACCGACTCCGAGGAAACAGTTCGTGTCGAACCTTCCGCTTCACTACGTCGATCTCCGAGCGTTCTCGTACGCGACCGAGGACGACAAGCGGGTCGCCGACGCGCTTCGGACGTTTGTGCCCGACGATATGGAAATCGAACGTGCCAGTACCGAAGGTTATCACGGCGATCGCATCGTCGTGTGCTCCGCGCGGGTCGAACGTGCCGACGGGATGGATGTCGTGCTCGATCGCCTCGCCGACCTGGAGGGAATCGAGACGGTGATCGCCGACCTCGACGAGCGCGTCGACGACAACTGTGCGTTTTTCCTCACCCTCTCGAAGGGGGCCGCCTATCGCGGCGAGGTCGCGCTGGGTAACGGGCTTACCCTCCGCGCGAAGATCGAAGCCTACCCCGCGAACAAGGAGGCGGCCGTCTCAAACCTGAGAGCGCTGCTCGCCGACCTGTAGACGAGCGTGTCGGGGCTCTTAGCCCTCCGAACCGATCCCGACAGCCCGCTTCCCGAAAGCCGTCGGAGCGAACCGACCCGGCCGGCCCACAAAGCATTTACCAGAACCTCCGGTAGCTCCGCTAATGCCAATGGTCCCCGACGCGAACCATCGACGCGACCGCGCCGACGACCGAGAGCGACCCGGCCCCGCCACCCCCGACGGCGTTGTGCGAACCGGCACCTACGAGGCGGAGGACGGCACGGTGTTTTACGACAGCGAGGAACCCCTCGCCTGGCTTCGTATCGATCGGACCTATCGGCTCGCCGATACACGGTAGCGTTCGATCGAACCGGTCGGGGCGGCGGTCGCTGGCCGAACGCGACGCTCGTGTCGTCGTTGTACCGGTGTCCCGGTGTCGAACGGCTTTTTCCGGTCGGGGTCGGATTACGAGCGTGCTCGGCGACGACGAGGACAACGAGGCGTTTTCCGGGTCGATCTCCGACCCGACCGAGGGGCTAAGCCCCGACATCCCCTCGGCGTCGACCCCCAGCACTGCCGACGCCGCCGAGGCCGATGTCTCGGGCGACCTGCTGGTCACCTTCTGGGGTCTCGTCGTGACCCTCAACCTCGCGCTGTTCGCAACGAGCCTAGGGCTGATGCTCGCGTACTTCCGCGGGCAACTGCAACTCGGCGGCGGCCTGTTCGCGCTCGGCGTCGTGGCCTTCGCGTACTCGTACTACAAGTATCGACGATACCTCGATCGAGACAACGAGGACGATGAGAACGACGACGGGAGCGCCGAGCGCAACGAGAACAGCGGGAACGGCGAGGGCGACAACGGAAGTAGTGGGGACAAAGAGAACGGCGACGCCGACCATAATTGATAATCGTCCTCGGGGCCGCGTTCGTGTTATGGAGACGGTTCGGGACCGGAGCGGGACGCGATACCTGCTCGTCAAGCGTTCGGCGGAGTCGAGTCGCGTGCGCGATCCGCGAACCGGCGAGGAACGCTACGTTCGGAACGACGACCTCGAACCGTCCGACGAGTCGGCGTTGCTTGCGGCCGGACGGGCAACGCCGACCGCCGTTCGGGAAGACCCGGACCTCCGGGGCGTCGGCGACGAGCGGACGCTCGGCTTGCTTCGGGAGATCGCTCGTCGGGAGCCGGTTGGTGTCCTGACGCTGCTCGATTCGTACGACCTGTGTGAGAGCGATCTGCACGGATCGCTCGCCGAACTACGGGCTGCGGGCCTGATCGAACCTGCCGACCTTGACGGGATTACGCTCGCCGGCGACCGTGGGTACCGCACCACCGAACGAACCCGGGCGGCGTTCGACGCCACCCGGCAGGACGGGTAGCGCTCACCCGTCGGGAACGAACCATCGGCTGGACCGGGCCGACGCCGCGGGGCGAACCCTCGACCGGAACGAACTGGCGGCTGAGACGAACTGGCGGCTGAAATCGATCGACGGCGGTCGTGGGCCGTCTCGACCCGGGAGCGCGGCGATGTCGGGATGCACCCGAAGCCTCTTATCCGTTAGTTCCGTACATTAGAACAATGAGCGATACGGCTGGAGAGGTCGAATTACCCTACACGGACGAGTCGTCGGAGACCGAGAAGATCGAAGCGTTAGAGGAGCAACTCGACAGCTTAGGGTCGGAAAACGAACAGATGCGCGACCGGCTGCTCGACGCGAACGCTGAAAACAACAAGTACCAACAGAAGCTCGAACGGCTCACTCACGAGAACAAGAAACTCAAACAGTCCCCGCTGTTCGTCGCCACGGTCCAGGAAATGGCAGAAGAAGGCGTCATCATCAAACAACACGGCAATAACCAGGAAGCGCTCACCGACGCCACCGAGGAGATGCGCGAACGCATCGAACCCGGTACGCGGGTCGCGGTGAACAACTCGCTGTCGATCGTCAAGGACCTCTCGGACGAGACCGACGTTCGCGCGCGAGTCATGCAGATCGAACACAGCCCGGACGTCGGCTACGGTGACATTGGCGGCTTAGAAGACCAGATGAACGAGGTGCGCGAGACCGTCGAGATGCCTCTGGAGCACCCAGAGAGGTTTACCGATGTGGGCATCACTCCGCCGTCGGGCGTTCTCCTGTACGGTCCGCCGGGCACCGGCAAGACCCTGCTCGCGAAGGCGGTCGCGAACCAGACCGACGCCACCTTCATCAAGATGGCCGGCTCCGAGCTGGTCCACAAGTTCATCGGCGAGGGCGCGAAACTCGTTCGTGACCTCTTCCAGGTCGCCCGGGACAACGAACCCGCCGTATTGTTCATCGACGAGATCGACGCGATCGCCGCGACCCGCACGGACTCGAAGACGTCGGGCGATGCCGAGGTTCAGCGGACGATGATGCAACTGCTGAGCGAGATGGACGGCTTCGAGGAACGCGGCGAAGTACGGATAATCGCCGCCACGAACCGCTTCGACATGCTCGATCGCGCCATTCTCCGTCCCGGCCGGTTCGACCGGCTCATCGAGGTCCCCAAACCGAACGCCGAGGGTAAGGAGATCATCTTCGAGATCCACACCCGCGGCATGAACATCGCGGAGGACGTCGACTTCGCGGCGCTCGCCACGGAAACCGCCGAGGCCAGCGGCGCGGATATCAAGGCGATTTGTACCGAAGCAGGGATGTTCGCCATCCGCGACGACCGCACCGAAGTCGATATGGACGACTTTCGGGACGCCCGCGAGAAACTCCAGGCCGACGAAGAGGACGACGACGAGGTCTCGAAGACCTTCGCCTGAACGCCGCCGACCATCGGTTGTCGAGTCCGATTCACGGTTCGAATCGGCTCCTTCCGTTCTACCGATTTCCGTCTCGTCACGCTCGATCGTCCTCGTTCTCCCGTCGGTGCTCGCCGTTCGTCAGCCGCCGTTCGCGCCGATCGCTCGCTGCTCGTCGCCTACTGCTTGTTGTTCGTAGATCGCGATCAGTACTCAATAAGCGACTTGGCCGAGGGATCGATCGTGACGAAGCGGCGGCTGTGGCAGAGCAGCGGCCGTGACGGAACGACGGAAAGCGAACACGAAAGCCCGAACGGCTACTCGCCGAGCTGTTCGAGAACGGTCGCGGGCATCGACCGACGCAGTTCCTCGGGGAGGTCCCCCGGCCGGGCGCTGTCGAGCGACTCGGGGGGCCCGGAGCCGAACTCGGGATCGAACAACTGCAACGCGGTGTTGATAGTCGTCCAGTCGTCCTCGGCGGCGGCGTCGCGGAGGCTCTTCGTGGGCGCGGCGAGCAGTTGGCCGACCAACGAGTCTGCCATCGCCGAGATCACCTCGCGCTGATCGTCGTCTAAGTCGTCGAGCTTCGAAAAGGCCGTGTTGAGTTCGCGGGCTTTGGTTCGTTCGGCGCTCTCGTACATCGTGGCGATGACGTCGTCGGCCCGCTTGCGCTTGTACTGTTCCAAGAGGCGCTCGAACTCCGATTCGACCATTGCCTCGACCGCCGTCGCGGCCGCCCGGCGTCGGTCACGGGTGTCGTCGATGACGGCCTCGACGGTCCCCAAGTCGCACCGGCTCACCCCGGGGAGGTCGTCGACCGCCAGCGAGACGTCACGCGGGCGCGCGAGGTCGATGATCAATGTCTCGCCGGCTCCCCGGAGGGAATCGGCGTCGACGAGCGGTTCGGGACTCGCCGTTGCGCTCACGACGACGTCCACCGCGGCGAGCGCGTCGGGAAGATTCGCCAGCGAGAGCGCGCTCGCCTCGATCGCGAGGCGGTCGCATAACGCCTCGGCGCGCGCGGGCGTTCGGTTCGCGACGAGAAGCCGGTCGACCTCCTCGGCGAGCGCGTCGGCGGCGAGCGTGCCGGTCTCCCCGGCACCAATCACGAGTGCCGTCGCCGACTCGGGGAGGTCCTCGCGGGCGACGAGGCGAGCAGCGGCGCTGCCGAGCGAGACGATCCCCTCGTTGATCGCGGTCTCGGTGCGTGCTCGCTCGCCGATGTGTAACGCCTTCGTGACCGCCTCGTCTAACACCGGCCCGATCGCCCCGACTGCACGGGCCTCGGCGAAGGCCTGGCGAACTTGCCCCAAGATCTGGTCCTCGCCGAGGACCATCGACTCCAGGCCCGCAGCGACGCGCAGCAGGTGCTCCAGGCTCTCCTCGTGGCCCGTGATCGAAAGAACGCTCTCGGGAACGCCTTCGACTGCCGCGGCGAGCGCCTGAGCGCCGGCTTCGAGGTCCTCGGTGACGACGTACTTTTCCGACCGATGACACGTCTGGATGCAGAAGGCCTCCTCGACGCCCTCGATGGCGAGCAGTGCCTCAACGGCCTCGCGTTCGGAGTCGGCACACGCTGCTTCGATCTCCTCGACGGTTGCGTCGGCGTGCGAGACACTGACGCCCGTGACGATGCCGGTTCCGACGGTCAGTTCGGCCCACCCCCGTTCGCGGTCGTGTCGCACCCGCACTCGATCCGTTCCATCGTCGATAATCTGTCTGCTCTACGATCGGATTACACCTAAACCCTTTCCACTGCGATCGGTGGATTGACACGAGAACGGATCGACGGCCGTGGGAGGGGCGAAACGGGTGAGTTGGCGTGATCGGCTCGAAAGGCGACCGGCACGACCGGCGCACAAAGCTTCCTGATCGGAGACCGATGAGGTTCAGTGGTCGCCTTCGATCCCGGTGACGGTGTAGCCGGCGTCGCGGAGGTCCGCACAGATACCCTCGTGGTCGGCGCTCGCCTCGTAGTAAAACACCAGATCGAACGTCCCGTCCCGGAGCAGTTGTTGGCACTCCCAGACGAATTCCTCGTCGTCGAGCGTGCGCCCCTGGTGTTGGTTCGAGGCGAAGTCGGTCGTGTCGTTGCCCGAGTAGATGTAGACGTTCTCGGCCTCGCCGGCATGAGTGGCGATCACCTCGTTGATCGTAACGGTCGCTTCGTGCATCGCGATGTCGTCGTCGCTTCCGATATCCGTGTGGATAATCACGCCGTCGAGATCGATTCCGCCCGGTTCGAGCAGCGCCTTCGTTCGCTGGTAGAGGTCATCGTCGATCGCGTCGCTCATCGTCGGGTACTGGTTGCTCACGGACATACGCGTACCGATTCCGATACGGTCGGTTGTGTCTCGGCACCACAGTGTCCCCTAATCGATGTGTTGCCAGCTACGTTCGTCGGAACGAATTGGGCGCTTGCCGGCGGGTGCTCGGCCGGTGAACCGTCGGAGACGACTCAGGTCCTGGTGAGGTTCTTCGCTCGTGGTCCCTTGTCCGCTTGCTCGATGTCGAACTCGACCTCCTGGCCTTCTTCCAAGTCGGGGCCGCCGACGTCTTCCATGTGGAAGAAGACGTCCTCCTCCGAATCCTCGGTGTCGATGAAGCCGTAACCGCCCGTATCGTTGAAGAAATCGACCGTACCTGTCACCATTGCAGTTCGCCTGCACGCACTCTAAGGGTAAAAGCCTGCGCAAAATTTCGTCGCAGCGAGCGTCTCCGTCCGATCGTGTGTTTCGGCGCCGTCGGGACCGGGAGGCGACGACGGGAGGGCGGTGTGAGACCCTGGCACCGAGGCGTTCCGAGCGTACTATACGATCCGGTTGGCGAGGATGGGTCGAGCGGCGGTTTCCCGGGGCGATGTCACAACGCTCATATTCGGGGCGTCGTTCCAGTGGATAATGCGATCGGCCGTAACCGAACGGCTGAGGCGGGCCTACGAGCTGTTGTTGTTGGGCGAGATCGACGGCGCGCCGAAGCACGTCGCCGTGATCCAGGACGGTAACCGGCGGTACGCGGCCGCACGCGGCGCGGCGAAACGCGAGGGCCACCGCGAGGGTGCGGACACGACCGAAGCGCTGCTCGACTGGTGTGAGGAAGCCGGCGTCGAGGAGTGTACGGTCTATGCCTTCTCGACGGAGAACTTCGACCGCCCGCCCGACGAGCGCGAGGCGTTGTTCGACCTGATCGAGGGTAAGCTCCGGGAGTTCGCCGACGCCGACCGCGTTCACGACAGTGAGGTCCGGATCCGGGCGATCGGCGAGACCGACCGGCTGCCCGAACGCCTGCGTGAGGCGATCGACTACGCTGAAGACAGGACGAACGAGTACGACCGCCTGCGGCTCAACGTCGCGCTCGCCTATGGTGGTCGATCCGAACTACTGGGCGCGACCCGGGACATCGCCCGGGCGGTCGCCGACGGTGACCTCGATCCGGAGGACATCGACGCCGAGGCCGTCGAGACACGGCTTCGTGACGGGCCGGCACAGGACGTCGATCTCATTATCCGGACTGGCGGCGACGAGCGCACCTCTAATTTCCTACCGTGGCACGCCAACGGCAACGAAGCCGCCGTCTTCTTCTGTACGCCGTACTGGCCCGAGTTCCGGAAGATCGACTTCCTCAGAGCGATCCGCACCTACGAATCCAGGGAGGAGAGCTGGCGGCGGACCCGTGCCCGGCGGGCGCTCGCCTTGGTGCGCGCGCTCGGGAGCACGGAACTCGACGAGGCCAGAGACATCGTTGCCCGGCTTCGCGACTACCTCCCGAGCGCCGAACTGGCCGAACTCGACGACGCCGAGGGTCTCACGGAGCGCGAGGAAGCCGACTCGACCGCCGACTGAGAACGGCTGCCGGCTACGGTCGGCAACCGGCGCAGGGAACGCGTTTCCGAACCTCTGGATGACCAAAGCTCCAAAGCTCACTGGCCATAGCGGCGCTGTCGGTGCTGATAGTCGCGGATCGCACGGAGGTAATCGCGTCGGCGGAAGTCGCGCCAGTTTACGTCAGTGAAATGTAGTTCGGAGTACACCGACTGCCAGATGAGGAAATCCGACAGCCGTTCGGCCCCGGTCTTGATTACGAGGTCGGGATCGGTCGGAAAGACAAGCCTGTCTTCGAGGTCGGCTTCGGTGATCCCTTCGGGATCGAGATCGCCAGCGGCGACGCGTCTGGCGACCGCGCGGGTGGCCGTGGCGAACTCGTGTTTGCCCCCGAGACCGATCGACATTTGGATCGGCGCGTCGGCGCGGCCCTCGTCGGCGGGTTCGCGGACGGCGACCGGCCGGGGGGCCTCGACCCGTTCGAGCACCCGACGCAAGGCCGGGATCGCCGCGGCGTCGAGCACGCTCACGTAGAGCAACACTCGGTCGGCACCGAACGCAAAGGCCCACCCAAAGAAGTCCTCCAGAGTCCGATACGCACCCGGTTCGAGCAGGTCGCGTTCGGTGATGACGACCGCGATCCGCTCAGGGGCAGGGGCGTCGCCGCGACGAACCCGGGCGGCGAGATATCGATCGTACAGGCCCACGCGCGGACGTTAGGCGCAACCCGAATAAACCCGCCGAAGCGCGCCCGCAGGCGAGGCTGGGGCTTCGGGAGCGTTAAGTAAACATCGGATATAGGGACGGGCAGCGTGACTCTGACTCCGACTATCGGGCCGAACACCCGGCGGGCAGGAGCGTTCGCCCTGGTCGGGACGTTCTCGGTCGCCGTCCCGGTGCTCGGTCGGAGCACGATTGTCTTCTTCGCCGCAGTGGCGGTGCTCTCGCTGTTCGTCATCGACGACGGGGCCGCCTTCGAGCTGTTCGCCCGGGCAGCCGATCGCGAGGACCGGACGCTGTACTCGCTCGCGGCCTTCTCGCTCGCGATTGCCGGGCTCGCCATTCTGACGACGCTGTTCGGCATGCCGGTTTCGGTGTTCGTCGCGAGCGTGCTCGTGCTCTGTTACGGTAATCTCACCGAGCGGCTCGTCGAGGGCCAGGATCGGTCGGAGGTCGTTCCGGCGGCGGTGTTCGTCTGTGGGGGCCTCGTCGCGGGAACGGTCGGACAGCTCGCAGTGCTCGCGATCAACGGGGGGACGGGCATTACGCCGACTGGTGCGACAGGTGGGACGGGGACGACGGCCGCGACGACAGTGGCGTTCGAGGCGCTTCCCTTGGTCGTTTTTCTCGCCGCGACTGGAGCACTGCTCGCCGCGTTGTTGCGGACGGCGCTGTTCGCCCGGGACGACCCATTGGTGATGTTCACGGTCGGCTTGTTGCTCTGGCTGTTCGCCGAACTGTCGGTGTCGGCGTCGGTGGGAGATGTCGCCGTTGCCCTTTCGCTCACGGCGGCGCTCGGGGCGCTTTCGTACGGGTTGGGAACCGCCTCGATCGCGGGGATGCTCACCGGGATGATGCTCGTGCTCTCGACGACCGTTCTCGGCGGGTATGACTGGTTCGCGGTGCTCGTGACGTTCTTCGGGGTCGGCAGTCTGGCGGCGAAATACCGGATCGACGAGAAACGCGAGCGCGGGATCGCTGAAGTCAACGAAGGGGCTCGGGGCACCGGGAACGTGCTCGCGAACGCCGCCGTTGCGCTCGGCGCGGTGCTCGGCTTCGCCGCGAGTTCCCTGCTGCCGGTCGCGCCGGCGACCTTTCTCTTTGCCTTTGGCGGATCGCTCGCCGGCGCGATGGCCGACACCCTCTCGAGCGAGTTAGGAGGACTGTTCGACGGCCCGCGGCTCGTCACGACCTTCGAGCGGGTGCCTCCGGGTACCGACGGCGGGGTGACCTGGCAGGGCGAACTCGCCGGCGTGTGCGGGGCGCTGGCGGTGGCGGGAGTTACCGGCGTGCTCTTCGAGGCGATCGGACCGCTCGGAGCGGGCGTGATCGCCGTCGCCGGCGTCGGGGGCATGACCGTCGATAGCCTATTAGGGGCGACGATCGAGCCACGGGTCGGCAACCAGGGCGTGAACTTTCTCGCGACGCTCGCGGCGGCGCTGCTCGCGGCGGGGCTCGCGCTCGCTATTGGCCTCGTCGGTATCGGCGGCCTCGCCGGCTGATCCGAGCCGAGAGATGATCCGGGAGGCTACTCCGAGCGAAGCTCGCTGGCCGTCCGCACCCGAACGCTCGTCGGCTGTTTGACGAACGATCCCTCCTCGCGGGCGACGACCTGCTCGACGCCGCGCTGGGCGGCGACATCGAGAATCCGCTGGGTCACCTCGCCGTCCATAACGACCGCCATCGGATCGTTCTTGACGCTTTCGATCGCGTCGAACGCTCCCTCGATCGGGGCGTCCACGAGGGTGGCGAACGCGGCGTCGAGTACCCGTACTGTACCGGTGCCCGCGACGGCCCAAACGTGACCGTGGAGCGTTCCGGGGTCGTCAGAATTGCCCGAACGATCGGCTTCATCGGCCGCGTTTGCTTCACTAACCACGTCGGCTTCGTCGGTTTCGTCGCTGGTCGTTCCGGCCGACGGCGCGGAGTCGGCCGTCCCGCTCGGTTCGCCCGAACCGCCCGTCTCCGTCGGCTCGCTCGACGCCGCAGGTTCCGTGGTTTCGGAAGCTTCGGCCGACGTCGCGGCGTCGATCGTCTCGGTCGATTCCGCTCGTTCGGTCGGTCCCGTCGGCTCGCTCGCGGCCGGTCTCGTTGCGGCGTCGGTTCGCGAACTGCTCGTTCCGGCCTCGACGCCCTCGATCTCGGCGGGCGTCGGGACGTCGGCGGCGGGTTCGGAGGTGTTGGGCCCGGCGGCTTCGATCGCGCCGGTGTCGATCGAATCGACGTCCGCTCCGCTGCCGTCGGTTTCGGCTTCGGCCGTCGCCGCCGACGGGTCGGTTTCGGGCCCCGCGACCGCTGCGCGCGGGTCGTCGGCCGCTGCGACCTCGGCGTAGGGGATCTTCTCGCGCAGCGCGGCGAGGGCCTCCCGACGCGTGAGGTCCTCGACCGACCGGTCGGACGGGGAGATCGCCACGTAGTCGACGTCACCCACTTGAGCGAGTTCCTTGAGGATGAGGTCCCCACCGCGATCGCCGTCGAGAAAGGCCGTCGCCGTCCGGTCAGCGGTGAGGGCAGCGACCGCTTCGGGGACGTTCGTTCCCTCGACGGCGACGGCGTTCTTGATGCCGTAGCGAAGCAGAGTGAGCACGTCCGCGCGGCCCTCGACGACGATCACGGCGTCGCCCGCGCCGACCCGCGGGCCGGCGGGCAGACCTTCGTACTCGGTGATGTCCTCGACGCGGACGCTCTTTCTGACCTCCTCGACCAACTCCTGGGTGCTCGTAACCGACTCGTCGAACTGGCCTAAGAGGGCCTTTGCGCGCTCGACGACCTTACGGCGTTTCGCCGCGCGGACGTCTTCGATGCGGGCAACGGCGACGTTCGACCGGCAGGGTCCGACCCGGTCGATCGTTTCGAGCGCGGCGGCTAAGATGGCGGTTTCGACCCGATCGAGGCTCGACGCGATGGTGACCCGGCCGAACGACTGGCCGTTTTCCGAGTCGATCTCGACGTTGATCCGCAGATCGCGCCGACGACGTCGCTTCGCTCGACCACCCCGTCGGCGACGATGTCCGCATGAACGAGATATTTGGCTGTGTCTTCCATTGATGAACTGCCCCGGAGGGCGTGATGATGATACCATGAACCGTCTCATGGACAGGGAACGTAGGTTTCGACTGGAACATATACTTGTCGTCCGAGAGGTGTCGACCGCAGTGGCGCGCGTGCCCGGGGCTGAAACCGAGGAGCCGATAAAGCCGATACCCCTCGCTCGCCCGCAAGAAGGCATGGGCATCGACGAACCCGACATCAGCCCCACAGAATTTCTCGACGACGTGGAGATGCGCGTCGGCGAGATCGTCTCGGTCGAGGAGTTCCCCGAAGCGCGCAAGGACGTCTATAAACTCGACGTGGACTTCGGGACCAAGACGCTGTGATCGGCCGCCGGGTTGACGCTGTACGAGAAAGAGGAACTGCTCGGCCGGCAGGTCGTCGCGGTCGTGAATTTAGGGACGGTCTCGATCGCGGGCCTCGAGAGCGAGTGTCTCGTCACCGGCGTAGACAATGAGGAGGGTGTGGTTCATCTCCAGCCCGAACGCGAGGTCGCAAACGGAACGCGCGTTTACTAATCGCCGTCGTAGACGGTCAACAGCGAGTCACGAACGGCCGCTGTCAGCCGTGCTCTCTCCTCATTGCTCGTGTAGTTGTACGCGCCCCAGTGTGGAGAGACGACGACGGGAGGTCGAGTCTCGAAGACAATCCCGGCATCGCGTGTCGTGTGGATTCGTTCGGGTTCCCCGAGCACTTCGAGCGTCCGTTCGCTCGCTGCATTACCGAGCGTGACGACGATATCGGGAGCGATATCACGGATTTCGCGTTCGAGATACGATCGATAGTGATCGAACGCCTCGTCGGTCGGTACGGACGTCGTTCCGATCCCTTCGTGGTCGATCGTCGGGCACTCGATCGAATCGGCGATCCAGACCTCCCGAATCGAGACGTCGAGCAACGTTCGAATGTACGCTCCGCCATCGGCGTTGGGAAACCCTCGCATGAACTGCTTGTTCCATACCGCCCAGTTCTCGTGCGCGTCCCAGTCGACGAAATGCTTCGGTTCCTCGGTGACGAACACGATATCGGCGTCGTAGTTCGCGAGCCCCGGATTGATACGCCGACAGTTCCCAGCCTCGTAAGCAAGGCAGCCGTTGCAGGAACCGAGGCCGGAGAGCGCGTTGTACGTGTTACCGCACAGCGATGCCGCCCGGCGAACCGGGCTGGCTCTTCTTCTACGAGCACTGCTGGCGCGGGAAGGCGAACCATCCTGAGCACCTCGCAACGGTCGTCGAAGACGCGTTTTCGCTTCCATCAAGAGCGTCGAGTTTCGGGGATTGCGTACCGACGAGGCCTATTTCGAGACGTTAAAACGCGAGATCGGAACCGACCTGTCCCAATTCAATGCCGATTCGACCACGGAGGTCGTGAACAAGTACCTCGGCAGCTCGATCCAGGTCGAAGGGTAGGACCGGTACGGCGAGCAGGGCAGCCGTCGGATCGGTGGACCGACGGATCGGCGGGTCGGCAGATGACACGTCGGCGGGCGGCGGGTCGCCGGGTCGATAGATCGAGCCGACAGCCGCCAATGCGTGCACAGCCAGAAGGCATATAATCGAACGTTACCTACACACATAGTCCCTACCTCCAATGCACTACGACTTCTGGCTACTCGATCTGGACGGAACACTCGTCGACATCGAACCAGGCTACATCCACACAGTGTTCGACGGGATCGGCGACCGGCTCGGCTGTACGTTTACCGACCGGGAGGCCGAAGCGATCTGGTACGACCTCGCCGGCCTCGGAACCGCGTCGCTCGCCGAGCGCGGGATCGGTGCACCGGAATTCTGGGAGACGTTCCACGCGGTCGAAGAGCCCCTCGCCCGCGCCGAATCGACATATCTGTACGACGACGCCGCATTCGTCGCCGACCTGGACGTTCCCGTCGGGCTGGTCACCCACTGCCAGCGCTACCTGACCGAGCCGGTGTTAGACGCACTCGACATCACTGATTGGTTCGACGTCGTGATCTGCTGTGACGACGAGATCGGCTGGAAGCCCGACCCGGCCCCCGTCGAGCGAGCGATGACCGAATTAGGTGTGAGTGGCGGGCATGGCGTGGGCGGCGGTCGGGGCGTGAATGGCGGCCGAGGCACGCATGGCGGTCGAGGCGTGCTCGCCGGCGACGGTGTCAGCGACGTCGGGGCGGCCTGGAATGCGGGCTTAGAGGCCGTCCACGTCGAACGCCACGGCCACGAGCGGCGCGGCGGCTGTGTGCTCGCCGACGTCCGGATCGAGTCATTCAGTGATCTGCCGGCGGTGACTCCGGGCCGGCCGGATCGCTCGATACGCGTTCGCGGTAACCCTCAAGGTCATCGAGCAGGGGACTGACCGTTTCCAACTCGCCCGCGAGCGCCCGGACGCTCTCTTTTTTCACTCGATCGGGGTTCGCGAGCACACGAACGGTCTCAGTGCCCACCGAAACGAACCCGAGATCGAGGCGGTCGGCCGTTGCCCGAAGCCCGAGCCCGACGTCCACGTCGCCGGCCGTGACTTTCCGCGGGGGGCTCTCGTGGGCTCTGGCGGTTCGTTCGAAGCCCCTAATCTGCTCGACGAGGTCGTGGCGCGTCGCGTCGCGTTCCGCCGCGAGGTCCGCAATCGAGTCGCCGAGCGTGGTCCGAAGCCCCGAACTCGTCGGCCGGTTGACGAACGTGAGGTCGCGGTCGACGAGATCGGCGAGGTCCTCCACTCCCTCGGGATTGCCCGACGAAGTAACGAGGCCCCACTCGCGGGTCCACCCGCCCAGTTCCTCGGCGTCGAACTCCGGCGTGCCCGGTGTGGAGGTCACGGCGACGTCGGGGATGCCGTTGCGAAGCCGGCGAAGCCCCTCTCGACTCCCGAAGCTCAGGTAGCGCGGTCGCTCCAGGCGGTCGAGTAGTTCCGAGAGCAGCGGGTCGTCCTCGCCGATACCCAACAGGGTCGGCGGCCGGACGTCCGGCGAGAACAGCCGTACCGAGACGTCCTCGCCCGCGGCTAAGTACTCGATGTCGGGATCGACGGGGACGATGCCGTCGGCCTCGACGAGGCTCGTCGTCGCGCCGCTGCCCTTGTCCACCGGGTAGACGAGCGTCTCTGTCCCCGCATCGGTCTCGGCTCCGGCTTCGTCTTCGGTCGTTCCGGTTTCGGTCTCGCTTTCGACTCCGCCGGCTCCGGCTGGTTCGCTTTCGGCCCCCTCGATCCGTTCGTCGGGTCCGCCCTCGACGATCCCGACCGGCATGAGCCGGAGTCGGCCCTCGGCGTAGCGCTCACGAGCGGCCATCCGGCCGTCGATCGTCGCCTCCCGTGGCTCGGATAAGCCCGCAGCGCGGCGGATCGCCCCCGCGACGAACGTCCGAAAGATCGTCAGCGCAGACACCGGATACCCCGGCAGCCCGACGTACGCCGAGTCGTCGAGTCGGCCGACGAGCATCGGTTTGCCGGGTTTGACCGCGACGCCGTGGAGCAACAGGTCACCGCGTTCGTCGATCACGCGGTATATCACGTCGACAGCGCTCGCCGAGGTCGATCCCGACGAGAGCACGAGATCGCACTCCGTTGCGGCTTCTCTGAGCACCTCTTCCATCGCCTCGTAGTCGTCGCCGGCGTGGGGGTACAGTTCGGGAACCCCGCCCGCATCCTCGATCGCCGCGGCGATCGTATAGGAGTTGACGTCGTAGATCTGGCCGGCGCGGTGATCGACCGATTCGCCCGGCCGGACGAGTTCGTCGCCCGTCGAGATCACGCCGACCCGAGGACGGCCCTTTATCGGGACCTCGTCGACACCGAGGGCCGATAGCAAGCCGATCTCCCGCGGGGTGAGTTCGGTGCCGGGCCCGAGCGCGCGCTCGCCGGCGGCGACGTCGGTGCCCGCGGTCATGACGCCGTCACCTGGCGCGGCGGCCTTCCTGATCTCGATGTCCGTTTCGTTCTCACCAGCGGCGTCGGCTTCGGTGGTGCGTTCGACCATCACGACGGCGTCCGCACCCTCCGGAAGCACCGCACCGGTCGATATCTCGGCGGTTTCGCCTTCTTCGACGGCGACATCGGGGGTCGTCCCGGCGTGGATTACCCCGGCGAGGGCCAGTGTCTCGGGGTTGGCTTCGTCCGCGCCGAAGGTATCGCGCGCCGTGACCGCGTAGCCGTCGACGCTCGCCCGGTCGAACCCGGGGACGTCGATCGCGGCGTCGACGCGTTCTGCGAGCACGCGTCCCCGGGCCTCCGCGAGCGGCACGGTTTCGGGCTCGGGTTCGAGATCGAGGCTCGCAATCGCCCCGTGGGCCTGTTCGGGCGGAACGAGGTCGCGGAACTCCTTGCGGTCGCTCATGGACTCCATTGCACTAGGGTGGACAAAAACCTGGCCGGACATCATTCGGTCGACGATCGAGGACCGACGCTGATCGGCCGGACGAGCGGTGACCGACGACCGCTTACAGACCAAGGTCGAAGGTCGCGTTCGCGCCGAGCGCGACCGTCGGGACGAGAGTCACAATCGCAAGTATCGAAATCGCGCTGGCCCATCCGCCGACCGTCACGGCTCCGCCGACGACGATCCCACAGAGACCCGCCAAGGCGATGTAGACCGTCCGGACCAACCCGAAGCCGAGGCTGCGGTCCGCCGCCGGTAGCCGATCGATCGCCCGCGATTGCACCGGGGGGCTCCAGCCCATCCCGAACCCGACGAGCACGATCGCAACGGTGGTCGTCACGACCATCGCACGTGGGAGGAGGGACAGATAGCCAACGGCTCCGAGACCCAATGCGACGATCGCGATCGCGTCGCGTCCGAAGCGATCGGCGAGCCACCCGGCGGCGGGTTGGGAGACGGCGACGGCGACGAAGTAAAGTGTGAACAGAGCACCGGCCAGTTCCGCCGAGAGACCGTGATACGCTCGCAAGAGATAGGGCAGAAACGAGAAGCTCGCCGTGTCGACGAACTGTCCGAACCCGGCGACGGCAGTCGTAAAGGCGAGGTCCGGCCGGGAGAGGAGGTCGGCGAGGTTCGACGGTCGAACGCGCTCGCGGATCGAGGTGTCCGGCCGAGTCGGCGGCCGGGACCGAACGAACAGCCTGAAGCCGACGAGCGCAGAGAGGACGACGGCGACGGCGAGCAGTGGTACCGTTCGCCAGCCGTACGCGGCGGCGACGAACGCGACGACGGGGCCGGTGAGGCCGACGACCTGCGCGCCGATCCGGTGGACACCGATCGCACGCCCGTGGCCGGGTCCCTCGAACAGATCGGTCAGGAGTGCGGTCGCCGGGCTGTAGTACGCGCCGCTTACCGCGCCGACGAGTGCCATCCCGAGGACGACGACTTCACCAGTCGGGGCGGCCGACATCAGGAGACCTCCGATCCCGGTCAGTCCGAGGGCACCAAGAACGACCGTCCGTTCGCCGAACCGGTCGCCGAGCGCGCCGCTTGGCAGCTGTGCGACGGCGTAGGTGAGCGTGCTCGCCGTCACCGCAACGCCGATCGTGAGAATTGACGTGCCGAGGGCGTCCACGATGTCCGGGAACACGAGGCTGAGCGCGAACTCGATAAAGCGGATTCCGAAGTACGCGAGCACGCACAGCGCGAGCACCGTGTGTCGGTACTCCCATCGTCGAACGATACTCATTCGTGTCCGTAACTCCTCCGAGAGTTGCCGTATAGCTCCGGCGAAGTCACCTTCCTCAGCCGAAAAAATCGAGAAGCACCGCCGTGGCGAGTTCGGGACAGTCGCGCTTCCGATCGGAGCCTGGACGATCGGTACGTCGATGTCGAGCGCGTTGGTAAGTGGCGTCCGGGCCGAGGGTATGGCTAAAGCTATCCTGTCTCAACGAATCAGAGTGTCTCATTGTGATCGAAGCGGACGCTTTCATTGATTGGGAAGCCTAACACCGATGTGACTGTGTTTCTGAGGCATCGATTACTCGATTTCGTATCCGAAGCGATAGGCTCCGAACAATCCTCGATTCCGCAAACAAATCCGGTATCGGTGGCGAACAGTTATAAGTCGGGTCATGCTAATCGTCACGAGAAGGAGGTGACGTTCATGGCTGAGGATGGAGCGCGTCTGTACGAACAGGCACGACAGAAAGACACCGATCTCGATCGAGCCTGGGAAGAGATT
>PXRY01000122.1:31103-67433 GCA_003022925.1 Halobacteriales archaeon QS_8_65_32 | reverse complement strand
ATCGCCCCCATACCGATCATCGTCGCGTCCAGTAGGCTCAGGTTCGCCTCCGGCGCTCGCTCGCTATGACTCATTGTGAGGTCCGGCCGAATTTAATACCGGGTGAGTAGCCGGTGAGACGCTCCGTTGTGCGCTCTCAAACCATATTAGCCGTTTCGCATACTGTCGTTTGAGTGTTATTGTCCTCATGTAAGCACTGCTATTTTTGAATGATTATTAGGTAACTTGTGCTGCATACACACGCCAAAAGCTACTAACGCTTTTATGTATGGTCCAAGGCTATTCTCTCCACTAAACTCGGCTTTATTTGAGCCGTTGAGGACACGACTCGCTGAGTGAGCCTCTATTCGATCGACCGGTTGGCTTCGGCAATCGATTCCGATTTCAAACGGTAGGTTTCGGTGGTTACGGTAGCATTACCCGCGGAAAAGTTGTCTAACTTCGTCGGTAACTTCCGGCTCAGTGGCGACAATATACGTTTTATCCGGCTGAAGTTCGGTGTCACCGGTAGCGATGCGTGACTCATCGATGTCGGAGATGACCACACTTCCTCTTGGGAGCGAGATCTCATTGAGTGAGTGACCAGCGACTGGCGCGGTTGGTGCGACCTGAATTTCGAGAACTGATAGTTGTGCGGTAGTGTCCTCGATGATTCTCACGTCACTTTCGATCATGTTAACGGTCGTTCGGGCCCCAGCCTGCTCAGGAACGACGACCTCGTCGGCGTAACGAGCATAGTTGGTATCTGTTCCGTATATTGACCGCATCACTGTTCGGATATTCGGGTTGATCTCCTTTGCGAGTGTACAAACGGTGAAGTTAGTACCCATTGTGTCGGTCATTGCAGCGACGACATCAGCAGCTTCGAAGTTGACCTGCTCGAGAACGGCTATATTCGTAGCATCACCCTCGATAATCGTCGCAATGTACTCCTCGGCGACGTTCCGAACCCGGTTCGGATTCCGTTCCACGATGACTACGTCGTGGCCTCGATCATCGAGAAGTCGAGCAGTCTGAAGGCCAGTCCGTCCACTTCCGATGATGACGACTTGGAGATCGCTTGTTGAGAACATCACCATCATCCTTATAGCTGAAAGCATATTAATATTACAAATCCGACCCCAGCAGGGACTCCTCGATAGTCTTTTTTGTTGGATGTAGGGTTTCTGAAGTGACGTCCGTTATAGCAATAGGGTAGGTGGCTGTGGGTGCATCACCAACTAAGCAGCCAGTTCGTCTGTCCGGCTCTGTGAACTACTGAACATCCACGAGGCCGGTGCCGAATTCGATTCCCACGCCGCCGACCCGACCCCGGGATCGGGCGACTTCTGTCTGCTCACCGAGACGCCGATCCCCGAGGTCGAAGCCCGTCTCGACGACTTCGGCGTCGAAATCACCCACGGCTCGGTCGAACGGACCGGTGCTTGGGGCGCCATAGACTCGGTGTGCGTGCGCGATCCGGACGGCAATTTGATCGAAATCGCCCGGTATCGCTGATCCGTCTCCTCTAGTCATATGTTCTAATGGTGCGTCGGGTTTATGACACACGCAAACGTACTGTGTACGTGTATGGCGACAAAGACGATCACCGTCACCGAGGAAGCGTACGACTCGTTGAAATCGATCAAGCGTTCCGACGAATCGTTTTCGGAGACGCTCCTACGGGTCACCGGACACCGCCGGGACGTGTGGAGAGGCTACGGCATCTACCACGGCGAGCACGGCGATCGCCTCGCTGAAATCGTCGAGGACGACAGGGAACGCATGACCCGCGAGTTCGAGGAGCGCCACGAGCGGTTTTTCGGCGGCGAACACGGTGACTGGGAGTGATCTGCCTCGAAACGTCGTTCGTGATCGACTACCTCCGCGAACACCCGGACCCGGACGACTCGACCGACGCCGGTCCTGCCGGAGTGTATCTCGCGGCGAACGAAACCGAAACGTTCGCCGTTTCGGTACTGACGCTCCACGAGGTGTTCTACGGGGACGCCGAGATGCGAGCGGACGCCGAGTCGGCCATGGATCGAAGTGCCGAGGCGCTGCGTTTCGCCGACGTGCTCCCGTTCGAGACGAGAGTCGCCCGCGAATCCGCGTTGCTCCGTGCGGATCTCACGGCGAGCGGCGATCCGATCCCGCTCCCGGACGCATTCATCGCGGCGACCGCCCGCTATCACGACTACCCGCTCGTCTGCGCCGACGAGCACTTCGAACGGGTATCGGACCTCGATACGATCCGTTACAAGTAGCAGTTCACCGAACGCGATGTCCCGTCCAGTGTCCCGATGGACGATGCCGGCGGCGACTCGACGGCTCTCGACGTGCTGTGAGGTGCTACGGAGCGTACGCACGACCGCCCGTTCACAACTCCCGTCTCATCTCGACGATCTCGCCTGTTACGCCGGTCGAGTCGTCGCTCGAAAACTCGTGGTCATACCGCCTCACTCGCTCGTATCCGTAGTGGTCATAAAAGGCGAGCGCGTTGCGCGACGCAGAGAGACCGAGCGTTTCGACGCCCCGATCACGGGCCTCCCGCTCCAAAGCAACTAGCAGTTCAGTTCCGACACCCTCGCGAGCGGCCGTCGGGTGGACGTACACGCCGGTTACTTCGGCGTCGACGCTTGCCTCGTATTCTTCGGGCGATTCGAAGTGCGCCGACCCGAATCCGAGAACGTCTTCGCTTCCGTCGCCTCCTTGGTCCCATTTGGCCACGACGAAATAGAGGTCATCGGACTCGATAGCCGCCGCGTAGTCGGCTGATTCGGTTCCCTGTGCCCACGCCGCGACCTGCTTTGGGTCGTAGGCCGCCGAGCCGAGTCCCTCGATCGACTCGCGGTGGACGCGCCGGACGTCCTCTGCGTCGGCGGCTGTCGCTTCACGGGCTTCCATACCGCACCGAGAGCGTCAATTAAAAAGTATTATTTGATCGGAGGGCTCGCCTTTCGAGCCGTTGTCTCCCTGAATACGTTCTGAGCAGTCCGGCCCCGTCCCCGGACTCCCTGCTGGGCCGAACGTTTTTGTATCCCATCTGGGTGGGTACGCCATGCGCACTTTAGACAGCGGGAACGTGATCGTCACGTGTGCGGTGACCGGCGCGATCCACACGCCGTCGATGTCGCCTCACCTCCCGACGACGCCCGAGGAGATCGCGAGCGAGTGTATCGCGGCCGCCGAAGCCGGCGCTGCGGTCGTCCACATCCACGTTCGGGACCCCGAGACCGGCAGACCTGTCAACGACACCGATCTGTTTCACGAGGTCGCCACGCAGGTCCGCGAAGAGGTAGACGTCGTGATCCAGCCGACCACCGGCGGTGCGCCCAACAGCCCGCCCGAAGAACGGATCTCGGTGGTGCCCGCGCTCGAACCCGAGATGTGTTCGTGTAATATGGGCTCGATCAACTTCGGGCTCTATCCGATGCTCGCCGGTGTCGAAGAGTTCGAGTACGACTGGGAACCCGAATACCTCGAATCGACGACCGACCTGATCTTCCAGAACACCTTCGGCGACCTGGAGGTAATAATGAATACCATCTCGGATCACGGCACGGTCCCGAGCCTCGAATGTTACGACGTCGGCCATCTCTACAACCTCGCTCACTGCGTCGAGCAGGGGTGGATTTCCCCCCCATTGCACGTCGAGTTCGTGATGGGCATCCACGGCGGGATCGGCGCGTCGGCCGAAAATCTCGTACACATGAAACGCGTCGTCGACGATCTGTTCGGCGACGACTATTCCTTGTCCGTTATCGGCGCGGGCCAAAACCAGTTCCCCCTCACCACTCAGGCGATCTCGATGGGTGCCCAGGCCCGGGTCGGCTTAGAGGACAACCTCTACCTCGAACGCGGCCGCCTCGCCGAGTCGAACGCTGAGCAGGTCGAACGGATCGTTGACCTCGCCTGGCAGATCGCCGGCCGGGAACCCGCGACGCCCGAGGAGGTTCGAGACTTCTTGGAACTCAAGGACCCCGCCGAGACGGCCTTCTGAGACCGCTTTCGGGCTCGACTGCGGGGCGACGAGCCCTCGGCGATCGGCGACTCAGTACATCACGACGCCCGCCGAGACATTCAAGTCCTCGCCGGTGATCCGCTCCGCTCGGGCCGAACAGAGAAAGACCACGGCGTCGGCGACGTCTTCCGGTTGGGTAAACTCACCCATCGGCGAGATATCGCGGAACTCCTCGCGCACCTCCTCGACCGGTCGGTTCTGACTTTCGGCCTGGCCCTCGATCACGCGATCGAGCCGGGGACCCGCGACGCTGCCCGGACAGATCGCGTTCGCGGTGATCCCGTCAGGCCCGAGTTCGGTCGCCAGCGTGCGCGTGAAACCGATGATCCCGGTCTTCGCCGTGGTGTAGGGCGTTCGATCCCGCAGCGGGCGTTTCCCGCTCATCGAGGAAATGTTTACCACGCGCCCGGCGTCGCTCTCCCGCAGGTGGGAGGTCGCCGCCCGCGTCGCCTCGAAGAGTCCCCCGAGATTCACGTCGAGCGTCGAGAAGAACTCCTCGTGAGAGATCTCCTCGACTGGCTTCGTCGGGCCGGCGACCCCGACGTTGTTAACAAGGATATCGAGGCCGCCGAACGACTCGACCGCCTCGTCGATCAGTTCTTCCATCGCGTCGGGGTCGGCGGCGTCCCCGTGGTGGGTGTGCAGGTCACCCGCTCGATCGCCGAGGTCCTCGCTCGCGTCGTCGAGTGCTTCGGGGCTGACGTCGTTGACCGCGACGTTTACCCCCGCGTCGAGCAGCGCCGCCGCGATCTGCCGGCCGATTCCCCGGCCAGCGCCGGTGATCGCCGCGTGCTCGCCGTCGATCCGTAGCGTCGCTTCGGGCATAGCTCCGGGTGGACGACCGCGGGCAAAAGCGTTCGGCCGCCGCTCGATCACTCTTCCCAATAGTCGACGTCGTCGTCGATCCGGTAGTATCCCTCGAAGGGGCGGTCCTCGCGACCGCCGGGCGCGGCACCGACGTAGACGCCGAACTTGTCCATCTCGGGGTACACCGTAATATCGGGTTCGGTCATCGTCGAGACGAGCAGGTACCGAAGCGGTTCGTCGGCGTCGTTCACGACCTGGTGGCCGCCAGTCTCGTCGGTGGGAAACGCCGCGTAGTCGCCCGCTTCGAGGACCAGGGATTCGATCGCGCTATCGCCGCCGTCGCTTGCGAGGTCGCCGTCGTCCTCGATGCCATTGTCGTCGCGGTCGCCGGTGTCGCTTCCGCCGTCCCCGCTCCCGACGCCGACGCGGAGGGTTCCGCTCCCCGAGAGAACGTATAGCGCCTCCTCGTTCGCGGTGTGGTAGTGATACGGCCACGATCGTTTCCCCGGCGGGAGTTCGTAGAGGCTACACCCGATTTCCCGCCCGCCGGCCGCGTCGCTCAATTGCTTGCGACGAAAGGCCGTCTCCCCTTCGTCGCGCTCGCCCCACTCGATGTCGTTCTCGTTGATGCGTGTCATCGCCGTCTCGGACGAAGCGCACGACCGTAGTTCCCCGCCCTCGCGAGCCGTCCCGTTCTCACGAGCCATGGGAAACGAGGGCGGGGAAAACGGCCGCCTCGCCGCGTGCCACGCCTCGATGGCTCGTCGCCTTTCACTCGTCCGCTCGCGTCGTGCGTCCGCTTATCCGGGCGCTTATGACGCTCTCGTCCCAGGACGAGGCTATGACGAGTTGGGATGGCGCGACGCGACTCGCCCGGCACGCGGCCGCCGCGCGCGAGCGTGACCGATCGGAGGAAGTCCGCTCGAACCTGCAACGCCACTTGCTCGACTTCCTCGGCGTGGCGCTCGGCGCGCGCGTTCACGCCCGCTCGACGCCCGCCTTCGAGGCGGCGATCGAGACGCTCGCCGGTTCCGGTTCTCCGGCCGGCGTAAACACGAGCGGACGCGACAACGGCGAAGCGACGCTGCTCACGGACGGCTCACGAGGGACCGCCGAGCACGCCGCGCTCGCGAACGGCGCGCTCGCCCACAGCCTCGATTTCGACGACACCCATCGTGAATCGTCGCTCCACCCCGGCGCGCCGGTGATCGCCGCCGCGCTCGCGATCGCCGAACGCGAGGAAGTGACCTCCGACACCTTGCTCGCGGCGATCTCCGCGGGTTACGACGTCTCTTGTACTGTGGGCCGGGCAGTGAACCCGGACTCCCATTACGACCGGGGCTTTCACCTGACGGCTACCTGTGGCACCTTCGGCGCGACCGCCGCCGCGGGCGTCGTCGCCGGTCTCGATAGCGCCGAAATCGAGACGGCCTTCGGGGTCAACGCGAGCCAGGCGGCCGGCTCGCTCGGATTTCTGGAGAACGGCGCGTGGAACAAACGCCTGCATCCCGGCCTCGCTGCCCGCCGGGCCGTGCTCGCAACGGCGCTCGCCGAAAGCGGCTTTCGGGCTGGGGCCCGTCCGTTCGGGGGTTCCCATGGGTTCCTTCGCGGGTACTCCGACGATCCGAACCCCGAGGCGTTCGACCACGTGGGCGAACCGCCCGCCGTGCTCGAAACGGCGATCAAGCCCTACCCCTGCTGTCGATACGTCCATCCGGCGATAGACGCGCTTTCGCACGTCGCATCAGACGTCGATCCCGGCGACGTCGAGTCGATCACGATATCGCTGCCGACACCCGGCGTGACGCTCACGGGTGAGCCGACCGAGCGAAAGCGCCGCCCCGAGAACTTCGTCGACTGCCAGTTCAGCGCGCCCTTCTGCGCGGCCCTCGTGCTCACCGCGGGCACTGCGGGCCTGCCGGCCTTTCTCGACGCACAGGACGACCTCGACGACCCCCGCTTCCGGGACCTCATGGACGCGACCGACGTCGGGACGAGCGCCGAGGTAGCCGGACGCTTCCCCGAGCAGTGGGCCGCCCGCGTCGTCGTCGAGACCGGCGGTCGAACGTACGATCGGTTCGTCGAGACGGCCCGGGGCGAGCCCGAAAATCCACTGGGCTGGGCGGGCGTCACCGAAAAATTCGAGCGGACCGTGACCGCCGCGGGCCTCTCGACGAGCGACTGCGAAGGAATCGTCGACGCCGTTCGCGACGTCGAGGCAGGCGAAGTCGCCGGCCTGGTCGGCGCGATCGAACCCGTGCTCGCGCCGACGGCACGGACGTAGCCAACCGAAACGGGCCGCCACGACCGGTTCCGCCGGCCTTCGCTGCCCGATCGGATACTGTTAGGACGATCGGGTTCGGGGCTATGGACGCCCATCCACCGGCACCGCCGACGGCTCGGGTTCGTCCGGCGCGACCCGACGTAACCCGACATGCTCAACGGACCTAATGGACCCGACGTGCCCGTTCGTCACCGCTTGTTTCTCGCTCGTTACTCGTCCGCGTCGTCCAGGTAGGGCGCACAGACCCGTCTGACGCCCTCCTCGAAGGGGATTTCGGGCTCCCAACCGGTTGCCTCGTGCATCCTCGATCGGTCGGCGCAGGTGTGATAGACGTAGTTCTCTAGCGGGACGGGCTCGTACTCGGGCTCGACGTCGGTGCCGAGTTCGTCGTTGATCCGTGCAATCGTCTCGTTGAAACTGTAGCTCTCCCCGGTGCCGAGATTGTAGACGCCGTCGAGGCGCTCTTCGGCCGCGAGGACGACTCCGCGAACGATGTCGTCGACGTAGGTGAAATCGCGCGTCTGGGTGCCGTCACCCCACAGGACCGGCGCGCGCCCGCCGGCGACGTCGCTCGCGAACTGCGAGATCGTGTTGGCGTAGGTCCCTTTGTGTTCTTCGTTGCCGCCGTAACCCTGATACACCGAGAAGAATCGCAGCCCTGCCAGCGAGAGGTCGTGGAAGTCGCTGTAATACTCGGCGTAGCGCTCCCGGCCGAGCATCGAGGCGTCGTAGCCCGTCGAGGCCTGTAGCGCCATGCCCTCGGGACAGGGTTCGCGCTGGCTGCCGTACGCGGAGGACGTCGAGGCGTAGACGATCGTCTCACACCCACTCTTCCGAGCCTGCTCGACGACGTTGATGAACCCCTCGATATTGACCTTCGCCCCTTCGCGGGGGTGTTCTTCCAACATCTCCCGGGAAGAAAGCGCGGCCAAGTGAAACACGCAGTCGACGTCGGTCGGGAGGTCGTCGTCGAGCACGCTCGCCTCGACGAACTCGACTCGCTCGTCCACGTTGTCGGGCGTCCCCAGATAGAGGTCGTCGACCGCGACCACCTCGTTGTGCTCGACTAAGTGATTCGCGAGGTTCGACCCGATGAAGCCCGCGCCGCCGGTAACGAGCACGCGTTTGCCGTCCATACCTCACCCGCGCGACTCCGCCCGCATAGTCATACCGGTCCGGCCACGCTCTCCGGTGACGGTAGGTCCGTACTACCGGAGGCCGATCGCGGTCGTGCCGAACCGGCTGTCTGCCACAGGCGGTCCGATCGCCTTCGGTTCGTGAACGAGCGGGATCCGGCTGCCTTCTCCGGGTTTTCGCCCCCAGTGATAGGAACTCGACACACCCGCCGGATTTAAGCCGTATTGTAGCGAAGGCTCCCTTATGTCATCGATCGAACTGACGCCGAGCCAGAAACGCATCCTTTCGGCGCTGGTAAACCTACACCGCCAGGCCGAGGACGCCATCAAAGGCGAAGACATCGCCGGCGAGGTCGACCGCAATCCCGGTACCATTCGCAACCAGATGCAGAGCCTGAAAGCCCTCCAGCTCGTTGAGGGCGTCCCGGGCCCGAAAGGCGGGTACAAGCCCACTGCGAGCGCCTACCGCGCGTTAGAAATCGAGCAGATGGACCAGCCTGCGGACGTCACGCTCACGTGCAACGGCGAGGGCATCGAGGAGGCGAACGTCGTCGGGATCGACCTGACGAGCGTCCACCACCCCGAACTCTGCCGCGCGGAGATCAGCGTCCAGGGATCGGTTCGTGACTTTCACGAAGGTGACTCGATCGTCGTCGGCCCGACGCCACTCTCACAGCTGATCATCGAAGGCACCATGGAGGGCAAGGACGACACCAACGACATCCTCATCCTGACCATCGACGACATGCGCGCGCCCGCGAAGGGACAGGCCGCCCACTGAAACGACGCCCACCGAGACGGCTGCCCGTTGGTGTCGGCCGTCGACCGGGATCGGCCGCCGACCAGCTTCGACGGCCGATCGGATGGGGGATCGTCGTGGCCGGTCGCTGTTGTTGACGGGAGTTTCAAAGGCTTTGTATCCGAGCGCGACCGCTTTCGTGTATGACCGAAACCGTCGTCGTGCTTGGAGCCGGCTACGCTGGCGCGGGCGCGATCAAGAGCCTTGAGGACCACCTCGATGGCAGCGCCGACGTCGACGTCGTGTGGGTCTCCGATCGGGACTACCATCTCGTCTTACACGAATCCCACCGCGTGATCCGCAATCCCGACGTCGAGCGCAACGTCCGCCTCCCGGTCGAGGCGATCAAATCCCCTTCGACCCGGTTCATCGAAGGCGGCGTCGCCGGCCTCGATCCCGATAGCCGGGAAATCTCCCTCGACGACGGCTCGACGGTCAACTACGACTACGTCCTGGTCGCGCTCGGCTCGCGAACCGCCTACTACGGCATCCCCGGCCTCGAAGAATTTTCGCTCACGCTCAAGAGCTTGGAGGACTCGCTTGCGATCCACGAGGGGGTGAAAGCCGCCGCCCGCGAGGCAACCGACGAGGATCCCGCCCGGATCGTCGTTGGCGGGGCCGGCCTCTCGGGGATCCAGACCGCCGGCGAGATCGCCGAGTTCCGCGACAGCCGCCATGCTCCCATCGAGATCCACTTGGTCGAAGCCTTAGAAGAGGTCTTTCCCGGCAACGATCCCGAACTCCAGGGGGCGCTTCGCAAACGCCTGCTCGATCGCGATATCCACATCTCGACCGCCGATCCGATCACCGAAGCCGACGAGTCGACCATCTACTTCGACGATGGTAATCCCCTCGACTACGACGTGTTCGTCTGGACCGGCGGGATCACCGGCCGGGAGTGTCTCACCGACGCTGCTTTCGAGAACAACCACAACCGGGTGAATACCGACGCCACCTTCCGGACGTCGGACGATCGGGTCTTCGCGATCGGGGATTCGGCTATCATCGACCTCGGCGAGAACCCTGCTCCGCCGACCGCTCAGGCCGCCTGGCAAGCAGCCGAGGTCGCCGGAAAGAACCTCGCGCGGACCGTCCGCGGCCAGCCGTTAGAAACCTGGGACTACGAGTCGAAAGGCACCTTAGTGTCGGTCGGCGGGACGGCCGTTGCCCACGGGATTCCGGGGATCCCGATCGGGACGTTCGGCGGCCCGATAGCGAAACTGCTGAAAAAGGGCGTCGCCGCCCGCTGGATCGCCGATATGACTACCGTGAGGCGGGCGGCGCGGGCCTGGCCTAATATGTAGGAGAGTTAATCACTGCTTCGGCGAATCGAGTCGGGTGGGCTACATTGCTAATCGAGATTGAGCGACAGTCCGGCGTGCCAGCGTTTCGCGCCGGCGTCCGCTTTCACCTCATCCATGCGCACGAGCAGGTGAGCAGCGAGGCTTGCAGTTTCTGCGGCCCGGGACTCGCCTTCGGTGCGAAATTCTCCAGTAACCCGATTGGCATAGACCGTACATATCGCCCCCGCTCGGAGGCCGAAGACGTTCGCGAGCGTTGTGATCGCGGCGGCTTCCATCTCGAAGTTCTTCACGTTCGCCCCCTGGAGTTCCTCGTAGAGCGCCCGCCCGCGCTCAGGGAGGTAGTCCTCGAAGCCCGCACGGCCCTGCCCCGCATAGAACGAGTCGGTCGAGGCGGTGATCCCGACGTGGTAGTCGTACCCCAGCTTCTCGGCGGCGGCGACGAGCGCCGTTACGATCTCGAAGTCCGCGACTGCGGGGTAGCTCTCGCGCACGTACGCCTCGCTGGTACCCTCCTGACGGGCGGCCCCGGAGGTGACGACGAGATCGCCGACGCTCACGTTCGGTTGGATCGCCCCGCACGACCCGACCCGGAGGAAGGTATCGACGCCGCACTCGGCGAGTTCCTCGACTGCGATCGCCGCTGACGGCGACCCGATTCCCGTCGACGTCACCGAAACCGGCGTGCCCTCGTATGTGCCCGTCACTGTCCGGTACTCCCGATGGGTCGCTACCTCCTCCGCTTCGTCCCACAGCGAGACGATCTTATCTACCCGCTCGGTGTCGCCTGGCAGAAGAACCGTGCTCGCGACGTCGCCCGGCGCGACTTCGAGGTGGTACTGGCGATCGTCGCTCGCTTCGCTCTCGTAGCCTCCGTGGCCCTGATCGTCGTTCCCGCCGGTCGCGCCCTCGCTCATCCTCTCTCCTCCTCGGCCGTTTCTAAGGTGTCGAGCGAGATGGTGTTCGGCAACAGGTCGCCGAGAGCGTACTCGGCGATCGTCGCGCTGCTATCCGTTTCGTCGCCGTCATGACCCTCGTCGCAGTAGACCGGAAGGGCTTCGTCGCAGAACTCCGCAAGCGTCTGGCGACACATCCCACAGGGCGTCACGCCGTCGCGCGCGCCCGAACTCACGGCGATCGCGGCGAACTCGTGATGGCCTTCCTTCACGGCTTCGGCGATCGCAACCTCCTCGGCGTGGAGGCTATTGGAATAGTTCGCGTTCTCGATGTTGCAGCCGGTGAAGACCGTGCCGTCGGCGGTGAGGAGTGCCGCGCCGACTCGGTACTCCGAATAGGGCACGTACGCTGCCGATAGCGCCTCACGAGCGGCTTCGACGAGTTCGGCTTCGTCCATGTTCTTCCGTCGGTCGGCTGGCGTGAAATAGCCACCGAGAAACCCAGCGTGGCAAGCGAGATGGAATGCGGCGGATCAGTGTGGCGGATGGGGTGTGGGGCGGTCCTGGCGGATGAAGGGCGAGGCGCGCGAACGGAGCGAGCGCGCGAGGGCTTCGTTGGTGCTGTGCGGTTGGCGGTCTGCGGTATCACCCTGTAGCTCGCGCAAGCGAACCGCCGAAGTTCTCGTGAACGAAGTGAACGAGAGCAGGGAGCAGCTATGCTGCGACCGTGCAGATTTTTCTCAGGCCCACAGCGAGCGAACGACCGTAGGGAGCGAGCAAGCGAGGACCCTGAGAAAAGGGTGCGTGCTTAGTCCTCACCGGACTCGTAGTACTCGCCAGCGGCCTGTGGGATTCGCGTTCGGCCGACCAGGGCGAGCACGACAATCACCGTCACGAAGGGGAGCGTCTGAATAAGCGAGTCGGGGATCGTATAGCCGGGTACCTGCTGGAGGCGCAGTTGAATCGCTTCGAGGCCGGCGAACAGTAGCGAGGCACCGAACGCGCCGATGGGATTGTAGTTGCCGAACAGGTACGCAACGATCGCGATGAAGCCCTTGCCGTTGACCATCGTCTGGCCGGTGCCGATGAACTGACCGAGTCCTAACGACAGGCTCGCCCCGCCGATCCCCGAGAGCACGCCTGAGAGCAGGACTCCCTGATAGCGTACCTTCCGGACGCTCACGCCGGCGGTGTCGAGGGCTCGCGGGTTCTCGCCGCTCGCGTCGACGTGGCGGCCGAAGGCGGTCCGATTGAGCACCCACCACGACAGCGGCACGGCGACTAAGAGAAAATAGACCGAGGGATCGGAGCGAAAGACGGCTCCGACGTATGGAATAGCGGATAGCAGCGGGATCTCCCAGGTGCCAAGCGAACTGACCGACCCGGAGTTGACGCTGCCGTAGTACACCCTGGCGACGAAGGGCGCGAGCCCGAGCGCGATGAGCCAGATTGCGAGGCCGGCGATGATCTGATCGGCCCGGAACTCGATACAGACGACCGCGAACAGAAGCGACAGTAAGGTGCTCGCGAGCACGGCGAAGGCGAACCCGACCCAAACGTTCGAAACCCCGAGCGTCTCGCCGCCGGCACCCAACAGGCTCGTTGCGAACACGCCGACGAACGCCGAAATTATCAATAGACCTTCGAGCCCGATGTTGATCACGCCGGCCTTCTCGGCGAAGATACCACCGAGCGCGGCGAAGGCGATCGGTACCGACAGTCGGAGGGCGGAACTGAGCGTGCTCTCTCTCGTCAGGATGTCGAGGAAGTCGCCCGCGAGCGTCCCCGGGAACACGAGTCCGAGAAGAACGAAGACGGCGAGGGCTCCCCCGAAACCGATCGCGAGCGCGCGCTGGAGCGAAGCACGATTCACGACTCGCCCCTCCCTCGATCGCCGTCGCCCTCGCTTTCCCCTTCGTCGCGGTCGCCGATGCCGACATCGTCACTGACGACGGTGACGTCACCGCGACCACTGCTGTCGTCGTCGGCGCTGTCGACGCCGACCGGCCGGCCGTCGTCGGTCGTCTCGGCGCTGACCGCATCGGTGTTGGTCGTACCGGCGTTGCTCGTACCGCTGTCGATCGGTTTCCCGCCGTCGGTCGCGGTGCTCGCGGAGCGGTCGGGAACCCGCACGCGGCGGCCGAGCAGGCGGAAGAACTCCGGCATCGCGACGAACAACACGATCAGTCCTCGGAGCACGCCGATGAGTTGTTTGGGGACGCCCGCGGAGAACTGCACGGCGATCGCGCCGCTTTTGAGCGTGCCGAACAGCAGCGCCGCGGGGATCACCCCCAATGGGTTGTTGCCCGCGAGAATCGAGACGGTGATACCGTCGAACCCGTACGCCGGGATGCCCGACTGCCAGCGCGTCGAGATCATGAGCACCCAGACCGCCCCGCCGATGCCGGCGAGCGCGCCCGATAGCGCCATGCTTGTCACGATCGTCCGCTCGGCGTCGACCCCGCCGTACTCGGCGGCGTCGGGCTGGAGGCCGCTCGTCACGAAGTCATAGCCCGCGGTGGTGTATTCCAATAAGTAGTAGATCGCCCCGACGAGCACGAGGCCGGTACCCAAAGCGAGCAGCGAAAAATCGCTGCCCGCGTCGAACAACAGTGGTTGGAACAGGGCGTACTCGGGGAGTTCTGCGGTCTGAACCGCCTGCCCCGGTGCCTGGAAGAGTTCGGATACGAGAACGAACGCGGTGAGCGTCGCGACGAAGTTGAGCATGATCGTCGTAATGACCTCGTTGGCGTCGGCGTAGGCCTTGAGCGCGCCCGGGATCGCGCCGTAAAAGCCCCCGGCGAGGGCTCCGACGACGACGCTCGTCGGAACCAACAGCACCGAGCCGACGATTCCGGCCGGGACGAGCGAAACGAGCGCAGCGGCGACGAGCGCGCTCGCGAGCGCGCCGACGACGAGTTGGCCCTGCGAGCCGATATTGAACATCCCCGCCCGAAACGCCACGGCGACCGACAGACCAGTGAAGACGAGGACCGTCGTCTCCTGGAGCGTGAGCGCGACGCTGAAATTGAAGGGGTCGGCAAAGAGGTTGCCGTACGCGCCGGCGAACAACTGGACGTAGACCGCTACCGGATCGTAACACGACGTAACGACGAACACGCCGTAGGCCGGTTCCGGGCAGGTCGCCGCCGCGCCCGAGACGAACACGAGCACCGCGCCGACGAGGATCGAGAGCACGAGCGCCGCGAGACTGATCAGCAGGCGTTCGGCCGGCGAGGACTCGGCGAAGCGCCGGAGGGTTCCTCGAATTCGGTCGATACCTCCTTCTCCCTCTCCTCCTCGTCCCCCGCCATCGCCGCTCGACTCGCCGCCGTTCGGTTCGTCGACGCTCGATCTATCACCGTTCGTCCCGGCGTCGCCCGACTGCCCCTCCCCATTGATGCCGGTTCCCGATCGCCCGTCGCTCATCGTTTCACGGTAGTCCCGTCGGTTTTACTATCGGTCGCGCCGCCCCCGTCGGTCGCGTTACTCGCCATCGATGTCGTCGGTCCCCGTTCTTTCCGTTTCGGTGCCGGTGTCCTCGCCGCCGTCGGCGCTCACGGTCGCGCGTTCCGCTGTTTCGTCGGGTCGCTCGCCGGCCATGAGCAGGCCCAACTGCTCTTCGGTCGTCTCCCCGGGGTCTATTACGTCAACGAACTCGCCCTCGTACATCACCGCGAGGCGATCGGACAGCCCTCGGACCTCGTCGAGTTTCGAGGAGACGAGCACCACCGCGCGACCCTCGCGTCGTAGCGCGAGCAAGCGCTCATGGATGAACTCCGTCGAGCCGACGTCTACCCCCCTCGTGGGGTGGCTCGCGATCACGACCCGGGGGTCACGCTCTAACTCGCGGCCGACGACGAACTTCTGCTGGTTGCCCCCTGAGAGCGACGCCGCCCGTGCACCCGGGTCGGGCGGGCGGACGTCGTAGGCGTCGATCACCGCAGCGGCGTGGGCGCGCGCGGCCGCCCAGTCGATGCGGCCGTTCGCGGCGAACGCCGGGTCGTGTTGACTCCCCAGAACGGCATTGCGAACCAGGTCGAGGTCCATAACTAGCCCGCGTTCCTGGCGGTCCTCGGGGACATAGGCCATCCCACGATCGGTGTGTGCTCTCCGGGACGCCCGGGTTACGTCGGCACCGTCGATCGCGACCGACCCCGACTCGGGTGCACGCAACCCGGTGATCGCCTCGATCAACTCGCTCTGGCCGTTCCCGTCGACGCCGGCGATGCCTAAGATCTCGCCCTCTCGCACTGCGAAGGACGCGTCGCTCACCCGCTCCGTTCCCCGGCCGTCACGCACCCGCAGGGAGTCGACGCCGAGGACGACGTCGCCCGTTTCGACCGGATCGCGTTCGATCTCCAAGAGGACCTCCCGGCCGACCATCAGTTCGGCGAGTTCCTCGCGGGAGGTGTCGCCGGCTGGGACGGTCCCAACGTTTCGGCCGTCGCGCAGCACGGTGATCTCCTCCGCGGCACCCATCGCCTCACCCAACTTGTGGGTGATGAAGAGGATCGTTTTGCCCTGGGCGGTGAGTTCCTCGAAGACGTCGAACAGCTCCTCGACCTCTTGGGGGGTGAGCACGGCCGTCGGCTCGTCCAAGACGAGGACGTCCGCGCCGCGATACAGCGCTTTGAGGATCTCGACGCGCTGTTGGACGCCGACGCTGATGTCCTCGATCCTTGCACCTGGATCGATGTCGAACCCGTAGCGATCGGCCAACGCGACGACCTCCTCGCGGGCGCGCGCCCGGTCGACCCCGAAGCGGCCCTGGGGTTCGTACCCGAGCGTAACGTTCTCGGCCACGGTCATCGGGTCGACGAGCATGAAGTGCTGGTGGATCATCCCGACGCCGGCGTCGATGGCCTCCCGGGGCGAGTCGAACCGTCGTTGCTCGCCGTCGACGTACACTGCCCCGTCGTTAGGTTCGTACAAGCCGTACAGAACGTTCATGAGCGTGGTCTTGCCCGCCCCGTTCTCACCGAGCAGCGCGTGGACCGTCCCCGCCCCGACCTCCAGATCGACGTCGTCGTTGGCGAGCACGCCCGGGAAGCGTTTCGTGACGCCCGCCAGCCGGACGGCCTGAGAACGCATTTGGCCCATCGTATTCCGCCGGTCGGCATAAACCCTTGACTCCCTGTTTCCCCGTTCGATCGACGCGCCGTTCGCTCGTCGCTGCCCGTGGAGGGCTACCGACCGATCCGCTCGGCACCGATCAGTCGCGCTTCGACCGCGCTGTCCTCGACGTCCCAGCGGTCGGTATCTGTACCGAAACTCATCGAGAGTTCCCCGAAGCCGGTGCTCACGCCCGTCAATCCGTAGCCCGACCAGGTGTGGACGAAATCGACGTACACCCGCCGTTCCCACGCGTCGTAATCGCGCCAGTTCGGCTCGACGTAGACGCCGAAGTACGCGGCGTCGTCGAGGTCGCGGTAGTCGCGCCACGCACAGGCTGCACCCCCAAGGGTCTTCGAGTCGACGTTCGGCGGATCACCACACTTCCGACTATAGTAGACCCACTCGTCGCGCGCGTTCGTCGGCGCGTAGAAAACGGGCCGGAAGCCGATCGCGACGGCATCGGCGGGCGATCGGGGGAAGTCGTCGAATTCCTGATCGGCGAACTGCCACTCGATGTCGATGACGTCGTAGCCGACGTACCGCGGCCGGCCGTAGGTCATCGAGAGGGTGAGTTCGTAGCGATCGAGCTTTCGCGTCGTGACGCCCTCACCGCCGGTCGTCGCCCCGTCGCCGGCGGTTCCCCCGTCGTCGCTCTCGGTCCCGTTGCCGGTTCCGCTCCCGTCCCCGTTTTCGCCCTCGCCTTCCGCTCCGTTCGTCGGTCCCCCTATTTCGCCGCCGCGCGGGACGGCGTAGGTCCGTTCTCGCACTCCGTGAGGAACCCCTCGCTTCGAGAGGTACGCTTGCCACTCGGCGTTCGACCAGCCCCCCGCGCTCGCGCAGCATCAACGACCGCTCGTAGGGAGTCCGCCCGCTCCGACCGCCGCCTCGGTCTCGATCCTGCTCCCGTTCCTGTTTCCGTTTCGATCCCCGGTCGCGTTCGGCTCCCGGTTCGGGCCCCGTTTCGGTTCTCCAGCACCGACCGCCGGGAGCGAGGCCGCCCCGAGAAGGGCCGCCCCGCTCGCGAGAAAGCCGCGGCGTTTCGAGCGTCCCGGCCCCGAACCGTCACCGTTCGCTTCTCCTCCATTCATTCGATGGGACTGGCCGCGTCGTAGCATATCAACCACGGTCGCGGACTATCGTCGGTGACTCACAGCCGCGAGCGATCGACCTCCGTACTTATCGCCGAACGCTGTAAGGAGCCTTATGAGTAAGGAAACGGTAGTAACATCTACGCAGCCATGTCGGTCGAGAAGTCAGCACGCGTCACGAGCAAGGGACAGCTCACGATACCGAAGTCGATCCGTGACCGATTCGGAATCGACGAGGGAACGACCGTGACGTTCGAGATAGCCGACGACGGCATCCTGACGCTCACGCCCCAGAAGGGGTCGTGGGAACTGCTCGACGAGATCAGAGAGGCTCTCCGGGAAACCGACCGGAGCGTCGCGGGATTACGGGCGGAGGCTAAACGCGCCTGGAACTCTCACGAGTGATCTGCTTCGACTCTTGGATGTGGCTCGAAGCCACCTTGGGTGGCACCGACGAGAGGCGCGTGAGGGAAGCGCTCGAACGCGGCGAACGCGAGGGAGCCGTCATCCCAGCGACGGTGCTCGCGGGGGTGTACTACGTGCTCGATCGCCAGAAGGGTATCGAGATCGCCGAGAAGGCAATGGAGACCATCCGTCGGTTCGAGAACACGGCGGTTCTCCCTGTTACGGCGGATATTGCTATCCGCGCTGCTCAACTCCGGCGGAAGTATTACTCACAAGCCGACGACAGAACGCCCTCGTACGCGGATACGATTCACCTCGCGATCGCCGAGACGGTTTCGGAGTGTGATCTCCTGATTACCGGCGACGCTGGCTTCGAGGACGTCACCGAGGTACGATGTCTCGTGCTCTGAGGAACGATCGAACACAACGCGTTACTGATAAATTTCGCTCATCTATGAGGGGTCGTTCTTCATGTAGTAGCTTTCAGGAGAAGGGCCGCCGAGACCGTTTCGGAAGCCCCCGACGCGCTCGGCTCGAGGGGTTCGCTGCGCGCGCTCGCTCCCTTCGGTCGCTTACGTGCTTACTTCGCCCGCCGTCGCCGAACGGTCGGCCCCTTCCAGTCCCACCCGAACCGGTTCTCATCGGTCCTCATCGCGTAACTAAACACCGCCCCACGAGGGCAGCATGACTGACACCCCGTTGTCGATGGCGGGGAACTTGCGCGTCACCGAATCGACTTCTCGGGATCGCCGGCCACGAGCGCGTCGGTGAACACCTGCCTGAATCGCTCGCCATCGACTTCCTCGATCACCCGGGTTCGGGGTTCGCCGTCGGTCGTCCCGTCGACGTCCGCAATGCTCGCGCCCCTGGTGAGGCCCTCGCGCTCGTCCACATCGACGTGATAGGTCCCCGACTCGACGACGATCTCGGGATCGAGACAGCACGCGACGGTCAGCGAATCGGGCTGGGTGACGCCGTCGATGCCCTGCTCGTGGCGGGTGAACTCCTGGACGGGTTCCGTGATCGTCGCGAAGAAGTCGGCGTACGCCGACTCGTCGCGCGCGTCGGCGATCCGTTCGATGTCCGGGCCGCGGAGCACTGAGGATTCCATGCATACCCCCCAGCCGACGACCGACACCTCCAGTTCCCGAAGCACGAGTTTCGCCGCGTCGGGATCGACCCAGAAGTTGTACTCCGCCGCGGGCGTGACGTTGCCCGGGGCGTGAAAGGCCCCGCCCATGACCCATACCTCGTCGACGAGGTCGTTCAACCGCGGCTCGCGCGCACACGCCAGCGCGACGTTCGTGAGCGGGCCGATACACAACAGGGTCACTTCGCCGGGGTTCGCGCGTGCGGTTTCGACGATGAACTCGGCGGCGTAGTCGTCGGCGGAGGGGATGTCGGGATCGGGGTACAACCCCGCGAGACCGCCCGCCCCGTGGACGTACTCGGCTGTCTCGTGGCTTTTGAGCAAGGGCTTCCGGGCTCCCTCGTAGACCGGGACGTCCCCCGCCGCGTCGACCAGCTCCAGGGTGTATTTCGCGTTCGCGACCTCGTGGTCGAACTCGGCGTTGCCCGCGACGATCGTTACACCCTCCACGTTGAGGCGTTCGGAGAGCGAAGCCAGCAGGATCGCGAGCGCGTCGTCGCCCGCAGTGTCCGAATCGATGAGCACGCGTCTGGCTGTCATGGACGATCGACGGCGCATCGAGTTATCAAACCACGGTATCGACGGTCGGCAGTGGCTCCGTGTCCCTCTTACTTTCCCCCGATCCTCGTCGCCGATAGCGGGATTTAAGCCGGTTCCGTCGCTCCGAGCGTGAAATGTCGGATACGACCCCGACCGTTCTCCTGTTCGATCTGGACGATACGATCTGTCAGTACCGTCGAAGTCACGACGAAGTACTCGCGGCCGCGTTCGATCGCTGTGGCGTCGAGCCGTTCTT
Organism: Halobacteriales archaeon QS_8_65_32; assembly: GCA_003022925.1. Classification (GTDB taxonomy): domain Archaea; phylum Halobacteriota; class Halobacteria; order Halobacteriales; family Halococcaceae; genus PXQR01. The sequence continues at coordinate 47,650 of PXRY01000122.1, read as the reverse complement.
TTCGGTAGCCGACTTCGACCGCTGGGTTCCAAGGGTCGAGGCTACCAGCCCGCTCGATCTCCGCGAGCAGTGCTTCGCCGCCATCGGTCGCGAGCAGGGACGCAATCCCGCGCTCGGCGAGCGGGTCGCAGCCGCCTATCGCGAGCGCGATCCACGAAACATCGAATTTCTGCCCGGCGCGCGGGCGGCGTTAGAGACGCTCGGCGAGCAGTACACCCTCGGTCTCGTAACGAACGGCGGTGAAGCGACCCAGCGCCCGAAACTCGACGCGCTCGGGATCGTCGACGCCTTCGAGACGATCGTCTTCGCGACGCCTGACGCAGCGATCAAACCCGACCCGGCCCCGTTTCACGCCGCGCTTTCGGCGCTCGGAGCCGAGCCCTCGATGGCGATCCATATCGGCGACTCGCTGGCGTCGGACGTCGCCGGTGCCCAGGCCGCTGGGATCGATGCCGTGTGGCTCCGCTCCGGGACGGATATCTCGGGGAACAAATGCGAGCGCGAGCACTCGGGACCCGTTCCGGAGTTCGTGATCGACTCGGTAGCAGAACTGCGAGCGCCGCCGTTCCCCTGGGAGCCGTGACTGCCGTCGAGCGCGTTGAGCGCGTCGAGCGAATCGGATACCGGCTCTCGGCGTGATCGACACACCGTAGCTACGGCGGACGAAAGCGATTCGAGCCGACCGTTAGGGTTCGGTCGGCACCGAGATATCGCCGTTGACGATCCCCTGTCGGGACTCTTCGAGCGCCGATTTGACTTCCTCGGGGATCTCGGGGCCTAATTGCTGACCGTAGACGGCTTCGACGCCGTTCCGTTCGAGCCCTAAGCTCGTTACCTCGCCGCCACTGAAACTGTCGTTCACCACGTTCTCGATCGAGGTAAAAACCGCCCGCTCGACCCGCTTGACCATGCTCGCGAGGATCACGTTCGCGAAGTTCGGTTCGGTGGCCGACTGATCGGAGTCGACCCCGATCGCATACCGGCCGTTCTGCTGGGCGGCCTGAAAGACCCCCGCACCCGTCGCGCCCGAGGAGTGATAGACGACGTCCGCACCGTTGTCGTACATCGAGATCGCCGCCTCCCTGCCGCCGGCCGGGTCCGAGAAGCTGCCGACGTACGCGACCGCGACCTCGGCGTTCTCGTTCGCGTAGTTGACGCCGGCCTCGTAACCGGCCTGAAACTTGCGGATGAGCGGCGAGTCGACGCCGCCGACGAATCCGACCTGTGGTTGGTCGGGGGTCGTCTCGCCCCCGCCGGCACTGAACTGCCGAGTCGTCATGAGCCCCGCCAGATGGCCGACCTGAAAGGAACCCTGTTCTTCCTTGAACGCGTAGCTCGCGACGTTGCTCGCGTCGACCGTCTCGTCGACGATCATGAAGTTCTGATCGGAGAAATTCGCGGCGTTCTCCTCGACGGCACCTTTCTGGAGGAAGCCGATCGCACAGATCAAGTCGTAAGCGGGGTTCTGCGACTGGGCGAAGCGACGCTGGAAGGTGGCGAACTCCGACTCGGAACTCGGCTGTGCCTGGGTGAACTCGATGCCGAGTTCCTCGGCGGCGCGCTGGACGCCGCGGTTCGCCGCGTCATTAAAAGACTTGTCGCCGAGGCCGCCGAGCGCGTACACCATCCCGACGTTCACGTCCGACCTCCCCGACCCCGAACCGCCTGACTCGTTGCCCGATCCCGACCCGTTCGAGGCGTTCGATTCCGAGCCGCCGCCAGACCCGGAGCCGTTCGAACCACTCGAACCGCCTGACTCCCCGCCGGAACCCGAACCCTCAGAACCGCCGGAGCCACCGCCGCCGGTCGTACACCCGGCGAGGCCGAGCGCGCCGATCGTCCCCACCGCCCCTAAGAATCGCCGTCTGGAACCGTCGTCTCCCATAAGCGTGGGTGACAAACGACGGGAGTTTAAGCCCGTCGAATCGTTTGGTTCTCGATCGGCGTCGACCAGCATCGATCAGCAACGGTTAGATTCCGTCGCTTCTATCGGTTTCGTACCGATGGGTTCCGCGGTGGTCGGCTCCTCGTTGCCATAGCCTCACTCGGTTTCGGTTTCGGTGACCGCAGTCTCGATCGTTTCGCGGACGCGGTCGAGCACGTCGCCGACTGCCTCGTGCTCGACGTAGAGCCTGAGGTACGGTTCGGTCCCGCTCGGCCGGACGAGCACCCAGCCGCCCCCATCGTCTCCATTGCTCGCATCGCCCGCGTCGTCGCTGGCCGCATCGATCTCGGTTCGGCCGTCCTCACTGCCGTCGTCGACGCCGAGATCCAGTCGAACTCCGTGTCCGGTCGTGACCGCCGCGTCAGGAAAGGCCTCGGGGAGACTCGTCTCCAAACGCTGCATCGCGGCCTCTTTCGCCCTGTCCGGACAGCGCACTTCGCTTTTCTCGTAGGGACGTTCGGTTACCGGTCCCCGCAGAAGGGGGAGGCCCCGATCGGCGACCAGTCGGGCGAGGACCGCTGCGCTCGCCACGCCGTCGATCCAAGGGCCCAAAGACGTGTGAATATGCTTCCAGGGCTCGGCCGCGAAGGCGACTTCGGTCTCGGCCGACCCGTTCTCGATCGCCGCCGCGATCCCTTCGTGCAGCGCTCCTAATCGGATGCGCTCGATCCGGCCGCCCGCCGCGAGCACGCGCTCGTCGATCCGCGAGGAGGCGTTCGGCGTCGTGACGACCACCGGATCGTCCGCGTCGCTCGCGCGCACGTAGTGCTCGGCGAGGATCGCGACGATCGTGTCCTCATGGATAATCTCCCCATTGCCGTCGAGGACGACCACCCGATCGCCATCGCCGTCGTGGGCGATCGCTAAATCGATTCCTCTCGTCTCCCGGTCGTTCCTGCCAGCGCGACCGCTGCCGTCCTCACCCTCGTTCGCGCTCCCGGCCTCCCCCTCGCCGGTATCGTCGTCCGAGCGGTCGGCGACGAACGCCCGGAGGTCGGCGAGGCTTTCTTCCGTAGGCTTGCTTTCCCGCCCGGGAAAGAAGCCGTCGACGTTCGCGCCCAGCGCCAGTACCTCCGCGCCGAGCGCTCGCAGGACTTGGGGCGTCGCGAAGCCGGAAACCCCGTTCGCACAGTCGACGGCGACGGTAAGCCCCTCCAGGGCGGCCCCGTGCCCGCGAGCGTACGCCGCGACCGCCTTCCGGTACCGCACCAGGGGATCGACCGCCTCGCTGGTCTCCCACTCGTTCCAGGCCGCGGGGCCGATACCCTCGGCGATCCGCTCTTCGATCCGTTCTTCGATCGCGCGGTCTACCTCCTCGCCGTTGCTGAAACACTTGATGCCGTTGTCCGCGGGTGGATTGTGGCTCGCGGTGATCATCACCCCCCAGCGACCCCGGGAGGCATAGGCAAGGGCTGGCGTCGGGAGCCGGCCGGCCCGATAGACCCGCGCGCCCGCGCTCTCGATCCCCGCTTCGAGCGCGGCGGCGAGCGCGGGGCCGGTGACCCGCCCGTCGCGTGCGATCACGACCCCGTCGGTCCCCGCCGAACCTGCAAAGCTACGAACGCGGTCCCCGCCGGTGTCTTTCCCGTCGGCGTCGTCCCCGACCGAACGGCGTCCGTCGCGCTCGCTCCCTTCGTCGTCGGCATCCGAACTTCGATCACGGTCCGGGTTCCGATCACGGTCCCGATCGCCGCCTTCACCGTGCGCGTCGCCGCCGGCCTCGTGTGCGTTCGCGGCGTCGACGCCGACGGCACGCCCGACCGCCAGCGCGAGCTCCGGCGTGACGCGTTCGGTCGCGTCGCCGCGGATCCCCGCCGTTCCGAAGAGCGTCATACGGTTCGTTTTCACGCCGACTACTTAGAGCCTCCTCGACGCGCCGGCCGGGCTCGCGCTCGCTCGTCCTCGTATCCCTGCTCGGAGCTACGGTCGGGGTCGTGCTCGCCGCCGCTTTCGTCCGTTCTCGGTCTGTCCCGCTCGGCTTCGACGTGCCTAACCGTCCCTGCCGTCTCGGTGCTCGTATGTGGCCCTGGGGACACCTCGCGGTGGGATACGCCTGTTATTCGGCGTTCGCCCGCGTTCGGTACGGCCGTGGGCCGACCGGTCTCCCGGCACTCGCCGCCGTCTTCGGTACGCAGTTCCCCGATCTCGTCGACAAACCCCTCGCGTGGAGTTTCGGCGTGCTGCCGAGCGGTCGTTCGCTTGCCCACTCGCTTCTCGTCGCCGGCGTCGTGCTTTTGCTCGTGGGAATCTACTGTCGCCGACGCGAGCACTCGGAGCTCGCGGTCGCTTTCGGGGTCGGCTACTGCTCCCATCTCGCCGGCGACGCGATCGGCCCGGTGCTCGCCGGCCGCTATGCCTTCGCCTCCTTTCTCGCCTGGCCGCTGCTCCCGCCGCCGCCGTACGGCGACGAGGGCGGTTTTCTCGCCCATTTCGCGAGCCTCGACTTCTCCCCGTGGGTACTCGCCCAGTTCGGCCTCGCGCTCGCGGTGACGATCCTCTGGGTTCTCGACGGCGCGCCCGGACTCGGAGTATTCGGGTCGTGGCGCGATCGCCTCGATTACCGGAGAGACGAGAACCGATAGCTGGAATCGACGGCCGAGAACCGACGACCGGAAACCGACGGTCGCCCGGAGCCGGTGGCGGTCGCTCGGTATCGAGCGCCTAAAATCCGGAGCTGACGACCCGGACTCGGGGAGCAAGACCAAGCGGGGCGCACGCACGACGAAATCTAGGAGGGCTACCGAGCGATCGAAGCAGGAACAAAGAGCGCCGAAAAGGAGACGGATCTCGATGGAAAGCGAATCAGAGTTCGACGCCGCTCGGAATGAGGCTGTGACGGCGCGCGAGGTTTCCCTCCTCGTTGTAGACGAGGAAGGTTGATTTGTCGTGACGGGCGACCTCGCCTTCCCCGCGGGTCACTCGCACCCCATACCGGTCGGTGCCGTCGGTTCGCTTGCCGTACTCGCGGGCCGCCTGGACGAACTCGAACACGCGGGAAACGCCGACGTTCGCTTCGAGCAGGAAGTCGCCGGTCTGACGGTCAGTAACGCCGATCACGCCGCTGGCGTCTGGGTCGTCGGCGGGATCGAGCAGTCGATACGTCATGTCGATCGCCGGCGAAGGGCGACTTTCCCCCGTGTTCGTTAGTCGATCGTCGAGCGCCGCCTCCGGGCCGTCGAACGCGATATCGATCGTCGGCCGTTCGGGCGCTTTGTCCCTCTCGGCGTCCCCCGTACCCGCGTTGCGGATCTCCACGCTGAAATAATCGCGCCTCATTCCGTGCTCCGCGTTACGATTTCAGGGAGCATGAACGTAACGCCACCTCCGGGATCGAAAGTTTTCCGTCCGCGATCGCCCGATCGGTCCACCGAACTCGACTCTCAGTTCCGACCGAACGCGACGGTACGAGGCGTCCGCGCTGCCGCATCGTTCGCCTGTAAATATTTCGAACACTCGATTGCTAATATATTTAACCGACGAGGGGACAACCCCTCCCTGATCGACCTGCCGGGGAGCCGCCAGCGGTCGGCGCGCGGTTCGCGGCGGGCGGGACCTGCAGAATGGACGACCGAACGGACCGGGAACCGGACCCGAGCGCCCGAACCGAGACCGACGACGCCGAGCCCGGGGTCCCATCGGCGTCGGGCGACCACCGCGGTGCCGATGGCCCCAAACCCCGAAACCGGGGCACGCGACCGCCTCTCGGACTCGATTCGACCAATGCCGGCGACGAGGCTGCCCCGGACGGTACGGGTCGCTCCGACGCTCGTGACGCCGCGGACGCCGACGCCAAGGAGGGACTCTGGACCGACCGGTCGGCGACCGCCGGCGAGCACGAACCCGACGCCGGCCGATCGGCTTCCCTTCCGAAAGGGCGGGGGGCCGACGATCACTCCAGTCGCTCGCCGGGCGGTCGTGCCAGCGGCGGCTACGCGGACGACGGTCGAACGAGCGACGACGGCGACCTCGGGATGGGTGGGGGCCTGTTCGATCGTCTGCGACGCGCGCTCGGATCGGGCCGGCGCGCCGGGTTCGCAGACGCCTACGACGCCGACGCACACGGCCCGCTCGCGACGTTCGAGGCCAGCGAGGGCATCGAAGAACGCGAGCGGTACTGGGTGCGACACCCCTACACGATGGTCGTTATCACCACTGAGCCGGCAACGCTCGGGGACGGCGGGATCGGCGGCCGTGCGGTCGGACTCACCGACGCACAGAAGAGGGCGTACGTCACGCTGCTGTTTCACACCGCGGCGATCCAAGGCGCGGCGTCGGGCTTCGTCGCCGGCCAGATGGCGAAAGGCGACCTCGCCGACGGGGCGAAACACGCTGCAATCATGCTTACCCTCGCGTACGGCTCCTTTCTGCTGTTCGCCTGAGTCGGCTTGCACGGATCGGTTCGTACGAACCGATTCGCGTAACGCGACCTGGGCGAGTTTCGTCGAGGTCCGAACGAGCGTTGTCGAAGATCGGGCGAACGTACCAGTGCGGGTTTCACGAAGCGACTCGAAGCAGGGGTATGGATCGGGTCCGAAGCCGTCGGGGCGTCCGAGAGACCTACGACCGCATCGCGGCCCACTTCGCACGGACGCGCACACACCCCTGGGAGGACGTCACCGACTTCATCGAACGAAGCGAGAACGGGCGATCCGCCGGAAACGAGAGCGAAGACGAGGGCGAGCGGGCGGGAGACGGACGGATCGGCCTCGACGTCGGCTGTGGGAACGGCCGCCATGCCGGTTCCCTCGCCGAGCGGGTCGAACGGGTGCTCGGCGTGGACGCGAGCGCCGAGGTGCTGGGCGAAGCCCGGAAACGTGCGGCCGAACGCGGTTACGACGGCGCGCTTGCCCTCGTGCAAAGCGACGCCGCGCGATTGCCTCTCGGTTCCGGGCGGATCGATCTCGCGCTCTCGATCGCGACGGTGCATCACTTGCCGGATCGCGAGGCTCGGATCGCAAGCCTGGAAGAACTCGCGCGGGTGCTCGCACCCGGTGGACGCGCGCTTGTGAGCGTCTGGTCGGTGAGCCACGACCGATTCGACCGATTGGAGGGTTTCGACGCGACGATCGACTGGACGCTGCCGGACGGCGAGACCGTGCCCCGCTACTACCACATCTACGATCTCGGGGAGTTCGACCGTGATCTGGCGGCGAGTAGCCTCGACATTGAGCGGACGTATCGCTCGCACGGGAACTGCTTCGGTGAAGTCAGCGCGTCCGAGTGATCAGGCGAGAGTTGTCGAGCTACGTCGTGGTGCGAAAGGAAAGCGTCTTACTCCGCGCTCGGCAACTCACGGCTTGCGAACTGCGCGTCGGTGGTCCCGCGAACGAAGCGAGCGGGAGTACGGCGCGAACGGAGTGAGCGCCGGTGGTCTAGTGGTATGACAATGGCCTTCCAAGCCATTAACCCGGGTTCAAATCCCGGCCGGCGCATGCTTCTGCTTTCAGATTGAGCCATCGATCTTCATAGCATTGACCTGGGTGAGCAAACGCTTCGCGTTTGCGAGTCGAATCAATCGCAGCCCGCACAGTAAGTGAAGCGAGCGAGCAGGAACATCCGAGCGTGGTTCGAATCCCGGCCGGTGCAGTTGCTCTCGATCCGTGTGCTGACGAACCGGAGTGCCGGTATTCGGACGTTGCCGCCGCCTCGTCGCATGTCTCAGCCCATTTGGACGCTCTCGGCAGCGTCGTCAGTCTTCGCCGTCTCTCGCGGGTCCCACTCGATCGCGAGGCTCACGACCCCGTCACCGGGTATCGCACTCGCCGTCCCGTCGTCGATTTCCACCCGGCGCGGCGGCGGCAGGTGTGCCTCGCCGTCGTCCCCGGCGATGTCGATCCCGGTTCCGGCCGCGAGGTTCGCATCCAGTTCCCGGAGGCTCGCGAGCAAGTGCTCGCATCGCTCGGCGACCTCCTCGGCGCGATCGGGGGGAAAATCCCGCCGATCACCGGCTCGATGCTGACGTCCCGGCTCCGATTCGAGAGGACGGCGTTACAGACCGCGCCGAGTAACACGACTAGGCCACTGAAGTACAGCCACGTGAGCAAGATCAAGATGCCCGTGACGACGCTCGATTCGGGCGATTTGAACCCCACGTACAGCCGGAAGGCAGCCTCGAGCGCCGTCAAACCGATCGCGGCGACGAACGCGCCCGGGAGGACTTCCCGCACCGTAACGTCCGTGTCGGGAAAGACGTAATACACCGGAAAGAACGTGATCGCAAGCCCGAAAACCAGGACGACCTGTCGAGTAGCGCCGACGAGTAAGCCCGGCCCGTACCGCGAGAGCACCGCGTTCATGCCCCACCCCGCGACGAGCGCGAGACAGAACGTCAGGAGAACGAGCGTACCATCCGCCACCTGATCGGCCACCGAGTTGTGGGCCTCGGTCTCGTAGATGTCCGAAAACGCCCGGTCGAGCCCGCGAAAGATGCGGAGCGTTCCCCACAGTAGTACGACCACGCCAGCGACCGACACGCCCGTTTGTGTCCCCGCCCGTTCGAGTTCGCGCATCAAGACGCCGCCGGTGTTCGGCGTGAGCACCGCCCCGGCGAAGGTTATGAACCCCTCCTCTAAGCGCCGATCGCCGATCGTCGAGATGACTGCGAGAACGAGGATCAACAGGGGCCAACAGCGAGACGAACGCGTGGTAGGCGATCGAACCGGCCATGAACGTGATGCTCTCGGCGCGCACCTCGTGGACGATCGCGCCCGCGACCGTCCGGACCCGTCGTGCGCGCGCGCCGACATCGAGACCTGCGAGACCGTCGAGACGCGAACTCATACCACTGGGGCCACCGTCGGACGACAAAACCACCGCGGGGACCGCCGGCGATCACCCGCGACGAGGCAGCGTTCGGACTGACTAATAGAGACGTTAAACGTGCTAATGCGACTCGAACGACTCGTTACGTACACCTCAAGCACACGTTAGCACCGTGCAACGATGCGGAACACTCGCAACGGTACGCCCGGTTTTTGTCCCGATCGTCGGTCCGTCGATTCGCTATCGAGTGGTGTCAAATGGAACGCGACAACGAGACAGCGGACGACCGACGAGCGGATAGTACGACGAACGATCGCGCGGCGACCGACGGCACGGCGGCCGGAAGTACGGCCGTCGGCGCGGCGAGAAACGACCGAGTCGCGAGCGCCGGCCTCTCGCGCCGGAACGTGCTGAAGACAGCGGGGGCGCTCGGTGCGCTCGCGGCCGGCGGCGCGCTCGGAACCGGCTCCGTAACGGCGGCTCCGAACGCCGATCCCGAGACGATCGACGCACCCTATAAGGTCGTTCTCGGCGACGGCGACGTGCTCGCGAACAAGCGGATCGTCGCGAACGGCTCGGACGTATCGATCGTCGCGCGGGGCAACGACTGGGAGATCAGAAACGTCGGTATCGAGGGCGAGGCTCGATCGAACCCCATCACGGTCGAGACGTCCGGCGGTAGCGGCCTGATCGAGAACGTCTACGTCGGCGGGGTCGCCTCCGCCGACGAGACGCCGATCTTCGTCCACCGCGAGCACTCCGGGACGATCACGATCCGGAACGCGAACGTCGGCAACACGTCGAGTAGCCACGGCATCTACGCATCGGCACCCGGTTCGACCCCCGAGCGAAAACCGGGTGGGGGCGGGGCGGTCCACATCGAAGGGTGTTACGCCCACGACACGGGCGGGAACGGCTTCCGGATCGGCTCCGACGGGAGCTACGTGCGAAACTCGGTCGCGGCGGACTGCGACAACTCGGGGGTGTGGAACCAGTGGGAACGCGGTCGTGTCGAGAACGTCGCCATCGAAGCCGGCGTGAACGCCTTTAACGTCGGGGCGAACAACTACGACAACCGCGATGGCGAGTGTACGCTCTCGGTATCGAACGTCGAGTACGACGCGCCCAACGAGGTCAGAAAGGCCGACGGCATCGGTGACTGGGACTACTACAGCGCGAGCGGCCTAACCCGGACGTCGAGTCCCGACCTCAGCCCGCCGGGCGGCGTTCCGATGAGCGCAGCCGGGGCGGCCGGGTCCGGCGGCTCGGGCGGTTCCGGTGGGTCAAGTGCCACGAGCGACGGCTCCGACGCTTCCGATAGCGCGGCCGATTCGGAGGGATCGGATTCCTCCGAGAGTTCCGAGGGGTCGGATTCCGAGGACACCAGCCAGTCGGAGGGGTCCGACGATTCGGACTCCGATGGTTCCGAGGAGGCGTCCGGGTCGGCCGGGACGGCCGACGTGACCGCCAGCGAGAGCAACGACGGACCCGTCGAGTACGAGTTACGGACCGACGGGACCTTTTATGGGAGCAAGTCCGAGGACTCGAACGACGGGGTCTCCTCGGGCGGGTCGCGCGCCTCGGGGAAGGTCTGGCCGGGCTTTACCGACACGTTCTCGCTCGACGGCGCGGTGACCGACGTGACCGCCAACGGCGACGTGACGGTCGAAGCCGACGGTGAAACGATCGACGCCGGCGGCGACGACGCCGCGACGGAATCCGACGATACCGAGTCCGATTCGAGCGATGCGGACGACGGCGACGACTCCGATTCCGATTCAGAAGACGCCGACTCCGAGCCGTCGGAGAGTTCCGATTCGTCCGACGACGGGAGCGACGACGAGGACCGCTCGCTGATCGTCAAGGGTGCCGGTTCGACGACGAACGGTCCACGCGACTATCGGGTCGTCGTCACCGGGACGGTCACCGACCTCGAAGGAAACCCCGACGACTCCGTCTCGGGCGGTGACACGGTGAATGGGAAGGTATGGGCCCCCTTCACCGACCGGTACGCGTTCAGCGGCGAGATCGACTCCTTCGAGACCGACGGCGACGTAACGGTGCGCGTCGACGGCGAGACGGTCGATCCCGATTCGCTCTGAGGCCCTCTCCGCGCCTTCGACGCTCGCTCCGCGTCGTCGAGGCCCGACGCAGGCTAATCGGTACCGAAACGGGGCTGATCGTCGGCCGAGCGTCGAGCGCCGATCGGTGGTTCGATCCGCTCGAACCAGGGTCTCGCTCACTCGGTTAGGCCGTAGCCGTGTCGGAACAGCCAGGCGTCGACGGCGACGGCGACGACCGCGGCGACCGTCAGCACCGCGAGCGAGAGGTCGGGGCCGATCTCCGAGATGCCGAGAAAGCCGTAGCGCACACCGTCGACCATGTAGACCATCGGGTTGATCAGCGAGACCGTCTGCCAGGGCTGGGCGAGAATCGATAGCGGGTAGAAGACCGCGCCGACGAACACCAGCGGCTGGATGATGAACTGATTCATCACCGCCAGATCGTCGAAGGTCGTCGCCCACAACCCGCCGACGACGCCGAGCGCAGAGAAGAGTACCGAGATAACGAGCACGAACGCGACCACGTACAACGGGTGGGCAACTCCCACGACCGCCGTCTCGGGGTCGAGCAGGGTGAACACCGCGCCGATGATTCCGATAAACGTCCCGACGATGATTCCCCTGAGGGCGCTCGTTAGGACGTAGGCAACGACCATCTCGCCGTAGGACAGCGGTGCAGTCTGGATCTCCTCGATGTAGTCCTCCCATCGGCCGTGAAAGATCGTAAACGAAGCGTTCTGAAACCCCTGGGAGACGACGCCGAGAACCACTAGCCCTGGGAGAATAAAGAGGATGTAGGAGAACTGTCCGTATGAGTCGATTCGACCGCCGATGATGACCCCGAAGACGACGAAAAACAGCGCGTTGGTCACCAACGGCGGCAAAAAGGTGCTCTGAGGCATCCGCACGTACCGGAGGATCTCGCGGCGCATCAGCGACCGTATACCGGTCGATACTACACTCACGCGAACCGCCTCCAGCGTTCTCGTGAGCAAGTACCAGCGAGCGAACGAGAGCAGGGAGCAGCTTGGCTACGACCGCGGTGAGTGTGGGCAGAGAGGGACTCCGCTGCGACCGTGCTCATGTAGTCGCCTCCGGCGATTCGAGCCGTTGTGCGTCCGCATCGGTCTCGCCGCTCTCGTCCTCGCCCTCGTCGGCGTCGTCTGCGTCGTGGCTCGTCAGATCGACGAAGACCTCTTCTAGCGAGGCGGGTTCGATGTCTAAGTTCGTCGCCTGGTAGCCTGCCCGGTCGAGGCGGCGGACGAGTTCGGGCGCAACCGCGTTGGCGCGTTTGGCCGTCACGACGACCTCTCTACCCTCGACGGCGATGTCCTCGATCGAGCCGTTTTCGAGGCCGCTCTCGTCGATATCCGGCACTCCGCTCGGCGTCTCGTCGAGGAGGATCCGGAGGGTGTCGGTGCCCCGCTGGGTGAGTTCAGCGGGGCTCGCAACGGCGATCTTACGGCCCTCGGCCATAATGGCGACTTCGTCACAGAGCTGTTCTGCCTCCTCGATGTAGTGCGTCGTCAGCAGGACCGTCGTCCCCTCGTCGTTCAACTCGGTGATGATCCGCCAGAGGTCCCGCCGTAACTCGACGTCCACGCCGGCGGTCGGTTCGTCCAGGATCAGCAGGTCGGGTTCGGAAACCAGTGCGCGCGCGAGCACGAACCGGCGTTTCATCCCGCCCGAGAGGTAGGTGAACTTCGTGTTTCGCTTCTCGTAGATGCCGACCGTCCGGAGGACCTCGTCGGCGCGGTCGGCAGCTTCCGCTCGATCGACGCCGTGATAGCCCGCCTTGTGCATCAAAACCTCCTTCGTCGGGAAGAAGCGATCGACGTTGAACTCCTGGGGGGCGATGCCGATCCGGTCGCGGACCTGCCGATAGTCGTCGGTGACGTCGGCACCGAACACGCGGGCCTCACCGCCGGTCCGATTGACCAGGCCGACGAGTACGTTGATAAAGGTCGTCTTGCCCGCGCCGTTGGGCCCGAGCAGGCCGAAGAACTGTCCCGCCCCGACGTCGAGCGAGAGGCTACGGAGCGCCTGGACGTCCCCGTAGTCCTTTTCGAGATCACGAACCGAGATGGCGAACTGCGAAGACACTACTCGAACGGAAGACGGTGAGGCGATTAAGCGTGTCGTGTTTGCGATACAGCTTTGCCCTCATGCGGTACCATCGCATCCGCGAACGAGTCGGAGACGAGCGAGCGGTTCCCCGTGACTGAGCGCCGATAGGTGCGAAGGAGCGGCCTTTTTACTCCAGGTTTTTGCGGTAAGCGCGGGACTCGGAGAGTCCTGCGGGCCATGCGAACGGGCCTCCGGCCCGTGAGCAGACGAGTGGTGCCCGCAGCGAACGCCGCAGGCGCGAGCGAGGACAGCCTGAGCCGAAAAAAGTGGGTTCTACAGCGCGTCGGTGACGGCCTCGAACTCGTCGACTGCGACGCCGTCATCGGTGATTTCGCTCAACAGCAAGCCGTTGCCGCTCGCGGTGTCGCGCTCGGTGGCGGCGTTGACCGCACGTGCGGCGACGGTGCGGGCGTCCTCCGTGCTCATTTCCTCCTCGAACTCGCTTTCTAACACGCCGTAGGCAAAGGGCGTCCCCGATCCGCTCGCGGTGTACGGTTCCTCCGAGAGGCTTCCGAGTGGATCGATGCTGTAGACGTGCGATCCGTCGCTATCGACGCCGCCGAGAACCGGTTGAACGATGAAGAACGCGCCGCTGCGGAGGAAATTGCTGATGAGTGTCGAGAGCGCCTGCATGCTCATCTCCTCGTCGCGGCGAGTCTCGTAGAGGTTGACCTCCGCGCGCAGCGAGCGGACGAGCGACTGGGCCGCGCTCACCGCGCCGGCGATCGTCAGCGCCGCCTGCGGGTGGATCTCCAGGATCTTTCGGGCGTCCTTGCTCGCGACGAGATTGCCGGCGCTCGCCCGCATGTCCGTTGCGAGCACGACGCCGTCGGCGGCGGTGAGCCCGACCGTGGTCGTGCCGGTCTTCAGTTCGCCGTCGACGTCCATGTCGGCGCGGTCGTCCCTCCTGTCGTCGTTTCGTCCGCCTGGTGGGACGCCGAGTTCGGGTTCGAACGCTGCCCGTTCGACGGCGTGGCGGTCGCGATTGCGCGAAAAGCGAGAGTCTTCGATCGGGTCGTGCATGTTCCTCGCTACCGGCCCAGCGCTGATAAACGCACTCCTTCTCACCCTTTCGATCGACCGGCCCACCGGTGTCAATTCATGTTAACTCAGAGACTTGGGCAGGAGGGGAGTACAGAACGATCGGAAAGCCCCCGACCGCTCGGCCCGGGGGGCTCGCTGTGCTCCTCGTTGCTCCCTCCAGTCGCTCCTGCGGTGCTCGCGTCGCCCGCCGTCGCCGAGCGCGAGGTCGGCGGAGCCGACCTCTTGTAACGTGGTCGTTCGAGAGAGCGGAGCTCTCTCGTAATGTTGTCAGAACGCGAAGCGTTCTGATTGCGAGCGGGATCGGAGGTCCCACACTGAACGAAAGACGCCGCCGGCGTCTTTCGAACCACGGCGAAGCCGCCACGCGGTCGGCCCCTTCCAGTCCTACTCCATCTAGGTTGCTCGGTAAGCAATCGCGCGAGTTAACGCCGCCACCGGCCCAACTATCCGCCGACCGACCGTTGCGTCGACCGACGGTTTCGCCGGCCGTTTCGAAGCGGAAGGCACGAACCCATAGAACACGCATGGAGTGTCATGGCCGAAGACGCGGACTACCTCGTCGCGATGGAAGCCGCCTGGCTCGTTCGCGACGTGGGGGCAATCGACGACGCGATCGGCGTCGCGGTGAGCGAGGCGGGCAAGCAACTGAACAACGCGGACAAGGAGTACGTCGACATCGAGGTCGGCGTCACGGGCTGTCCGGCGTGTGGCGAGCCGTTCGATTCGGCGTTCATCGCGGCGAACACGGCGATCGTCGGCCTGCTCTGTGAACTGACGGTCTTCAACGCCGACGGGGAGTCACACGCAGAACGGATCGCGAAAAGTGAGGTCGGCGGCGCGCTTAGCAACGTCCCCCTGTCGGTGATCGAGGTGACGAGGCTCACGGACGACGACCGGGACGACGAGCGCGAGAACGGCTAAGTCGCCGGTAACGAATACGATCGTGGGCGACCGTGGGCGATCAATCGCCCGGTACGGCCGTGACGTCGGGGGCCGGCTCGGCGCGGTACAGCGAGACGAACACGCCCGCCGAAACGGTAATGAACGCCGCCGCCGTCAGGAACGCAACGGTCACCGACGCCAGATCCCAGATCACGCCAACCGAGAGCGGCCCGAGCACTTGCCCTACTTTCCAGGCGATCGAGCGCAGCGAGAGGCTGCCCGCCACGGCGTCGAAGAACTCCCCTTCCTCGACGAACAGCGCCATGCTCGCCGGCAGCCGGAGGCTGTCTGCCACGCCGATCACCGCATACGCACAAAAGAGCGGCACGAACGCCGGCACCACCGAAATCGAGGTGCCGAGAGCGGACAGCGAGAGCGGCGGGATCACTCCCTGAGCGTAACCGGCCAGCGGGATCATCGCCGCGCCGAACCCGTAGGTAAGCGTGCCGGCGATCACGAAGTAGTGTTTCTTGCCCACGCGATCGAGGTACCCGCCGACGACGCCCTGTAGCAATGACTTCGTGAGTTTGCCGCCGGCGAGCACACCACCGATGGCGAGCGGGCTCATCCCGAAGACGGTCCGCGCGTAGATCGGCAAAAAGACGATCACCGCCATCTTCCCGAAGCTAAGCCCCAGCCGGAGGGTCACGAGCGCCCGGATCGCAGAGCGGCCGAGCAGCCGTCGCAAGGTCTCGGTGTTCGTTACCTTCGAGGGATCGGTCCGCCCGCCCGGGTTATCGCGCAAGAAGCGCCAGATACCCGCGGTGGCGGCGATCGTGACGGCGCTCAACGCAGCGTAGGTCACCGTAAAGCCGTAGGCGTACAGCAGAAAGCCGCCGACCAGATCGCCCGCGAGACTGGAGAAGGCCCCGACCTGATTGTAGGTGCCGAGCCACTGGCCGCGCTCGGCGTCGGGGCTGAGTTCGCCGACGACCGCCGAGCCGGTGAGCCAGAGCACGCTCGCGCCGAGCCCCTGGAGCATTCGCATAGCGACGATCCCGCCAACGCCTTCGACCGCCGCGAAGCCGACGAAGACACAGACGTTGAGGACTAATCCGCCGAGCAGGAACCGTTTCGCGTTGTGGGTGTCGACCATCCGTCCGAGCGGCAGGACGATCGCCAACTGGACGAGCGCGAAGGCGGTGCCCCACAGGCCCTCGACGGCTCCCGAGGTGCCCAACTGATCAGCATACAGCGCGAGTGCGATGAGGATTGTCGAGTACGCCTGACTGCGCGCGAACGCAGTGCCCGCGAGTGCAACGAACTCCCGATTCCGAAAGAGCGCAAGCGAACCGTCACTGCCGTCTCCCGTAGTCACTAAATCCCGCTCGTAGTTCGCGATTCAAAAAGGCGTCCATCTATCGGTAATTCGGCGGTTCGTGCCATGCTCGTACGGTTTTACGGACTGCTTAGAATTCCCCAATATCTCCTACCCACGGCGTCGTAGTCCCGATGCGATCCGATCGCGATTGCTACGGTTAGCTCTTAGTTCATGCGATGTAGTGTAACGCTCGCGAGCGTGGGACAAAACGTCAGTAAGGCGGGCGTGACGGGATTCGAACCCGCGGTCTAGAGGTTAGGAACCTCTCGCCCTCTCCGCTAGGCCACACGCCCTGCTTCGGGAACACGAGCGAAGGGAAAAGCGTCTACGATTCGGCGTCGGC
>PXRY01000122.1:0-31083 GCA_003022925.1 Halobacteriales archaeon QS_8_65_32 | reverse complement strand
GGTCGTCGTTCCCGGTTCGGAATCAGTTTCCAAGCTCGCACCCTCGCGCATCTTCTCTAGCTCCTGGTCGATCTCCTCGCGGCCCTTCTGGAACTCGCCCATTGCCTGCCCGCTCGATCGGGCGAGTTTCGGTAGTTTGTTTGCCCCGAACAGTAACACGGCGATGAGCAGGATGATGAGGAGCTCTGGCCCACCGGGGATGCCGATCTGGAGTGCAGTCGTCGGTATCATCGATACTTGCGTATCGTTCCTTTTCAATTATAGGCTTTTTGCTCGTCTCGTCCGCCGAGGGCAACCGTTTAGCCGCCGGGGCTACACGAGTCGCTATGGTACGAGACGGCGACGACGCGCCCGACTTCACCGCACCGCTCGCGAACGGCGATATCGAGGGGTTCACGCTTGCCGATCACCTCGATAACGGCCCGGTCGTGCTCGCCTTCTTCCCCGGTGCCTTCTCGCGGGTCTGTACCGGCGAGATGCGAACCATCGACGAACGACTCGACGTCTACGACGCGGTCGGCGCAACGGTCTATGGTGTGAGCGTCGATTCGCCCTTTGCGCTCAACGCCTTCCGCGAGGACAACGACCTCGACTTCGCCTTTATCAGCGACGCTAACAGGGAGATCATCAAGGAGTACGACGTCTCGATGGACTTCGAGGAGATGGGGCTCTATGGGTTCGCCCAGCGAGCCGTGTTCGTGATCGACGACGACGGCGAGGTGACCTACGCCTGGATCGGCGAACCGAGCACCGAACCTGACTACGACGAGGTCGAAGCCGCCGCCGAGGCGGCCGCCGGAACCGCCGCTTGAGCACCGCCTGAGCGTTCTGGCAGCGCTGCCGGAGCGCGCCCGAGCGCCGCCCGACGCCGCTCGATGCTGTTCGATACCGTTCGAGCGCTTCGCACTGCGTCCCCCCTGTGCGACGGATCTCCGACAGTTCCACCGCTGCGTGCGCGGAGCGTGTCGATGCGCTGTCCCTATTTCGATGCATTGGGTCTGTTCGACGGTTTCGCCCCGGGAGGACTTTTCCCTCCGGTCCTCGAACCGGCCGTATGAGCGAGGACGTCCCCACAGCCGCCAGTCGAACCTACGAGCCCGATTCCGACCACGCGTTTCCCGACGAACGGCTCAACCGTGTGCTCGAATTCGTCGAGAACGATCCGGAGATCTCCGTATATCTCGACGCTCAGAACGTCAATCCCGTTACTCGGATGCGGTACAACGACCACGGTACCCAACACGTCGCTATCGTCCGCAACCGGGCGCTGTGTCTGTACGACCTGCTCAAACGCGGCAACGTCGCCTTCAATGGCGCGCGCGACCAGGGACTCGACGAGGCCGACGAGTCCGTGATCATCGCCCTCGCCGCGACGCTACACGACATCGGCCACGTCGTCCACCGCGAGGACCACCCGTATTATTCGATCCCCCTCGCCGCCGACGTGCTCGATCGGGTCCTGCCCGACTTTTATGATGACATCGGCGATCGCGTCCGCCTGAAGGGCGAAGTGTTGCATGCGATTCTCTGTCACCACACGCCCGAGACACCCCTGACCACCGAAGCCGGCGTGCTCCGGGTCGCCGACGCCTTGGACATGGAACGCGGGCGCTCGCGCAACCCCTACGATCGCGGCGGCCGGGGCATCAACACGGTGTCGAGCCAGGCAATCCGGGACGTCACGCTTGAAGCCGGGGAGAGTGTCCCAGTGCTCGTCGAGATCGAGATGACCAACGCTGCGGGGGTTTTTCAGGTCGACTCGCTGCTCAAAGCCAAACTCGACGACTCGGGCTTAGAGGAGTTCGTCCGGATCGTCGCGTTAAATAGCGCCGATAACGACCGCATCGTTGAGCGCCTCGAGCTCTAAGCACGCACCTTTTTCTCAGGCCCGCAGTGAGCGCGAGTGAAACGAGCGCGAACGAGGACCCTAAAAAAGGTGCGCGTAGGACGCCAACAAGAAGGTGCGACCGTTAGTCCAGCGAGTCGCGGTCCTCGTAGTCGTCGGTATCGTTCGCAACGACGAGTTCGAGCTCGGCCGACCCCGGCTCATCGCTCGGCGTCACGTATCCGGCAAGCAAGACAGTGTACTCCGTGCCGTTCGCGAGGTCGACGTTCGAGAACGACTCGATGTCGTCGCCGGTGTCGTCGGCGGTTGCGACGAACGCGTCGAAGGTGTAGTTCCCGCCGGGAACCGTCGCGGAGGCCGAAACGTTCCCGTAGTCCACGTCGCTGAAGACGACCTCTCCGTTCGCCTCGACGGCAACCGGCGGCACGTCGGGCGCGGCGTGGACGAGCCGGGCGGTCGCGACGCTCTCGTTCGATGGCCCTTCGTCATCGTCAAGCACGATCGGCTCGAAGGGCCTGTCACTACCTTCGCTCGCCTCACCCGCGGCGACGACCGTGTAGTTCGTCGAGGCGTTCAGCTCGACCTGGCCCTCGAAGAGCGGTTCGCTGGCGTTCGCCGCGGTGATCGTTACCGTCCGGTTGCCCGCGGGCACCTCGAAGTACTCCGTCACCCCGGTGTACGCGAGTCCTTCGTCGGCGACCTGGCCGCTCACCGATACGTCGACGCCCGGCGCGTCGGGGGCCATATGGGCGAAGCGGATTGTCGCGTCCAACCCATCAGTAACGATGATCGGCTCGAAGGAGACGCCGACCGGCGCGCGTCCGGGAGTAACGTAGCCCGCGGCGAAGGCGGTGTAGGCAGTGCCGTTCGTGAGAGTAACGTCGAAGCTGTCGACGACCGGCCCGCTGTCGTTCGCCGTCGCCGCGCGAACGGAGAGGGTGTAGTTGCCGCCCGGCACTTCGGCGTAGTCGCTCGCGTTCGCGAACGTTACGTTGTCGAAGAGCACCTGGTCGGTGCCGTTGACCGTGACGTCGACGGGACCGGCGTCGGGCGAGACGTGGGTAAGCCGTACTGAGGCGTTCGACCCGGCGGGCGCGGTGCTATCGTTGAGCAGTGTAACTCCGAACCGCGTGTCCGTCCGGGAACTCCCGCTCGCCTCGCCGGCGGCGACGAGGGTGTACGCCCGGGGATCGAGCATCACCGACCCGTTGAACAGAACGTTGCTCGGGGTGCCCGCTTCCGTGACCTGTACCCGGTGCTGGCCGGCCGGAACGGTCAGGTATTCGGATACTTCGGGGAAAGGAACGTCCGAGAGTACCTGCTGGCCGTCGATCGAGATCGTGACCGCGGGCGCGTCGGGCGACATGTGAGCGACCCGGAGGGAGGCGTTCTCCACGGAGGCGTTCATCCCGCCGCTGGCGTTCGTCCCCGAAGCGTTCGCCCCCTCCATCGCTCCCGTTCCGTTCGCTGTCGTCCCGGGACCGGCACTCGTCGTCCCAGAACCGGCTGCCGTTCCGGTATCGGTCGCGGTAGTATCGCCGGCGGTCGCTGTTCCCGTCCTCGTCCCTGTCCCTGTCGAGGTCGCAGTACCCGCTCCGGTGCCGCTTGCCGTGCTCGTTCCGGTCGTCGCCGCGGTCGTGCCTGCACCACCGCCGTTACCGCCACCACCGCCGCCACAGCCGGCGAGAACGGTCATCACCGCGACGAGACAGACGAGCAGGGTCCGTCGGGAGGGTCTGTTCGGCCCGATCGAGGGGAGGGAAGCACCCGTCATGGCTGGTTCGATCGGGAGTCGTGATGGAGAAAACAAAACCCTTCGCTTCCGCAACGATTTCGCCGTGTGACGTTCGTCGGACGGCGGCCGATGCGGACGGGCCGACGCCGACGGACCGGTTGGGCGCTACTCGGTCGTTCCGCGTGTCGATCCGAACTCGGTATCGGGTTCCGACCCCGATTCCGGTTCCGGTTCCGATTCAGCTGGAGAGCGATCCCCGTCGCCTTCGAGGGCGGCATCGGGTCGGTCAGGGTCGGGTTCGATCCCATGGTTTTCGGAGTCACCGTCGGGTTCGGTGTCGCCGCCGGACTCGACGTCAGCGTCGTCCCGTCTGGCCGCTGGGAGCACGTCGATACTAGCGAGGCGATCGCCGCTTGCGACGTGCATGACGGTTACGCCCATCGTGTTCCGGCCGACCATCGAGATCGACTCGACGGGAGTGCGGGTGATCTGGCCGCCCTCCGTCATCGCGAAGAGGTGATCGCCCGGCCCGACGGCCTCGATCGCCTTCGTGAGGCCGTTTCGCTCGTTGGTCTTGATGTCGATCAGCCCCTTGCCGTTGCGCGACTGCTTGCGGTAGGCGTCGATGGGCGAACGTTTCCCGTAGCCGCGCTCGGTGACGGTGAGCAGCCACTGGGTTCGTTCGTCGACCGACGCGATCCCCGCGATGCCCTGTTCGCCGGTTTTCATCCCCCGGACGCCGCGAGCGCTGCGGCCCATTGCCCGCACCTCGCTCTCGTCGAAGCGGATCGAGCGCCCGGCCTGGGTGGCGATCACGATGTCCCGGGAGCCGTCGGTAACGACGACGTCGACGAGTTCGTCGTCCGGGTCGAGTTTCGTGGCGATGATCCCCGTCGAGCGAATGTTCGAGAACTGTTCGGTCGAAGTGCGTTTGACGTAGCCGTTTTTCGTGACCGTCGTCAGGAACTCCTCGGGGTCGAGATCGGCAACGCTCACAACGGCGGCGATCTCCTCGTCGGCGTTGAAGTCGAGCAAATTGACTGCGGAGGTCCCTCGGGCGGTACGGCTCATCTCGGGCACCTCGTAGCCCCGGAGTTCGTAGACCCGGCCTTGGTTCGTGAAACAAAGCAGGTGGTCGTGCGTGTTGGTCCGAAAGACCGTGGCGACCCGGTCCCCGGATTTGAGCTTCGTGCCGATGATCCCCTTTCCGCCGCGGTTCTGGGATGTGAACCGGGAGACGGGCATCCGTTTGATGTAATCGGATTCGGTGAGGGTAATGAGGACTTCTTCTTCGGGAATGAGGTCCTCGTGGGTAACGGTGCCGTCGTTGTCCGCGATCGTCGTCCGGCGCTCGTCGGCGTACTCGCCGCGGATCCCGCGTAGTTCCTCGGTTATCACCGCGTCGAGTTCGGCCTCGTCGCCAAGGATCGTCTCTAGCCGCTCGATCTCTCCTGAGACCTCTTCGTGTTCGCGTTCGATCTCTTCGGCTTCCATCGCCGTCAGGCTACCCAGTTGCATCCGGACGACGTGATCGGCCTGGCGTTCGGTAAAGTCGAAGCCCTCACGCAGGGCCTCCCGCGCCGCCTCGCGGTCGGCGGCCTCCCGAATCGTCTCGATCACGCTATCGGTGTTCGAGAGCGCCCGAAGCCGCCCCTCTAAGATATGTGCGCGGTCCTCTGCTTCGGCCAAGTCGTACGCTGAGCGCCGCCGAACGACCTCGCGGCGGTGGGCAACGTACTCCGCTAAGGTTTCCTTCAGGGTGAGCACGCGGGGTTCGCCGTCGACCAACGCGAGGTTGATCACCCCGAACGTCGATTCGAGGTACCCATCGAGCAGGCGGTTCTCGACGATATCGGCGACCGCGCCCTGTTTGAGTTCGATGACGACGCGGATCCCGTCGCGATCGGACTCGTCGCGTAGATCGCGAATCCCCTCCAACTTGCCGTTGTTCACGGCGTCGGCGATCCGGGTAATGAGCCGCGCTTTGTTCGTCTGGAAGGGCAGTTCGGTGACGACAATCCGCTCATTGCGCCCGCTCTCCTCGACTTCGTAGTCCGCCCGCACCCTGATCCGTCCGCGGCCGGACTCGTAGGCCTCGTAGATCCCCTCGCGTCCGACGATCGTCGCGCCCGTCGGGAAATCCGGTCCCGGGACGTGTTCCATTAGGTCCGGTATCGTGCAGTCGGGGTTTTCGATCAGGTGGATCGTCGCGTCGATCACTTCGCCCAAGTTGTGTGGCGGGATGTTCGTACTCATCCCAACGGCGATGCCCGACGAACCGTTGACCAGGAGGTTCGGAAACGCCGCGGGCAGGACGTCCGGTTCCTCCAAGCGGTCGTCGTAGTTCGCCGAGAAGGGTACCGTGTCCTTCTCGATGTCCGCGAGAAGTTCTTCCGCGATTGCGCTCATGCGCGATTCGGTGTAACGCATCGCCGCTGGCGGGTCCCCGTCGACGCTTCCAAAGTTGCCCTGGCCGTCGACGAGCATCGCACGCATCGAGAAGGGTTGGGCCATCCGGGCGAGCGTGTCGTAGATCGCCGAGTCGCCGTGGGGGTGGAAGTCCCCCATCGCGTCGCCCACGACCTTCGAACTCTTGCGGTGGGTCGCGCCGCTCGTGACGCCATCCCGTTCCATCGCATAGAGGATCCGCCGGTGAACGGGTTTCAGGCCGTCTTCGACCTTCGGGAGCGCCCGGCCGGCGATGACGCTCATCGCGTAGTCGATATACGACTGTTCCATCTCGTCCTCGATGCGAACCGAATCGATGCGTGCGGCGTCCGTTTCCCCGGACGATTCGGAGACGTCCGAACTCATCGTGTGGTCCCCCTCGATTTTTCTCCGAGCGCCGGGCCGTCAGCTCCCACGGAGTCGGCCGGCGAAACCGACGCCGAGGTGACTCGCCGCTTCGGTTGCGTCCGTGTTCGTCCGCGTGTACGAGGTCCTGTCATGCTGAAATCCGGTTCGGGTTCAAATGTCGACCCACTCGGCGTCGGTGGCGTGTTCTTTGATGAAGGCCTTGCGCGGGCCGACGGCGTCGCCCATGAGCACCGAGAACATCCGGTCGGCGGCGGCGGCGTCCTCGACGGTGACCCGTTTCAGTACTCTATTCTCGGGATTCATCGTCGATTCCCAGAGCTGCTCGGGGTTCATCTCCCCGAGCCCCTTGAACCGCTGAACCTGAGTCGGGTTGCCGTTGCACTTTTCCTCGACGATCCGGTCGCGCTCGGCGTCGGTCATCGCGTCGTAAGTTTCCCCGCGATGCCGGATCCGATAGAGCGGCGGTTGAGCGGCATAGACGTAGCCCGCCTCGATGAGCGGCTGCATATACCGGTAGAGCAGCGTGAGATACAGCGTCCGAATGTGTGCGCCGTCGACGTCCGCGTCGGTCATGATGATGAGCTTATGGTAGCGCGCCTCGTCGAGATCGAACTCGTCGCCGATCGACGCCCCGATCGCCGTGACGAAATCCCGGATCTTCTCGTTTTCGAGTACCCGGTCTAAGCGGTGTTTCTCGACGTTCAACACTTTGCCGAACAGCGGCAGTACGGCCTGAAACCGGCGATCACGGGCTTGTTTGGCGCTGTTGTGAACGAACACGCCTGCATCGAGGGCGAAGTTGTGTGTCCGAGGCACCTCGATGTCGTAGACGTCCGCCGTCTCGTCGAGTGGTTCGACGGACGCGACGGTGTGGTTGTAACTCCCTACTGCTTCGAGTAACGCTTCTTCGTTCTCGAAGAACTTCTCGACCGTCGTCTCCTTGGTGAGAACGTTCGGATCGTTCCGCTCTCGCCGTCGTTCGTCGTAGTTCGTCAGATCACCCTCCTCGTTCAGGATCTCCGACATGAACGGGATAGTGTTTTTGTAGTAGGTCCGGTCGCACGCCTCTTTGCGCCGTTCTCTAAATTCCTCGGTCCACTGCCCTTCGGTCTTTTCGCTCCGCCATACTTGGAGTTCGTCGTCGTCCCACTGCTCGTTTGCCTCCGCCCTACGCCGTTCGATTGTCTCCGGGTGCTCGTCGTAGTACTGCTCGATGCGGTCCGGCTGTTGCCGGTGATGTTCCTCGTCAGCCCAATGCTCACGAGCGTTCTCGGCGAGACATCGGTGGACGCGCTCTCTGTACTCGGGATTATCCTCGTAGTATTCCCGACAGGCGTCCGCCATCTGCTGTTTATACTCCTTGTCTATCAACTGTTCGATTGCCTGTTCTCTGAGGTGTGCAGCGGTGTCCGCTTCCTGCATCCGCTTGCTCATTCGTTCTCTGAACTCCTCGGACTGCCTGTGCTTCCGCGACTTCTCCCGAGCCTTCTCGGTGTGTAGCGTCTCTGCGGCGTGCTCTCGGTGCAGTTCGAGGTGATCGTCCGCGGGGAGGCGCTCGATGTCGTCGGGACGGTTGTTCCGCTTGTCGAAGTCCACGTGGTGCTTGTGATCGCCTGAGTCACTTCCGTATCGGCCGTGATCGAGATTATACCTGTCGGCGAGGAGGTGCGTGAACTCCCAGAAGTGGTTCATAATGGGCTGGTTGACCATCTCGTATCCGTCGATACTGATTCTCGCCCCTGAGGTATCGGACGTCTTCCTGTACAGCGGCATCAGCGACTGGCCCTCGCCTAAGTTCCGAGCCTCCCAGTAGCTGCCGTCCCTGAGCATGAACTCGTGATCGGGTGTACATCTGATCGTCTCCCCGTCGTCGAGCGTGACCTCGACGAGGGAAGCGTCTTCTCTTGTAACGCGTGGGTTCTCGATCCGTTCGAGACCGATCTCGCCGTCGTCCGTCACCGTGTAACAGTAGTGGGTTTCACCCTCGGTCCGCTCTTCAACGAGTTCCTCGAACGTGATCGATCGGCCCGAGGCGAGGGCGATCTCCGTGTCGCCGGTGAAACACCCCCCAGCGGAATCGCCTTCGACGACGAACAGTTCGGCTTCGGTCGGATCGCGGGTCTGACAGTCCGCGAGTTTCCCGGGCAGCGAGGTCGATTCGAGGGCGCTCTTGCGGCGGGTGAGTTCCTCCGCTTTCTTCGCCGCGCGCCGGGCGCGGGCGGCTTCCACAGCTCGCGAAATGATCGTCCCCGCGGTGTCGGGGTGTTCTTCGAGGTAGGTACCCAGGTGTTCGTGGACGGCGCTCTCGGTGATCCCCCGGACCTCGCTGTTACCGAGTTTGGTTTTCGTCTGGCCTTCGAACTGCGGGTTGGGGTGTTTGATCGAGATAACCGCCGTCAAGCCCTCGCGGATATCGTTACCGGTCAAATTATCGCCGTCGATCGGCCCTAATAGGTCGTGGCGGTTCGCGTAGTCGTTAATAACTCTCGTAAGCGCCGTCTTGAAGCCGGTGAGATGAGTTCCCCCTTCGCGGGTGTTGATGTTGTTCGCGAAGGCGTGGATCGACCCCTGGAGTTCGTCGGTCGCCTGGATCGCGACCTCGACTTCGATGTTCTCGGATTCGGTGTCGAAGTAGATGACGTCCTCGTGCAGCGCCGTACGCGATTCGTTCAGGTAGACGACGAACTCCCTGATGCCGCCGTCGTACCGGAAGCGATCCCGGGAGCCGTCGCGTTCGTCGAACAGTTCGATCTCGATGCCCGGATTGAGGAAGGCGAGTTCACGAAGCCGGTTCGCGAGCGTCGAAGCGGCGAAGGTAGTCGTTCCGAAGACTTTGTCGTCGGGCCAAAAGCGGATCTCGGTGCCGGTATCTTCCTCGACGCCGAGGTCGCGTTTCCGTTCGAGTTCGCCCGCCGGTTCGCCGGCCTCGAAGCGCTGGGACCACACCGCGCCGTCCCGACGGACGCTGACTTCGAGCCACTTCGAGAGCGCGTTGACCGCCGAGACGCCGACGCCGTGCAGTCCTCCCGAAACCTGATAGGACTCCTTGTCGAACTTGCCGCCAGCGTGCAGAACCGTTAGGATGACTTCGAGGGCGGGCTGGCCGTTCTCGTGAGTGTCGACCGGAATGCCCCGGCCGTCGTCGGTGACGCTCACCGAATCGTCGTCGTGAATCGTGACCGTGATCGAGTCGCAGTAGCCTGCAAGTGCCTCGTCGATGGCGTTGTCGACGACCTCATAGACCAAGTGATGTAACCCACGGGAGTCGGTAGAACCGATGTACATCGCTGGGCGCTTTTGAACCGCTTCGAGCCCCTCTAAGACCTGTATCTGCCCGGCTCCGTACTCACCTTCCTGAGACATATAGTTCGTTTCTAACCACGGGAGCGGGAAGCATAAACCCCTCGCACCGTCATCGGCCGGACAGCGGTGCCCTCGTTCGGTTTCGGTAGTTCAGGACGAGGCCATCGACGGGTCGCTTCGGCCGCCCCGGACCGCTCCGATTCGTCGGCTCGGCCGCTGGCCGACAGTCGGGCCGGAATCGGTACGTCGTCGATCCGGACGAACGGAAGCCGGCGTCGGTCCGGTACCACGAGCGGTGACTCGGGGCTTGTCGGTCGAAGCCAGGACCGGACGCGAACGGTCGCCAGTCGAACGGTTGATACGACCGGGCGGACTCGTTCGTACTGATGTCCCGGGGGCGAACGGATCGACGGGTCGGTCGTCGCCGGGTTCTCGCCGCGTTACTCGTCGCGTTATTGCTCGTCCCGGCCGCGACGAGCGGCGTTGAACACATCGTCGAGAACGGATCGGCGGCTGAGGCGGCCGACCTCGACCGACCGGCGGGAAACGTGACCTTCGCCACCAGCCAGGGACGGGAGTTCCAGGCGGCGGGTGCGGCGTTCGTCGTTATCGACACGGACTCGGGCGAGCGGCTCCGACGATACGACGACTTCTACCGGTACTACGACGTCGACCCGCTCGGGGATAACAGGGTGCTGCTCGTCGCGGACCTGCAAGGCGTCGACCCGTCGAGCGGCTTCTTCGCGGTCACGATGAACTGGCGGACCGGCGAGGTCGTCGATCGCTTTCCGATCCCTGCCGACACTCACGACGTCGATTACATCGGCAACGGCGAGTACGCCATCGCGGACATCAAATCCGATCGGGTGTCGGTCTACGATCGCTCACGGGAGCAGGTCACCTGGTTCTTCGACTTCGGGGACCAGTACCCGAACCGCTCGGCCGGCAAGGGCGAGGGGTTCACTCACCTGAACGACGTCGATCCGATCGATAACGGCAGCGCCTTTCTCGTCAGCCCCCGGAACCTCGATCGGGTCGTGTTAATAAACCGCTCGACGAAGCGGGTCGAGTGGACGCTCGGGAGCGAGGACGATCGTTCGGTGCTCTACGAACAGCACAACCCGACGTTGGTGAGTCGGTCCCCGCCGACGGTGCTCGTCGCCGATTCGGAAAACGACCGCGTCGTCGAGTACCGAAAGAACGGGTCGGCGTGGGAGGCGACCTGGCGCTACACCGACCTCGAAGGGTGGCCTCGGGACGCCGACCGGCTTCCCAACGGCAACACGCTCATCGTCGATACGTGGGGGACGCAAGTGCTCGAAGTAACACCTGAGGGAGAAGTCGTCGAGCGATACGAGATCGCCGGCCAGGGCACCTACGACGCCGAACGGCTCCCCCATGGCGAGGAGCCGGCCGGCCCGCCGATAGACGCGCTTCGGGACCGGTCGGAACCGGCGATCGACAGTCCGGGGTCGGCCGCCGATTCCGGTCGGTCGGAACTTGGAACTGGAGTCGACGACGCCGTCGAGTTGGTCGAGTCGATCGAGACGGCGTATTACCTCTCCCAGTGGGTGCTTCCCTCCTGGCTCGGCAAAGGGGAGTCTCTGGCCCTCGTTCTCGCCGCCGTCTTCGGCCTCGGCTGGGTAATGAGCGAGTCCTATCGTCTGATCCGCCGACGATCGAGCAACTGAGGGGGCCGAGCGCGATCGCCGCGTTCGACATATGAACCGGCGACCGGGGCCGACGACCCCGCCGAGTCGGCCCGCAGTCGATCGGCGATCACTTTCACTTCCGGGACGCTACCATTGTGGTTTTAACCGCCCCGGAGAAAAGCCGTGTAATGACCGCCTTTCAGTCGACGCTCGGCGAGGAGAAAGACATCGCCGGGGAGTTGGCCGAGAACCAGCGTGCGATCTCGATCGCGGAGTTCTTCGAGAAGAACAAGCACATGCTCGGGTTCGACTCGGGGGCCCGGGGGCTCGTCACTGCCGTCAAGGAGGCGGTCGACAACGCCCTTGACGCGACCGAGGAAGCCGGCATCCTCCCCGACGTCTACATCGATATCTCCGAATCGAGCAACTACTACACGCTCGTCGTCGAGGACAACGGCCCCGGGATCACCGCCGAGGAGGTCCCTCGCGTGTTCGGCAAACTGCTGTATGGCTCTCGCTTTCACAAACGCGAGCAGAAACGCGGCCAGCAGGGCATCGGCATCTCCGCGGCGGTGCTTTACAGCCAGTTGACGAGCGGCACGCCCGCGAAGATCACGAGTCGCACCGCAGGCTCGGAGCAGGCCAAATACTTCGAGTTGATCATCGATACCGATTCGAACGAGCCGGAGATCTACGCCGAGCGCGAGACGACCTGGGATCGCCCCCACGGCACTCGAATCGAGTTGGAGATGGACGCGAACATGCGCGCCCGCGGGCAACTGCGCAACTACGTCAAACACACCGCCGTCGTCAATCCTCACGCCCGCATCGAGTTACGCGAACCCGCAGGCGAGTTCAAGTCCGAACGCGCGACCGATCAGCTCCCGGCGGCGACCGAGGAGATCCGTCCCCATCCCCACGGCGTCGAACTCGGGACACTCATCAAGATGCTCGGGACGACCGACTCGTACTCGGTATCGGGTTTCCTCCAAGAGGAGTTCACGAGAGTCGGACAAAAGAGCGCGGCGAACGTGCTGTCGTCGTTTCGCGACCGACAGTTCGGGCGCGAACTCGCGTGGTCGCCGCCCGATCGCGAGGCCTGTATCGAGGCGGTCCACGATGCCGTAGCGAACAAGTCCAAAGAAGCGACCGAGACGTTCGCCGTCGCGGTAGCCGATCGCGTACGCGAGTTCGACCGCCTGTGTCACCACGAGGTCGCAGAAGCGGCCGCGGGAGCCGCTACGGCCGCGACCGAGGAGACGGGAACGACCTTCGGCGACACGGTCCAAGAGCGAGCGACCGAGGCGGTCTGGCCGCTCGTCGTCGAGAGCCGCGAGGCTGACTGTCACGCCATCGTCAACGACGCGACGACGAGCCGGAAGGACGAGGCGGTCGTGCGCGCGCTCGCCCGCCGGATCGCCGCGAAGTTCAATGCCGACATCGGTGACGACGAAACCGATGACGACAATACGACCGACGGGCGCGACCGGCTGACGTACGACACCCTCCGGGGCTACGTCGACCGGGCAGCCGATACGACCGTCGAGCGCGACGAGGTCGCCGTTGGGGACACCGCCCGCGAGAAGATCACGGAGGGGCTCTGGGAGATCGGCCGGGAGGTGCCCGACGACCCGCCGAAGATACGGGAGATCGCCGACGATCGGGACACCGCCGGCCGGTTGCTCCGGGCGATGGAAGCTACCGACGTAATGGCCCCGCCCACCGAATGTCTCTCGCCGATCACCGACGAACTCGTCCTCGCCGGCCTCCGAAAGGAGTTCGACGGCGACTTCTATTCGGCGGCGACCCGCAACGCGGCGGTCCACGGCGGCGATCCGTTCATCGTCGAGGCGGGGATCGCCTACGGCGGCGAGTTAGAGAGCGAGGGGTCGGTCGATCTCCTTCGCTTCGCGAACCGCGTCCCATTGGTGTACCAGCGCGGGGCGTGTGCAACGACCGACGTGATCAAGTCTATCGGGTGGCGCAACTACGGACTCGACCAGCCCGGGGGAACCGGCCTGCCGAACGGCCCGGCGGTGGTGATGATCCACGTCGCCTCGACGAACGTGCCCTTCACGAGCGAGTCGAAGGACGCCATCGCGAACGTCCCCGAGATCGAACACGAGATCGAACTCGCGGTCCGCGAAGCCGCCCGCGACCTGAAGGCCTACCTCAAGAAACAACGCTCGATGCGAAAG
Organism: Halobacteriales archaeon QS_8_65_32; assembly: GCA_003022925.1. Classification (GTDB taxonomy): domain Archaea; phylum Halobacteriota; class Halobacteria; order Halobacteriales; family Halococcaceae; genus PXQR01. Next base: position 17,532 of record PXRY01000122.1, on the reverse strand, counting down.
CGCCGGGAGAAACAGGACGTCTTGGCGGCGATCTTACCCCGGATGGCGACGAAGCTCGCCGACGTCACCGAGCGCGACCGCTTGGATATCGACGACTCGCTCGCTCGAATCATGAACAACGTCCTGATCGAGCGGACCATCGAGGACAATAGGGTAAAGCTCGTCGTCGAGAACCACTCGGCGACGAACGAGTCGCCCGAGCTCACCGAGATCGTCTCGGCGGAGCCCTCCGGGATCTCCGATGGTGCGAGCGTCGTCGAGATGGACGGCGAATGGTTCATCGAGTGGTCGCCGACCGTCGAGAGCGGGAGCGAGGCCGTTCTCGAATACGCGCTCGACGGCACCGGCAACAGCAACGGCAACAACGACGATGACGGCGGCAGCGACGAGCCGTCGTTCGACCTCGATGTCAGCGGCGTCGAGAGCGAGAAAGTCACCGTCAACGCGGCACCGACGACCGAACCGAGTAGTACTACCACAACGCCCCCCACACCCTCCACGAGCGAATGAGCACTGACACCGATAGCGACGCCGAGACCGACGGCGACGACCCGAAGGCGGAAGCCGACGTACAGGACAACGAAGCCCGCGAGCGACTCGTCGACCTCGCGGCAGCGTTTTACGACCAGTTCGCCGCGGGCGACGTGCCGACGATGGCGATCCCTACCCGGACGAAGTCCAATATCGAGTACGACGAAGAGGCGGGCGTCTGGGTGTACGGCGACCGCGAGAGTTCCCGCAGCGCGAACTCAGTGCGGGGCGCTCGCAAACTGCTCAAGGCGATTTACACGATCGACTTCCTCGCCCAGCAGTTAGCGGAGGACCGCTCCTCGACGCTGCGTGAACTGTATTACCTCTCCGAAAGCTGGGACGAAAAAGAGGCACAGTTCGCCGACCAGGACGAGTCGAATCAACTCGTCGAGGACTTGGAGATCGTCACTTCGGTAGCGCGGGAGGACTTTCACATGCGCCCGGAGGAGTCGGGCGCAACGCTCATGGGCCCCCTGCGACTGCGCGAGCAGACCCGCCGGGGCGAACGGGAGATCCACTGTCAGGAAGACGTCGGCGAGGGGGGCTATCAGATCCCGAACGACCCCGATACGATCGACTTCCTCGACTGTGACGCCGACTTCGTCCTCTGCGTCGAGACCGGTGGGATGCGCGATCGTCTCGTCGAGAACGGCTTCGACGACGACTACGGCACGATGATCGTCCACCTCAAAGGCCAGCCCGCTCGGGCGACCCGGCGGATCACCAAACGCCTCCACGACGAACTCGACCTCCCCGTTCTCGTGTTCACTGACGGCGACCCCTGGTCGTACCGGATCTACGGCTCGATCGCGTATGGCTCGATCAAGTCCGCCCACCTCTCGGAATACTTGGCAACCCCCGAGGCCCGCTTCGTCGGCATCCAGCCCGCGGACATCGTCGAGTACGATTTGCCGACCGATCCGCTGTCCGATTCGGATCGCAACGCCCTGGAAAACGAGTTAAAGGACCCTCGATTCCAGACCGGCTACTGGCGCGAGCAGATCGAACTCCAGTTGGAGATCGACAAGAAGGCAGAACAGCAGGCGCTCGCCTCTCGCGGACTCGATTTCGTAACCGACACGTACCTCCCCGAACGGCTGTCGGCGATGGGCGTACTGTAATCGACTGGCGCGTCCGCTCGGTTCGGCGTTGCTGACGAACACCGCCGGCGACGAACTATCAGCCCTCAACCATTGTTCTCCGCATCGGCGGAACACGCTTCGAGCGATCGAATCGGCGAGCCTCGGAGCAGGGTAGTTCATACTCGCTCGTGCCCTATTCGTCGGTATGATCGAGATCGTTCGCGCTGAGGGCGTCCTCGGTGGTGAACCCCGCATCGATGGGCACCGCATCTCGGTTCTGCAGGTCGCGGAGATGATTTACGAGGGCGGCTACGGATCTGAGCACATCGCGGACCGGCTCGATATATCGCTGGCGGAAGTCCACGCGGCGCTGTCGTATTACTACGAGCACCCTGACGAGATGGACGCATTCCGTGAACACCACCGGGAGTTCGAAGCGCAGCTGAAATCCGAGTCCAGCGCGCCATCAACGGTCGAACAGTGAGGGCAGGATGAGCGGACTGTCCTTTCTGGCCGACGAACACGTTCCGAGCGTCGTCGTCACGACGCTTCGGGCACATGGGTACTCTGTCGCGCTGGCGAAGGAGCGATACGGCGAGCGGACCGTCGATCGGGAGTTGCTCGAAGCCGGTTCGGCGGACGATCGAGTACTGTTGACGAACGACCGGGTTCTCGTGAGCGAGTACCGCGAGCGAACGAGAGCAGGGAGTGGGAGGCGAGCGTAGCGAGCGGGAACGACCGTGATTTCGTCGTGTTGGGGAGCGAAGTTGATCACGCCGGAATCGTCATCTATACAACACAGGGCGTCGATCCGGGCGAGTTCGTCGGTGCTATCTAGCGGATCAACCGATACTTTGGATCGGAGGCAATACGGAACGATATCGAATGGCTCAAAGAGTAGACCTCGTGATCGACACCTACCTGCCCGAGCGATTGTCGTCGACGGGCGTCATATAACCACCGTCGCGGGTTCGGTTCGTCGGTTCGTCGGGTCGTCTCAGTTCGTTTCGGTCTCGATGTCTCGGTCATCGTCCGCGCGTCGGCCGTCGAGGGTGTCGGGTGCGTCCGTGCTACCGGAAACCGTCACCGGCGCGACGCCGACATCGGCGACGTCGCCGCTCGCACACTCGCGACAGTAGACGTTCGTCCCGGTCTCGGTCGTAGCGAGCGGGACCCCGGCGACGGTGTATTCCTCGCGATAGGTTCGCCTGACGCCGTCGTCGACCGGCGACGCACAGGCGACACACGGTGTGCCTGGATCGGCGACGACTTCCTCCTCCGTCGAGCGAGCGGGGCCGAACGTCGTTATCGGGTGGCGGTCTTCGAGTCGACGCCTCGCCGGTGGGAACATCCAGGCACCGCCGCCGAGCGCGAACAACCCCATCGTGACGGCGACGGGGTTAAGCGGAGCGGAGGCGATGATCCCAACGGCGATTATCACTAAGAGCGCCCCGGCGACGTACGAGCGCGTCGCAGCGGTCTCGTCGGTCGTGTCCGTCGTGGTCTCCGAACGTCTATACTGGTCGCCGACGGCGCTCTCCCCGACGGACCGACGCTCGTCCTCGCCGGCGCGCATCAGTTCCCGGTCCGCGTCGTACGAGTAGCAGTACCACGCGTAGACGAGGTTGCCAGCACCGCCGGTGAACAACAGGAGGGCGACGTGGGGCCACAACTCCCCGAACCCCCGGTCGACGAGCACGACGCTTTCGCCGTCGTCGTGCTCGAGGTCCCACCCGTCGGCCAATCGGCGCTGCACGCGACGGCGGAAGGCCAGGAGGTCCTCGTTGCTCCGCTCCTCGGTAGTATCCCTTCCGTCCGGGTCGTCCAGGTCGGCCGCCTCGTCCCGGGAGCGTTCGTCGGCGGGGGCGATCTCGCGGTGTCGGGTCCCACACTGCCCGCAGTAGTTCGCGTTCCGGTCGAGTCGCGACCCACAACGCGAACAGTAGTTCGCGATTCCGTCCGCCGATCCCATGCTCTCACTGTTCACATCATCGCGCTAAAACGTTGTGGTGGTGTCCATCGGGCACCGGTAGAGCGGCCGCCGAGCGGTACGGTGGTCCGCTCGGATCGATCCCGCCGGTCGGCCCGGTCCCCGGCCTGCATTTCGGTCCACCTAAAGATAGGGACGCTTATTTGTTTTAGGTGTGCCGAAATAAAATATGGCATATGGTTCCGATTCGACCAGGCGACGATTCCTCGCAAGTGGGGCACTCCTCGGCACCGGGCTGCTCGCAGGGTGTACGGGAAGCGGTAGTTCGGACAGCGACGGAGGCGATACCGGTTCGACTCGGGCGACGAGCACGACTCCCTCGAACGGAACGGCGTCGAGCAGGCGAAAGGAGACGACCGGTAACGGGACGACGGTCTCGGGCGGGCCGTACTCGGTCTCGATGGCTCCGGTGGGCGAGGTGTCCTTTGAGGGAGTACCGGAGAAGTGGATCGCCGGGACCGGCGACTGGGCCGATATGGGCGTTGCACTCGGCGTCGGCGCACCGGGAGCGCTGTGGCTTCCCGACCGGTTCAACAGCCACCACTACGAGGAACTCCCTGGGGTTTCGGTCGATACGTCGTCGATCACGACGCTGTATAGCGACGGCGTGGGCAAGGAGGTGTTCTACGAACTCGATGCTGACGTTCACGTCTTCGATCCGAACTTCCTCGCGAACCGGTTCAAAGGATGGGAGCGAACGGACATCGACGAACTCCGGAAGAACGTCGCGTCCTATTTCGGCAATACGATCTTCACCCGGGAGTATCCCTGGCACGACTACCGGTATTACAGCCTGTACGAAGCGTTTGGGAAACTCGCCGACGTGTTTCAGCATTGAGAGCGCCATCGGGCGTTCGTCACGATACACGAACGACTCGTAAGGAAGGTAAAAAATCCCGGCTCCCGCCGCGAAGCGAACGGCCGTCGGTAGCGGTGGTGTATCTACAGCCGGTCGAAAAACCCGAATACTTCCTTCCGTATCCGATCGGGCGAGGCACGATTTTTGCTCACATGAACACGCTCGGGGTGAAAGACGCGTTCGGGAAGGACACGAACAGCTTCACCAATGATCGAGGACAGGTCGATTACGAGACGTTGCTCGAGATCGACCCCGACGCGCTGTTGCTATTGGGTAACGAGACGAAATCCGCCGCGGAGTTTCGGAACACGATCGTCTCGTACCTTCGAAACCAGGAGATCGCGAACCGACTGACCGCCGTCGAGAACGGTGATGTGTACAGAGCGCGCGGACCTACCAAGGGCCGATCATTAACCTCTTTCTGATCGAACGCCTCGGGCAGGCCCTCTATCCCGGTGCATTCGGTTCCGAGGCGCTGTTCAACCGAAAGCGCGTCGCGGACGTCATTAGGGGGAACTGAGATGGGAAGCGAAGCCGGAACGGGAACGGAAACGGAGACGGAACCGACACCTCCGAGTCGCTTCGCTGCCGGGCGGTTCGAGTGGATCGACGGCTCGCTGTTCGCCCTCAGCGCTGCAAGCCTGCTCGTCGTTGTCGTTGGCGGACTCGTTCAGGTGAGCTTCGGGGCGTTTTCGATGACGTTCGTTGAAGCCTGGGGAGCCGTCTTCGATCTCGAAGTACTGTCGAACCCACAGACCTGGGAGGCGTTCTTGCTCGGCGGCGAAGTCCCGGAGATGGGAAAGCGTAGCCTCGTCGTCTGGAACGTTCGCCTTCCCCGGGTGTTCGTCGCCGTGCTCGTCGGGATGAACCTCGCCGTCTCGGGGGCGATCTTCCAGGCCGTGACCGGAAACGAGCTGGCGAGCCCATTTACCTTCGGGGTCTCCTCGGGCGCGGGACTGTCAATCCTGCTTACGCTCGTGGTCTTTTCGGGGTTGTCGGCCTTCTTGCCGCTGATCGCCTCGGCCGGCGGGGCGATCGCCTTCCTCGTCGTCTACGCCATCGCCTGGAGCGGCGGGACTTCCCCCGTCCGCCTCGTACTCGCGGGCGTAATCGTCGGTACCGTCTTCGGGAGCGTTCAGACGGCGCTGTTTTTCTTCGCCGATGACATCGGCGTCGTCCAGTCGGCGATCGCCTGGACGACCGGCTCGCTCACCGGCACCGACTGGGAGCAGGTCCGGATGGCGTTACCGTGGACCGTTCTCGCGATGGTGCTCGCACTCGTCAGTTCCCGACAGCTGAACGTCCTCCTGCTCGGCGAAAGTACAGCAAAGTCGCTCGGCATGAGCGTCGAGCGGGTGCGCTTTGTGCTCTCGGGTGTCGCCGTCCTCGCCGCCGCCAGCATCGCCGTCGCGGGGATCGTCGGCTTCGTAGGCCTCATCGTCCCGCACGTGGTCCGAAACATCGTCGGCAGCGACTACCGGAAACTCGTCGTCGGCTGTGTGTTCGCCGGCCCAGCACTGGTGGTCGCCGTGGACGCCGGCGCACGGCTCGCGTTGAACCCGATCCAGGTTCCGGCCGGTATTGTGACCGGATTGGTCGGGGGACCATACTTCCTCTATCTGATGCGTAAGCGCGATACGATGGGTGAGATCTGATGACCGATAGCACCGAATCACGGACGGACGATGGCAGTGTAAGGACGGTCGAACGCGACCGACACCGAAACGGACGCCGCGACGGAGGACACGAGACCGTAAATGAACTCGCGGGCGAGGAACTCGTCATCGAGTATCCGTCGGGCGACGAACCGGTCGTCAATGGGGAGTCGATCCGCGTCACGCCCGGCGCGGTCACGGCGCTAGTAGGACCGAACGGCAGCGGTAAGAGCACGCTTTTGAAAGGTCTTGCCGATCAATTCGGCCTCGATTCCGGTACCGTTCGTCTCGACGGGACGGCCGTCCAGGAACTGAGCACGAAGGAACTCGCCCGGAAGCTCGGCCTGCTCTCCCAGGAGAATGTCTCGCCCGACGGCATCACCGTTGTGAAACTGGTCGAACACGGCCGCTACCCACATCGAGGCTTTTTCGACTCGCTTACGGCGGCGGACCGGGAAGCGATCGACCGCGCGATCTCGCTTGCGGGGATTTCACACCTGCGCGAGCGCGATATCGGCGGTCTCAGCGGCGGGCAAAAACCCAACTCGTGTGGATCGCGATGGTACTCGCCCAGGAGACCGGCGTCCTGCTGCTCGACGAGCCGACGACCTTTCTCGATCTGCACCACCAACTCGAAGTGATGGCGATCGTCGAGGCGCTGCGCGACGGGAGCGATGTTACGGTCGTTCTCGTGTTATACGACATCGACCAAGCGGCTCGGTACGCCGACCACATGGTCGCGATAAAAGAGGGCGCGGTCTACGCTCGCGGGTCGCCCGAGGAGGAGGTCACCGAGGCGTTGCTCGCCGACGTCTTCGGGATCGATGCGCGGGTAGAACGGACCGAGCGTGGCCCGCGGATCACCCCGATCCGGGCGGTCCACACCGACGAAGCGGTTCGTACTGTCGAGGACTCGAACGGACGACAGCGGCCGTACCCGGTGCGAAGCGATCGTTCGTGATCGATCGGTCGGTCATCGGCGATCGCCGGGCGTCGCGTTCGAAACGGGAAGCCGTCTTCCGGAGGCGGGCCGGAAGCCGCGTCGGTGCCACAGGCTCCGATCGGCGGGACCTCCCGGGGACCTTTCGACGGTCGGTCGATAACCCGCCCGTTGATCGTCGGTTACGCACGCTCGTCGAGCACGACCGGGACGCCCCGACTTGCGACGTCGGCGGCGAAGGCGGCCGAGTCGGCTTCCAAGGCTTCGAACGTGTTGTAGTGGATCGGCAGTACGAGGTCGGGCGCGAGGGCTTCGGCGAGCGTGGCGGCACCGTAGCGATCCATCGTGAACGACCGGCTGATCGACGGGCACAACACCGAGACGTCGAGGCCGTCGTGAACGTCCAAGACGTCCGAATCGCCGGGCCAGAAGGCCCGAGTACCCTCGAAATCGAGCAGGTAGCCACAGCCGAAGCCCTCCGGGTGGATCGGTTCGCCGCCGCTTGTGTTCGGGCCGTCGGGATGGTTGTACGCCGGCAGGGTCTCGATTTCCACGCCCGCTACCGCCTGGTCGTCGCGCTCGCCGATCCGGAGCACGTCGCCGGGCAGGTCGTCGATCCCGGCGACGTCCCGGTCGATACGGTCGGGATCGACGTCTTCGTATAGGACGATCGTGGCGTCCTCGCTTGCGACACGCGCGATGCCGTCGGGGTCGTAGTGGTGGTCGTGGGTGACACAGACGATATCGCCGTCGCGCGCGTCGTAATCGACGCCCGGCGGGTGGGGCACGTCCCGACCGCCCGAGTTCCACTCGCCGGTGAGAACGCCGTAGCGACCGGGGTCGAGGTAGACGACGCGATCGTTCGCTGCAAACTCGATGCGGAGGGTCGCGTAGCCCTGCCAGGTGAGCGAGAGATCGCCGTGGTGGATCGTCATGCTCGGGGGAAACGCCGCCGACCGTGAAAAGTTCTCCCGCTCCCTGCGATCGTGCTTTGTATAGTAGTTTTACAGGACGAAACCGCTGCGACCGTTCAGGAAGCCCCCGAACGCTCGATGGCTGCGACTCGCTGCGGTCCTCGTCGCTCCCTTCGGTCGCTTCTGCGGTCCTTGCTTCGTCTCGCTCACCGAGCGTCCGGCCCCTTCCAGTCCCACCCGAGACGGCCTCTATTAGCATTCATCGCTCAACCAACACTGACCCCTCGCCACGGACGAGAACTGGCGACGCACGGGACAGGGTTGCGGACGTCCGCGGGATTGAAGACCTCCCCTCCGTATCACCGGGTATGTCGGGGCTTCAGCCCAGGTCCGGTCTCGCGGGGGACATCGCCGAGGTCTTAGAAGTCGACCCGGAGGACTTCCGGAACCGGGTCGACGCCGAAACCGAGGTCCTCAAGGAGGAACTCGCCGCGGGCACCTTCGACAACCCGCAGGCGATGATCGGTCTCGAATGCGAGTTCTACGTCGTCGACGCCGAAAGCAACGCCCTCGCCCGCGTCCCCCGTCGGCTGCTCACGTTCATCGGCTTCGAGAAGGAACTGGGCCTGCACAACGCAGAAATGTGTACGAACCCCCAGCCGCTCAATTCGTATGGACTCGACGCCCAGGAAGCCGAAGTCGACGCCCAACTCCAGACCGCCCTCAAATGCGTTCGTTCCGAAGGCCTTCGGCTGGTTTCCGATAGCGTCTGGACCATCCCACCGAAAGGCACCACCGCGACCGAGTACCTCACCGACAGCGTCGTCGACGACGGGATCCGAATCGCGACGAACATGAGCAATTCGGTCAGGTATCACGCGATGGGCAATACGTCGGGTATCGACGCCACTGGCATGAACATCGACGCGCCGAACGTCTCGCTGGGTGCGGATACGGTGATGCCCGAGAGCCTGATCACCTCGATCCAACCGCACTACCAGGTCCCCCAAGCCACGGATCTCCCCGAGTACTTCCAGTATGCCGTTCGCGTCGCGGGTCCATTGCTCGCACTCGGCGTCAACTCCCCCTTTTTCCCGCCGGACCTGTACGACGACGTCTCCCCCGAGACGATCCTCGACGAGGGCTGGATGGAACACCGCGTCCACGTCTTCGAGGCCATCCTCAATCCGGACGGCGGCCAGGGGAAAGCCCGCTTCCCCCGCGACATCGAATCGACCGAGGAGGCCGTCGATCGCATCGCCGCCGATACGACGATCGTCCCGATGCCCGTCGACGAATCGGACCGCTTCGACGACTGCTTCCGGACGCTCCGGCGGAAACACGGCACCTACTGGCGGTGGGTCCGGCCGGTGTTCGAGGGGGCCGACCGATCGAGCGCGAACGCCCGCATCGAGTTCCGGCCCGTCCCCGCCCAGCCCACCGTTCGGGACTCGATCTCCGTCCAGGCGGTGTTCGCCGGCCTCATGGAGAGTCTCGCGCGCCGGGAACACCCCGTTGCCGGCCTCGACTGGCAGGACACCCATGAGAACTTCTACAACGCAATGGCGGATGGCCTCGCGGCCGATCAGGTCTGGATCACGAACGACGGCTACGAGACAAGGGACGTCCGCAAGCTCTACGAGGACCTCTTCGCCCACGCGACCGACGGGCTTACCCTCCGAGGGCTCTCCGAAGAGCAGGCCGCGAAGTACTGCTGGCCGTTGCGCCAGCGTGTTCGCCAGCGCATGACTCCCGGGCGCTGGAAACGTCGACGGGTCGAGGAGCGCTTGGAGGGCGGCGAGAGCTTCGAGGAGGCGGTATACGGTATGCAGCGGGCGTATATCACGAACCAACAGGAGACCTTCCTCGACGGCAGTTTCGCCGAATGGCTGCAGTAACCACCCACTTTTTCCTGGTGGCCTCGCTCGTTCGCCTCCGCCTCACTCGTGGTTCAAAAAGTGCGAAGCGCCTTTGTCATTGCGGGAAATCTCCGATTTCCCGCTTGCAGCAAAACCTGGAGTAAAAAGGCCGCTCCCTTGCTCGCTCCGCTCGCTCAGTCACGGAGAACCGCTTCGCTCACTATCGTTCGGTCACGCGAACGAGCGGAGCGAGTGAGTGTGATCAGGGAGTGGGAGGTGAGCGAGCACTGCGAGCGAACGGGAACGACCGCGCTCGCGGATTCGACAGCAGGTCCCGAACTTCTTAGTACCGAGTAGACAACTGAAAGCCAGGAAGCGACATGGCTACGGCTCGATCGATCCAGAAAGACGAGTTAGAGGAACTCTTAGCTCTCTATCGAATGCTCAATCCGGACGATCCGGAGTTGGAGCGAAACGAAGCACTGGCCGATCAGTGGCAGGACATGGTATGCGACGAGTCGCTCGAAATCGTCGTTGTCGAACACGACGAAATACTCGTCTCTTCGTGCGTACTATCGATTACGGATAACCTGACGAGAGGAGCTAAACCCTTTGGCGTTGTCGAGAACGTAATAACGCACGAAGCGTACAGACGAAACGGGTTCGGCGAACTGTGTTTGCAGCGAGCTATCGAAGTAGCTGAACGGAGGGATTGCTACAAAGTCATGCTATTGACGGGGTCCGACAAGGAGTGGAAGCACGAATGGTACGAGGGCTGTGGCTTCGATAGAAAGGAGAAAACAGGGTTCGTGCTCACGCCCGGTCCTCGCTGAGCGAACGGTCCATTCCACACGACAATCGAACCGCGAGAATAGCCGAACTCGCCCGTGTGTTCCTTCGTGTTTCGGCACCCAAACGGGGAAGCCAGAAGATAGTGCGAACGGGTAGAGGACGAAAGGATATCAGGCGATCAGTAGTCGATGTCGGCGGTGTAGAAATCGACGACGAGAACACAGAACGCGCCGACGAGGGCGACCCCGACGACCGCGAGCGCGCGGCCGGGCGTCCAGGCAGCGACGTTGTCGAGGATCTCACTAGCGGGCAGGCGAAGCGCGCCGACCATCAGCGCCACGAGAAAAGTAAGCGTCGCTTCCCGGTAGCGATCGAGCGCGAAGCGAACGGCGTGTGAGATCGAAAACAGTCCTATCAGAGCACCGACGCCGAAGACTACCACGACGGTCCCGGGGGAAATCACCGCGGCGAGCGACCCGCCCGAAAGCAGCCCGAACAGGGCGTCGACGAACGCCGAAAGGGTTTCGGAGAGAAAGAGATACTGCCCGAGCAACAGGAGTATAAAAGCACCCGAGATGCCCGGAAGGATCATCGCACAGATCGCGATCGCGCCGGCGACCGCGAGTACCGGCAGGGTGTGCGGGAGGGTCCCGGTGATCTCCCCGGCGAGGACGAACGCGAAGGCGAAGCCCGACAGGCCCGCCGCGATCCGGCCTGGAGTCGAGAGGTCGACCTCCTCGCGAAGCACGATCGCGCTCGCGGCGATCAACCCGAAGAAGAAGGCAAACAACAGGGCCGGAACGGCCGATTCTGCGGCTTCGACGAGACCGGCGACGGTCACGAGCGCCGTGACGACCCCCGCGCCCAGGACGAGCAGGAAGGGGATATCCATTTCGACGAGACGAGCGCGGAACTGCCGACGACCGTCGGCGCTTCGGAGTTCCGGAAGGAGGGTAATCACGAGCGGATCGACGTCGGTTATCGCGGTGATGAGGCGCTCGTAGATCCCGGTGATGAGGGCAATCGTGCCCCCCGAGACGCCAGGGACCGCATCGGCGGCACCCATGAACACGCCCTTGAGGTAGATTACGAGCCACTCGCGGGCGCGCTCGCCGGTCGAAAGCGCCGCCCGGTCGTCGTACTCCTCGGTCGTCATCGGCTATCGGCCGTCCCTCCTTCGTGAATTTCGACCCCGGCAGGCCGTGCCCAGGGACCGGTCGTTGACACCGGGGACGGTCGCCGATCCGCCGACGTCGGCGTCGTCGCTGCATCCGGGCCGGCCGAGAGGGTCGTCACGACCTCGGTAGCCGATCCGATCGTTCCCTGACTCGCGTTCGACGCGTTCGTTCCGTTCGGAGCGGTCGCGTTCCCGGTCGTGGCGTTCGCGCCACCTGTCGCATTCGGTCCGCTCGACGCGTTCGCCGGGACCCGTTCGAGTCGGACGTCGATCGTTGCGTTGCGCTCGCCGACCACGGCTCCTTCCGGTACCGACGCGTTCGCGCGCCACGCCGGCCCGAGGTCAGTCGCCGCGTTCCCGGCCGTGGCGTTCGCGTCGCCGGTTGCGTTTCCTTCGCTGGTCGTGTTAGTTGCGTTCGCTGTGGTCGCGTTCGTCCCGGTCGCGGCTGTCCCGTTCCGCTCGCCGGCAGTAAAGGTGTATGGCCCCGTTGCACGCACGTTGACGTCCGTGTAGCCCTCGGCGGTGCCCCACTGCTCGTAGCCGGTCGTCGAGTACGGCACGGTCATCGTGAATCGGCCCTCCGAATCGGTCCGGGCGCGCTGGGTGTAGGTGAACGTCTCGCCGGCGTTGGGCATTCGCATCTCGACGCTCGCGGTCACCGTTGCGTTCGGCGGGCCGGTCCCCTCGATTTCGGCACCGGGGACGCGCGCGAAGGTCTTGACCCACGGCGCGCGTGCCTGACTCGACGTCGTAGCACTCGCGTGGACGAGGCGGTAGTGCTCCAGGGCCGGGACGTACTCGCTCGGGACCCCCTGAATGCCGCCGATCTGTGCGGAGCCGTCGCGTTCGACGAACGCCCGAGCGGCGGAGGTGTTCTCGAACTGCCGGACGATCCGCTGAGTCCCGTTCTCGCTCTGTGGCGGGAAGATATAGCGGCGCTCGCCGACGCCGCCGGCCTGGACGGTCTGTTCGCCCGTGTAGTCGATGACGATCGGCTGCGGGGAGGCGCTCGAGCCGTGGAACTGATACAGACGGACGCGCATCGACTCGTAGTAGCGTTGGCGCTGGATCGTCGCGACCTGGCGCTGGTTCTCCCGGTCGTACAGGCGGCTGTAGATGTCGCCTTCCGACAGCGGTCGGTCGTCGTAGAAGACGATCGGCGCGAAGAACTTGTTCGAACTCGGGTCGGCGAGCTTCCAGTCGAGCATCACGTACCTGACTTCCTGGCCGCCCTGGTCAGTGGGCAGCAGTTCGTTGGCGTGGGATTCGTTGGTCGCGAGCAGGAAATTCGCCGCTTCGATCGCGTTTTGCTGGAAGGGGTTCGCAACGGGGATCCGCTGGCCGATCGAGGTGATGAAGTGGCCGTAATCCCACCAGGAGATCACGCCGTACGATCCCTTCGGGTAATTGTAATCGTCGGTCCGCTCGTAGGTGCCGTAGTACCCCATCGGGTTGTCCGCGCCGCCGTAGGTCCCCTCACGGGGGGTACTCTCCCGCATCCATTCGAGGCTTCCCTCCCAGGCGGCGACCTCGCCGGGGCTTGCGCTGCTGTCGGCGCGCTCGCCGGCGGTCGGGTACTGGCCGCGAACGACGAAGGGAGCGGTCACGAGCAAGAGCGCGGCGGCGATCGTGAGCACCTGGTACGTCTGGAGGCCACCCCAGCGCGTCCCTGCGGTGTCGTCGCTGCCGGCCCGGCGGCCGCTTCGGTCCCCACTCGCGCTCGCGTTTTCGCTCCCGTCGCCGACGCCCACGAGGCGGATCACCCACCCCACGAGGAAGGCGTTGAGCGTCGCGACTGCGAGCAGGAGGTAGTAGTTGAACCGCTGTTGGGTGAGCGTCGCGGCGACGAGAAAGGCCGTCCAGGTAACGACGAACAGCAACTCAGCGCGCCGGTCGTCCCGGTCGGTCGCGAGCCGCCAGCAGATCACCGCGACCGCTGCCCCGGCGGTGAGATACGCGAGCCCGAAGTAGTAGGTAAACGTCGCGGACGCCTCCCCGAGCGGGATCGGCTGCGCCTCACCGACGGTCTGGGCCGTTGCGCTCGTCCCGAAGCCCGCGACCCGGAGGAACTGTGAGCGGATCAGCGCCGCCAGGTCGGGGGCGACGGCGGCGAGGAGCGCAAAGACCCCGACGATGCCGGCGGCGACGACCGCGGGGTAGCCGAGCCGGGGGAGGCCCTTCGCGTCGAAGAGGCGCGCGAGCCAGGCCATAAAGACACAGCCGGCGGCGACCGCGAAGGCGAGTACGGGCTGGAGCAACGAGAAGTTCGTCGGGCTGAAACTGAGCGTCGTGAGCGGAACGAGCGAGAGCACGCCGGTTACGGCGAGCGCCACCGCGCCGACCAGCGCCGAGTGTTCGGGGCTGTCGCCCGCCAGGTAGTCGGTCGTGAGCGCGAGGGTGAAGTACGCGCCCAAGATGCCGATCAGGAGAATGGCCGGCGGCCACGCCCAGATGTACAGCGCGATCGTAACGCCGGCGAGGGCCGCCCAGCCGATCGGGCGACGCAAGCCGTCGAGGTCCCGATCGAGGAGCTGTTCGGAGACGGGTTTCTCCTGGCGAGCAACGGCGAGCGCAACGAGGATCGCGAGCACCGCGAGCGCCTGGAAGAAGGCTTCGGCGACGTGGTGGTCCGAGAAGCCGACGATGCTCCGGCGCAGGAAATCGCCAGGGGCGAGCGCGAGGATCGCAACGGCGACGACCCCGCCCGGACGGTCGCCGAGGCGTCTCCCCACGAAGTAGATCGGAATCACCGTCAGCACGCCGAGGGCCGCCGGCGCGAACAGCAATGCGAGGCTAATCGTCCGTTCGGTCGGGCTGCCGAGGCCGACGACGAGCGCCGCGGTCGCGATTAGCTGGTCGAACAGCGTGCCGAACTGCCCGACCGACGTGCCCGTTGGAAAGCTCGTCCAGGGGTCGAAAGGCATCGTTTCCGGCCAGTTGCGGACGGTGTAGCTCACCTGCCGGTAGTGATACCAGGCGTCGTTGCCCGAAAAGAGCACGCGGCCGTCGACGAGAAAGGTCTCCCAGTTCCGTACGCGGATCCACGCCATGAACGAGACCAACGCGGCGAGTATCGGGACGTGGTACCAGTTTTCGAGCCGTCCGAGCACGGCGTCAGAGGCCGGAAGCCGTTCTATCACCTGCTCCCTCCGCTGACTCATTGGAAGAAAAAAGTCCGAAATGGTCCATAAGACTTCCCATCCGGTAGTGGGAGGGTACGGTATCGGTGCATCGGCGCGTCGCCTACTGTCCGTCGTCCATCGTCCGTTGCCCACCGTCCGTTGTTTGGCGGCCGGTGGGCAGCAGCCGGCGACCGGCGCGGCGCGAACGGAAACGGCTTTGGCCGAATAGGGGTTGGTACCGACATCGATGCGAGTCTCGGTCGTTCTGTGTACGTACGATCCGGCGCTGTACGACGCCTTCCGCGAGGCGGCGGAGAGCGTGCTCGCACAAACGTACGACGATCGCGAACTCGTAATCGTCGTCGACGGCAACGAGGATCTCGCGGCGCAGGTCGAAGCCGAGTACGGCGGCCGCGAGGACGTGACGACCTACTGCAACGACACGAACCGTGGCCTGCTCGAAAGCCGGAACACGGGCGCACAGCTCGCGTCGGGCGAGGTAGTCGCGTTCATCGACGACGACGCGGTCGCCGATCCAGACTGGCTCGCCGAACTCGTGGATACCTACGAGCGCCACGACGCGCTCGCGACCGGCGGGCGGATGGTCGGACAGTGGGTCGCGGGCAGGCCCCGATTCCTGCCGGCGGAGTTTTACTTCCTCGTCGGGGTGACCCACCGGGGCTTTGCCAACGGTCCGAGCGAAGTCAGGAACACCAACGGCTCGAACATCTCCGTTCGCCGCGAGGTCTTCGAGGAACTCGGCGGGTTCGATTCGGCAATCGGCGGCCGGAAGGGCGATTCACACCTCCAGGGCGGCGAGACCGAACTCTGTGAACGCCTGCGTTGCGAGTACGGCGAGGGCGTGTGGTACACCCCCAGCGCGGTCGTCTCGCACAAGGTATTCGCCTACCGAACCGATCCCGTCTGGCTCGCGAGACGGGCGTTCTGGCAGGGCTACTCGAAGCGCGCGATGGCCGTATTAGTCCCTGGATCGGGCACGGAGGAAAGCGACTTCCTCAGCCGCCTCGCGACCGAGTTCGTTCCCGGCCGAATCCAACGGTTGCTCGCTGCACCGACCGTCGGCCGGGCCGAACGCCTCTGTGTTCTCCTCGCGCTCGTCGCCTGCGTCGGGTTCGGGTACGCCTACGGTGCGCTCAGGTACGCCTGGACCAAGCCGGCAGGACAGCCGACGGACGAGAGCGAAAGCGAGCACGACAGTGGGGGCGAACGGTGAACGAACAGCACCGAACAGCGAGTCCGAACGCGAGCGCGGTGTATCGGCGATGAGCGAACCGCGCGTGTGCTGGCTCACGCCGGACAAGCCGGCGAACATCAGCGTCGGCCGCAGACGGATCGCCACACACCTCCGCGAGTGGGGGATCGAGATCGCCCTCCGGGGAACGACACGGACAACGGTCACGGCGGCGCTTCGCAGTCGGGCAGGGTTCGACGCTGTTATTGGAACGACGCGGGCGGGCGCGATCGCCGGCACGGTCGTAGCGGCGGCAAGGCGGTGTCCGCTGATCGTCGATCACGTCGATCCGATCCGCCAGTTCGAAGCAACTGCTTCCGGACCGGTCGCGACGACCGTTCGACAACTCGAAAACCTCGCGTTCGCGCGCTCGGCCCACGTCTGCTACGTCTACCCCGAAGAGCGACCCCGCGTGGAACGGTTCGCCTCACGAGTAACGAAGACCGACTTAGGAGTCGAGTTCGAGCGCTTCGCGAAACCCGCGCCCGAGGCGATCCGAGCAGCGGAAGAACGTCTCGACGAAGCGGGCGTGAGCGGACGGGTGGCGATCTACCTCGGCGGGCTCGAGCCGATCTACCACATCGAAGAGTTGCTCGAAAGCGCTCGATTCCTGGAGAATTGGACCGTCCTCGTCGTCGGCGACGGCTCGCTCGCCGGACTCGTCGAGCGAGCGGCGAGCGAGCACGAGCGAATCGTCTTTCTCGGGAGCGTTCCCTACGAAGCAGTGCCGGGGTACTTACACGTGGCGGACATCGGGGTCTGTCTCGTGGACGACCCTCATACTCTCAAGGTGCTCGAATATGGCGCGGCGGGCCTGCCGGTCGTGCAACTCGCCGGACGCGCGGCCGAACGCTTCGGGGGACTGGTCGAGTTCTGTTCCGCCGACCCGGCCGACATCGTTCGAGCGATCGAGGCTGCCGGCGAGCGATCGACGGACGATGACTGGGGAAGCGAAACGGCACGAACGGCCGCCGACGACCGACCGAGCGACAGTGATCGAACGGGCGGCGACGAGCGAACGGGGACGAACAGCGAATCGCTTCGGGCGTTCGCGCAGCGGTACGACTGGGCACGTATCGCGGAGGACTACGAGCGAGCGGTGCGCGAGGTGACGTGACGCGGCGTGACGAACGCAACGAAGCGTGAGGAGATCGAAAAACGAAGCAAGGGAAAGGCGAAACAGGAGGATGACGAAGCGGGGGTGGGGACGGTGAGAGGAGAAACGTGGGGACAGCAAGGCAGGCAGTGATCGATCGTTTCGACAGCGTTTGCTCAGGCCTAATGGCTACTATGGATTGTCTCGGGTGGGGCTGGAAGGGGCCGAGCGCGTGGCGGCGAAGCCCTGGTTCGAACGACGCC
>PXRY01000121.1 GCA_003022925.1 Halobacteriales archaeon QS_8_65_32 | reverse complement strand
GCCTTCGAGGGCTATGATCTCATCACGACCGTTGCCGAGGAGGTCGAGAATCCACGGGAGAACATTCCAAAGGCAATTTTCATTAGTCTCGCAGCAACGGTCGTGGTTTATCTTGCGGTCGTCGGCGTCGCCGTCGGAACCATTGGAGCAGGCGGGCTCGCCGCGGCCGGCGAAGCCGGGATCGCTCAGGCTGCCACGGAATTCATGCCCACAGGACTGCCAATCATTCAAAACGGCGGGGCAATCATCGTCTTCGGGGCCGTGTTCTCGACGCTGACCGCACTAAACGCGGTCGTTATTGCCTCCTCGCGGGTAGCGTTTGCAATGGGCCGAGAAGGGCAACTGCTCCCCTCCTTCAGCCAGTTGCACCACCGCTACGGGACGCCTTTCGTGGCGATTCTCGCAAGCGCGGTAGTTATGCTCGGATCAGTGGTCCTCCCGACCCAGAGTGCCGGCAACATGTCGAGCTTGTTTTTCCTGCTATCATTCATTGTCGTCAACGGTTCGGTCATCAAACTCCGCAGAGAGCGTCCGAATCTCAACCGGCCGTACGAGATGCCCTATTACCCGGCACCACCGATCATCGGGATCGTCCTCAATCTGGTATTGACCGGAGTGCTTGTCGAGTACCTCATCCGAACGGATCCGTTAGCGCTTGGCCTCAGCGTAGGCTGGATCCTCCTCGGCGGAGCGGCGTACTTCGCCCTCAAGCGCATACAATCGGCTCCGGACGTCGGCGAGACGGTAGAAGGCGACGAAACGGCAGTTCGACTGGAGGAGGACTGACTCATAACGAGTAGCCGCGCGCGACACGATGTGGTCCGGCGTCGAGCGTGGCGNNNCGATGTGGTCCGGCGTCGAGCGTGGCGAGTTCGCGCAGTGGGGACGTTCGCTGCCGGGCGTCAGTCGGAGTCGAGTAATGTCGATCCAGACCAGCACCGAATCGAGATCGATTGCTGGGGAGGACTGACGATGGGACGATGAGGTCGCATTCCGATACCGTTCCGGCACTGAGATGAGGGCGACCCGAAGTATCGAAACCGAGAGGGAGACGAAAGTGACGACCTCCACGCCCAATCGTTCGTAGAACGCACAGGTTGCTTCGAGGTCCATTACGGTGAGTACGAGGTGATCGATCCCGGTGACGTCCATACAGCAGTCCCAGTTGGGAGCGACATAACTCCGTCCGTGCGAATCGTCCGAGTACTGAAGCGTCCGAATACCGAACCGCCGGGCCGGTCGGTTCCCTACTCGTCGGGGATCGCGCCCTCGTCTCTGAGCCGGGCGATGTCCTCGTCGTCGTATCCCGCCTCGCGAAACACCGCTCCTGTGTCCTCGCCGAGCAACGGCGGCGCGTCCTCGAAGCCCGACTCCGCGTGTGCGAAGTTGAGGGGGTGTTCGATTACCGGCACGGAGCCGGCCGTCGGGTGATCGAGGTCGGTCACCGTCCCGCGGGCCTCGGTCTGTTCGTTCGACAGCGCTTGTTCGATGTCAAAGACCGGTCCTACAGGTAAGCCGTGCTCGTCGGCCAACAGGGAAACCCACTCGTCGGTCGGGCGCTCGCGAAAGACCGCCGATAGCTCTCCTTCCAGTTCGTCCATGTGAGAAACCCGATCGGCGTTCGTCGCAAACCGCTCGTCGTCGGCCAGTTCGGGGCGATCGATCGCCTTACAGAGCCCGTTCCAGAGCTTCCGGTTCGCACAGCCGACACACAGGTAGCCGTCCGCCGTCGGGTAGGTCTGATACGGCGCGAGCACGGGGTCCTTCGTGCCCATTCTCGTCGGGCTCTCGCCAGCGAAGGTCTTCCCGGCCTGTTTCGTGAGCCAGGGCAGCGCCGCATCGAGCATGCCCAGTTCGACGCGCTCGCTCTCACCGGTTCGCTCGCGGCGAAGTAAGGCCGAGACGATCCCGAAAGCGGCCCACATCGCCGTGATGAGATCGGTTTGAGGGAGTCCGACCTTGGCGGGTTCGCCGTCCTCAGGGCCGGTCACCGACATGATCCCGCTCGTACCCTGGACCAGCAGGTCGTACCCCGGCCGGCGGCTCCAGGGCCCGGTTTCGCCAAAGGCCGAGATCGAACAGTAGACGACCTGCGGGTTCCGCTCGCGGATCGCGTCGTAGTCGACGCCGAGGCGATTCGCGGTTCCCGGCCGGAAGTTCTCGACGAAGACGTCGGCCTCGCGGGCGAGGTCATACAGCGCCTCGCGGCCGCCCTCGGTCTTCAGGTCGAGCTCGACGCTCCGTTTCCCGTAGTTGATCGTCCAGAAGTACGGCGACTCGCCCTCGGCGGGGGTTTTCCCCGGTCCATCGTACTCGCTGGCGGCTTCGGACGAGACGAACGGCGGCCCCGAATGGCGGTTGTCGTCGCCGACACCCGGTCGTTCGACCTTGATGACGTCCGCGCCCTGGTTCGCGAGCATCATCGAACAGAACCCGCCGGTGACGAACGTCGTCAGGTCGAGAACGGTGGTGCTGTCGAGTATCTTCCCGCTCCCATCCCCTGCCGTGTTGCCCTCCTCATTCCGCTTTGCGCTTTCGTTTTGGTTCGCGCTCCCATCCCCGGAACCGGCTGGGTCGTTCGTCATATCTCCCGATTTTCCGACCGGAACAAAAACCTTCGCCGTCGCGTGTGTCGATCGTCGCGGGGCCGCCCAGCGGAGAGCCGAAGCACCGAGGGACCGATCAGGAGCCGCGGCGGTTTCCGACGAGGCGGAGAGCGACCACGACGGCGCTCGTGAGCGTGAGAAACAGTTCCCAGCCGGCCTTCGCGACGGGGAAGGTCCGATCGACGGTCGCTGGTTCGGCCCCCTGTGAGGGATCGACGCCGCTCGACACGTGGCCGACCTCGCTCGCTGAGGGCCCCTGGGTGTCGTTGAGATCGACGAACGTCTGAACGATCCCCTGTTCGGTCGAGTACAGCAGTTCCCCGGTGAGCCTGTAGAACTCGTCGTGGATCGGATAGAGCGGGTTCACCCCGTACAGTAGATCGAGCCCGATTCCAGCAACGACGTAGGCGACAATTGCCGCCCAGCTCACGGCGACACCCCGCAGTCCCCACCGGCCGACCACGAACGACGACGCGCGAACCCGGGTATCGTACCAGAGCAAGCCGGCCGCGAGAAGCGGTATCCAGACGTTGTGTAACACCGAGCGGTGCCCGCCGGCGATCACGAACCCCGCGAACACGTCGAGATCGGGGATCGTCGTCACGACGAACACGACGGCGAGCGCCCGCGCGTCCAGTTCCTCGCCGAGCAGCGCCGCCGCGAGCAGACCCGCCAGCGCGAGGTGGACGACGAGCGAGGGCATACCCGGTCTCGCTTCCGGCCGTCCTTACGGGCTTCGCTTCGTTTCAATCGATCGTCGTCCGAGTACAACGGACACGGCGGAAACGATCACGGGAACGGGAGCTGCGAACGTGACGGCGAACCGAACGGCTCGGACGCCTCAGGACGACTCGGGCATCCCAGGGCGACTCAGACGTTCCGGGAGACGACGAATCGAGTGAACGCTGCGAGATCGTCTGCGGGATCGGGTTCGAGGTCGAGTCCGTCCAGGCGCTCGCGTGCGCTCGCGCTCAGATCGAGGGCGCGCTCACGGGCGTAGTCGATGCTATCGGTCTCGTCGAGGATACCGATCGCCTCGCCGATCTCCGCGGCGGAGTTCTCCTCGGCCCAGAGGATCTCTTCGAGCCGAGCGGCCGCTGCCGGAGACGCGTTCTCGGCGGCGTGGATCGCCATGAGGGTCTTTTTGCCCTCGCGGACGTCGTTGCCGATCGCCTTGCCGAACCCTCCATCGCCCTCGATGGCGGCTTCGGCGTCTAAGACATCGTCGGCGATCTGGAAGGCGACGCTCATGTGTTCGGCGTACTCGGCGACCGCCTGTTCGACCTCGGAGGGCTGGCCGGTGACGATCGCTGCGAGGCGGGCAACGATCCGACCCAGACAGCCGGTCTTACACGCGCACATCTCCAAGTATTCGTCTTCGGTGACACGGATCTCGCGTTCGTTGTGCCACTGGATGTCCATCCCCTGGCCGACGTGGGTGCGATTGAGTTCGGCTAAGAGGGTCTCGTAGGCCGCGAGCCGGGTTTCGGCGTCTAAGTCGGCGGGGTCGCGTGCGAGCAGGTCGAGCGCCAAGAAATACATAGCGTTGCCGGCGTTGAGCGCGACGTCCGTGCCGTATTTCAGGTGTAACGCCGGCTCGCCGCGGCGCAGGGAGGCGTCGTCTTCTACGTCGTCGACGATGATGGTCCCGTTGTGCAGGATTTCGGGCACACAGGCGTAAGGCAGGTACGCCTCGGGGTCCTCGCCGAAAGCCTCGACGAGGACGAGAAAGAGCACGGCCCGCCAGCGTTTGCCGCCGCGATCGAGCAGGTCCCAGATCGGCGTCGAAACGGCTGCCTGAATCGCCGCGACGTCATAAGCGTACGTCGGGGCACCGAACAGTTCGGTAGCGGCGTTGACGGTGATCTCGCGGGGGACCAGCCGTTCGAGTTCCCGGTCGACGACCGGCCGCCACTCCGCGAGGGCCTCGCGCATATCGCTTGCTCACAACGGGTGAGCAAAAAGCTTGAGTTCGACGGCCGGGTCCCAATGAGCGGTTCCCGCTCAGCGAGGTCGGCAGCCGCGGCGGTCCGCTTGCTCGATCCGGTCATCGCCTTACCCGTCGACCGCGTCGCGGACGTCGAGCACGCGGAGTTCGAACTCGACCGGTTCGCCGGCCAGTTCGTGGTTGAAATCGACCTCGATTACCTCGTCGGTCACCTCGGTTATCCAGCCCGTCTCGCCGGTCTCGCTACGAACCGGGTTCCCCTCCTCGGCGTCCACGTCGAAGGCGGCTTCCAGTTCCTCCCGCGGCACCCTGATGACGCGCTCGCCATCCCAGGGGCCGAACGCCTTCGCCGGCGGGACGCGAACGGTCCGCGTCTCGTCGACGTCCATCCCGGAAACGGCCTCGTCGATCCCCCCGACGACCTGCCCGTCGCCGACCGGGAAGACGAGTGGCTCGTACTCGCGGTCGTCCCGATGGATCCCCTCGGCCAGCGCGACGTCCTCGTCGGTCGTACTGAAGACCGCACCGGCTTCCTCGTCCTCGGCGATCCGACCGACGTAATGAACGACCGCGACGCGTCCGTTCTCGACCATGGCCGTTCCTCTCGCGCCGCCGTATTGGATCTTCGGTCCGCCTCACACGTGTCGGGCCACATGCCGCCGGCCGATACTGCTGGGGTCCACTGGTCACGGTTTCGAGGCGTCCTCGGGTCCGCTGCCAGGGTCCGAAACTCTTAGCCGGCGCTGCGAGAAGGGATCGTATGGCGAACGGTGAGAAGAGCGACACGGAGTGGATCGGCGAGACGTTCGTAAGCGACGCTGGATGGGATCACTTGGAGACTCTCGTCGACATCGGAAACCGAATGGCCGGCACCGAGGGCGAACGCCGCGGCGCGGAAGCCACCCGCGACGCCCTCGACGCAGTCGGCGCGCGAAACGCCCGTCTCGACGAGTTCCCGATTCAGGGCTGGGAGCGCGGCGATAGCTCGGTTACCGCCGGCGGTGAGACCCACCGGTGTATCGCACTGCCGCGAAGTCCCGCCGAAGGCGCTTCGGGCGAACTCGTCGACTTAGGCTACGGCCTCCCCGACGACTTCGATGCTGATCTCGACGGGAAGATCGTCGTGGCGTCGAGCGACGTGCCCGACTACTTCAGTCGGTTCATCCACCGCCGCGAGAAGTACTACCGCGCCGTTGAGGCCGGCGCTGCCGGATTCGTCTTCCGCAACCACGTTCCCGGGGACCTCCCGCCGACCGGCAGCGTCGGCACCCCCGAGGAACCGATCGGTGACGTCCCCGCGGTCGGCGTCTCGAAGGAGGTCGGCGCGCGCCTCGTTCGGCGCTTCGCGGGCGAGGAAGTAACCGTCGACGTCGACGCGACGATCGGGGACGCGACTAGCTACAACGTTCACGCGGCCTTAGGCCCCGAGACGGAGCAAGAAGTACTGGTAACCGCCCACGTCGACGCCCACGACATCGCAGAAGGCGCAATGGACAATGGGGCCGGCACCGCGACCGTCGTCGAGATCGCCCGGGCGCTCGCGAGCCGGGAGGCCGACTTGGAGACGAAAACCCGCTTTGTCGTCTTCGGCGCGGAAGAAGTAGGCCTGCTCGGAGCCGAACACGAGGCTGGACGGATCGATCCCGACGGTATCAGGGCGATTCTCAATAATGACGGCGTCTGTCGCGGCCGAACCCTCTCGCTGTACACCCACGGCTTCGACGGCCTCGAATCGGCGGTCGAAACGGTCGCCGACCGGACCCGGCATCCGATCGAGACCACGCCCGAGCAGGGCCCACACAGCGATCACTGGCCGTTCGTCGTCCGCGGGGTGCCGGGCTATCATGCGATGAGCGAGACCGGCGACCGGGGGCGGGGTTGGGGCCACACCGAAGCCGACACGATAGACAAACTGGAGGTCCGGACGCTGCGCGAGAGCGCGATCGTGCTTTCCGAACTCGCCGTTGAGTTGGCGAGCGACGACGTCGAGGTCCCCCACGCCGATCCCGAGGAAATCGCTCGGGCGTTAGAACGCGAGGACTTGGCCGAGGGCATGAAGCTCATTGGCGACTGGCCGTTCTGACACGGCGACCGGCACTGATGCCATCGGGACCCCGTCGAGCACGGGGGGCGCGTAAACGACGGGTCGGGAGCGGCCGGCCGAACACGAAAAGCTCTAATGCGCTATAGGCTGAACGACGGGTATGTACGCGCTGTCGTTGTTCGGGCCGGTGGACGCCCTCTTAGAGCCCGTGATCGGCTTCTTACTCCTCGGGCTCGTGCTCGCCAACCTGGCCGTCCGCGGGCTCGCGTTTCGCTCGCACAAACGGGAAGCAAGCGAGGGTGGAGCCGAGGCGATCAGCCGGTACCTGCCGCTCGAAGCGGCGAACGTGGTGTTGATCCTCGGTTCGTTTTACTTCATGACGCTCGAACACCACGCCGGAATAGTGCTTTCGGTACTCGTCCTCGGGATGTTCATCAGCGATTTCTTCGAGTTCGAAGCCCGGAAAGTAGAAGCGCGTCGCGACGTCCCGCTCGAACCGCCCAACAGTGCAATCGCCGCGTCGGTGCTCGTATTGCTTTATGCGGGGTACGTAAGCCTCTTTTTCGTCATTGAGCCGCTCTGGAACGCGATCATCTGATCGCGGCGATCACCCGAATTGCCGAGACCGTCGGGACGGCTGGAACAGTCGAAACCGCTGGAACCGACGCGATGGCGGCGATCACAGTGGGTATACGACGTGTCATACGAACGCCGATAGGAACCGGAAAAGGGTCGCGACCGAGGGGATCCGCTCTACGCTCTCGTCCGTTCGAACTCGATTGCCGGTAGTCGTCCGGCGTCTCGCTCGTTTCGTCTCCGATACCTGCCGTCGGGATCAGGCCAGGGGAAAGGAGAAAGCGTAAAAGGGACGAGGCCGCGCCCGGAGCGAAATGAAACGGGGGGCGGGTGGTAGTGCTAACTTACGCAACTGCCCGACTGAACAAGCGTCGCTGGGTGGGATTGAAAGGGGCCGACCGCGTGGCGGCGGAGCCATCACGGTTTCGGAGGTCGGCGGAGCCGACCTCCCGCTCGGCGTTCTCGTGAGCGAGCGAAGCGAGGCGAGCGAGAGCAGGGAAGAGCTTTGCTCCGACCGCGTTCACGAGGGCGAAACTCTCTCGTGATGTGGCAGGAACGCTCCGTGTTTTTGCTGCAAGCGGGAAATCTGCGATTTCCCGCAATGTCGTGAGAACTGCTTCGCAGTTCTCACTGACCCACGAGAACGGAGTTCTCCCGAACCACGTGGGACTCTCCGAGTCCCGCGGACTGTGCGAACGGGCCTGCGGCCCGCGGGCAGAAGCCGAGCATGTCGGGGGTCTTCAATCCGTGCAATAGGTACTACCCTTCGTCCTCCCCCGCAACTGGTAAATGAATACTGCTGTGGATTAGGTCGGGGGAAACGAACGGGAAAAGCGCGGTTAGTCCGACGAACGACGACTCGCCCACGCCGACCGGGCCTCGCGGGCGGCGGGGATCAGG
The DNA here is from genome assembly GCA_003022925.1 of Halobacteriales archaeon QS_8_65_32. Classification (GTDB taxonomy): domain Archaea; phylum Halobacteriota; class Halobacteria; order Halobacteriales; family Halococcaceae; genus PXQR01. The sequence goes on along the minus strand of PXRY01000121.1, from coordinate 5,767 downwards.
ACCCAGAACGTCAGTGCGCCGATGATCGCGAACCAGAACAACGCCTCCCGGAGTGTGAGCGCGACCGTCGCGTAGATGTCGATCTGGCTCACCGTCACGTCGGCGACCAGTTGGCCCTCCTCGAAGCTTTCGGTCGTGTACCATCCCGAAAGCACCAGCCACGCGAGAGCTCCCCCGGTGAGGACGAACAGGCCCTTCATGAACTCGTCAGCCATCACCTGATTATTCGTCGGCGTCGCTATTATGGCTTCCCATTCCCCGAGTCCGAAAGCGCGACGCGAAGGCGTACGTCGCCGCGCCGAGGATGATCAAGCCAACGCCGCCGATTGCGAGCGGGAGGTTTACCTCCGAGGCGGCGGCGAGCGTCCGGTTGGTCGCCGTATCGAGCAGGACGAAGCCGCCTACCACCGCGACGATGGCGATCAGCGTCGAAAAGACCGTAACGACCTTGTAGAGCTCGCGGGACACGATCACATCGCGCCGTCCCTGGTCTCGTTCGCGCCCCCCTTCCTGTTCCGGTTGCCTACCTTGCGCTCCACCCTGTTCCCCGCTGGGCTCGCCAGCCCGCGTCCGTGCCTCACTGACAGTGTCTTCGCTTGCCGTAACCTGCTCGGCGGTCCCGTCGACCTCGCCTGCCGTACCCTTAGTGGTCGATCCGTCCACGGGGCGCTCGTTAGCCTTGCTCTCGTCCGGTCGGTCTCCGCGCTCTGGAGTCATTCGGATCGGTGTGTCGGGAACGGGATCGGTCGTGATCGACGATTCGGGATCATCCGGTTCGATTCGACGTCAGTTCGCCGTCCGTTCTCGGCGGTGCCGGGAGGCGAGACGGGAGACGAGAAAAGACGGAAAACCAACGGGTCGGAGTACCGACCTACTTCGGTGGCCGGAGCCGGTAGTACCGCCGGTTGAGGCTGAACATGTAGCCTTCACGCATCGTCTTCAGCAGGCCATAGGATATAAAGCCCGTAACGAAGGGCAACAGGAACGTCAGATCGAACAACAGGTGCGTGTCGATGACCGGTGCCAGCAGGTTCTTCACCGACAACGCGCTGATCGTCGCGGCGAAGGTAACCCCGAAGACGCCGACCGCAGCCCAGAAGGGCTGTTCGACGGGTCGGCGGGCCGCACCCTTATTGATGAATGGCACCATCGAGATGAACCCGACGACGACGATGTTCGCAACGACGCCGTAGGTCCGGTCGGCCATCAGCTTCTCGCCGCCGAGGATCGCTAGTTCGGGGTTCAGCGGCCCGAGTTTCAGCAGGCCGAACGACCAGTACAGATACCAGTCCGGTAGGATGATCGCCGGCGTGGTACTCGGGTCCGCCGGCGCGGCGATGTGGGGTGGCAACGCCGCCGACAGGAAAATGATCATCCCCACGAAAAAGAAGGTGATCGAGAGGTTACGAATGAGTTCGTGGGGCCAGGTCGGGAAGGCCAGTACGTCGCGTTCGACGTAGGTCGATTCGGTTCTGAGGTCCTGGTCTTCGCGGCGGGCCCGCTCGAAGTACTCGTAGGTGAGCCGCGAGAGGCCTTGCGAGCGCTCCTTGCGCTCGCGCCACGTCGGCGTCTCGTCGTCCGGAGCGACGATCCCGGTGCCGTCCGCGCGGACCTCCTCGCCGCCGTCGGTTGCGGGTTCGGGGTCGGTTTCAGTATCGGTCATGATCGGCGGTGGTTCGTACTCCTTCGTAGGATCGCGGTCGTCTTGTGTGTAACGGTGCGCCGATATGCGTTCGGGTCGATGTCCCCGATTCGGTTCGGTCGGTCGCTCGGATTGCGTGGAACGCTCGGAGCCGAAGCCGAGGCCACTACGCCTGAACCGGAGTCCGAGCCGACCGGTCGATCAGTGCGGTTCGGCGATGCCCTGCATCCAGACGATGCCGATGTGGATCGCGATCAGCGTCGTCACCACGAAGGGCAGGAAGAACACGTGCAGGATGTACATCCGCTGCAACGTGGCCTGTCCGAGCGTGAAGCCGCCGAAGAGCAACTGGGCGACCCATTCGCCGGCGAGCGGAATCGAGAGGCTCATTTCGACGCCGATCTGGCCCGCCCAGAACGCGAGCTGGTCCCACGGCAGCAAGTAGCCGGTGTATCCGAAGACCATCGTTAGCGAGATGAGCACGATGCCGAGAATCCAGTTGAGTTCCCGGGGCTCCTTGTACGCGCCGGTGAAGTACACTCGCAGCATGTGGAGGAAGACGGCGGCGGTCATGACTTGTGCGGACCACCGATGGATCGACCGAAGCATGAACCCGAAGTTCAGATCGGTCATGATCGTCGTGATCGAACAGTATGCGACCGTCGCGCCGTCGATGCCACAGTTGCCCGCCGCCGCGGCTGGCGCGTAGTAGAAGCCGAGCAGGGCCCCTGAGATCGCGGCGACGATGTACGCGATCGTCGATAGCGAACCGAGTGCATACAGCGGATACCAGTACCAGAACTTGTTGTCGAGATTGTACTGTTCGGTGTGGCTTTTGGGCATCTGCATGTTCGACTTGTAATAGAGGTTCTCGACGATCTCTAGATAGTCGACGATGCGAAGCCGTTTGTCGAGCCACACCAAGACGGTGAGATACCCCTTTTCGATCGGCGTGAGGTCCCTGCTTTCCATCCAATTGCCGTGGTCCATCTCGTCTTTCGGTTCTAAACTCATGTATTATTCCTCGGGCCGCGGTAGCGCGGTGAACACGTACGGAACGGGGTTGAACGGGTCGTACACCGACTGGTGACACGGACAGTAGACCTCGTTCGTCGCCCCGAAGCTCTCGCTTTGGGCGCTCGTCTTGTAGCCGGGCACACAGCAGAAGTGCGTACATTTGTTGAGCCAGGCGATGAAGCCGTTTTGTGTGCTCGCGTCGATCCACTGGCTGTACTGGCTGTTGCCCTGTGCCAACTCCTCGACGTTCGTGCTTCTGATGACCTGGACGACCAACTCCTCGCCGGAGGGGACGTCCTGAGAGCGCCAAGTCGCAAGCGCGGGCTTGCCGACGCCCTTCTTGCCGATGTCGTTGCCCCACTCCTCGTAGTCGTCGAACATCGAGACGTTGAGCGGTTCGCCGCTTTGCACCTGGCTCTGCCACTCGTATTGGCTCGACCCCGACGAGCGGAAGTAGTTGTCCGAGTCCTTATCGGGCGTTAGCCCCGGTAGCGACTGGACGCCGCAGTACTGAAACCAGTTCGACGAGTAGGTGACGCCACCGAGTTGCATTTCAGCGACCTGAACCGTCTCGCCTTGTTCGTTCGTTCGTTCCTTGAGGTCCGGCCATACCCCACGGAGCGTGCCGTCGTCCTCGATACGGATCGGAATCTGGGGCATCCCCCGGGGAGCGGGCCCCGAGACGTTCTCGATGCCGAACATCCGCGTGGCACCGCCGCCCTCGCCGGTCGGGGAGGTCGCGGAATTGATCGATACCGCACCGGTGACCCCGAGCGCGGCGAGCGACGCGCCGCCGACGACGCCTTTAACGAAACGTCTACGGCCCGAGTCGCCCGGATACTTGTCGTCGCCTGCGTCAGTTGACATTGTGGTGTACTAGTGTAGCGGTAGTGTCGTCGGTGATCTCATCGCTTATAATACGGGTAGACCGCTCGTTTCACGCCGTCCATTACGCCGTCGGTGAGCGTTTCGCCGTCCATCTGGTCCTCGCGGATGTAGAGGTCTTCCCACTTGCGACGGCGTTTCTTGACTATCATTACGTCCGGGAGGAATTCCTTGCGATAGAGAAGTAGGATGAAGGCCAGATCGACGAAGATCACGGCCAATAGCCCGCCGAGGTACATGTTCCCGAGCCCGTCGAGTCCCCAACCGCTCACGAGACCGTACGTGAAGAGGCCAACGAAGATCACCTCGATCACCGTCAGCAGGACGATTGCGATCGCCGCGGCGGTGCTCTCCCGCGCCGGTTCGTAACGGTGGATATCGCCGTAGGTGCTCTCGGATGAACTCATTGGGTATCAGTTGTTCCCCCCTTTCGCGTGTGGCGACTCGCCGTATTTGAGCAGAAAGAAGGTGTATCCCAGCGAGACGACCATCATGAGGATCGTTGCGATCCCGACGTAGTGTGCCTGGAAGGGTACGCCCATCTCCTCGGGGTCGACTTCCTCCTCGCCGCCGCCACCGCTGCCTTCGGAGCCGATCATTACGGTGCCGACCATACCGGCGGACTGGTGGGGTTGGCAGATGTACGCGTTCTCGCCGGCGGATTCGAACGTGTGCTCGTAGGTGAATCCCTGATTTTCGAGCGGTTCGTGGCCCCAATCGCCGCCACCCTCGGGGACGACGTTATGCCCGTCGGACTCCCAGACCCACTTGACCGTATCGCCCGGCTCGATCTGGACCTCTTCGGGTTCGAAAACGAGCTCGCCGCCGGGACCGACGGCGACTTCCTTCGTCTGGCCGCCACCGCCCCCGCTCTGATTCCCGCCGGTTGAGTCGTTGCCCTCTTGCTGGGCGGCTGCGGGGGCGGCGGCGGCCGCGCCACCCGCCGCAGCCCCGCCGAGACGCATGAAGTCCCGCCGTTTCATAGACACCTATATTTGAGACCTGACTCGCATAAACCCACCGAATAGACCCCCGCCGACGACTCCGCGTCGACCGCTCCGACGCCGGATTTCGCCGCGCAGACGACCGGCACGCCGACCGCCGAAGGCCCGACAACGTCGAGGGGGAGTCGTCGTCGCTCTCGGCCGAGTCGATCGGGAGGAAGTCGGACCGGTCGCCCGATTTCAAACTCACCGCTCGCAATCGAAGGGTAAATCGCTCTACAGCAGGCTGCATAGTCGACGACGCTTACGAGTCTCGTCGCTCGGCGCTTCGTGTGGAACGGATCGTAACGACACCGGACGTACTCGACGGCGAGCCACGTATCGACGGCCGGCGCATCGGTGTGCGCTTGATCCACGCTCTCGTTGAGAGGAAAGAACTGATGCCGTGGACGGTGGCGGATCGCTATGATCTCGATGTCGCGGACGTTTATCTCGCGCTGGCGTACTACGACGAACACCCAAGCGAGATGGCGTCGCTCGGGCGCAAACGTGGGGAACTCGTCGAACGACGGGGTCGTGACCCAACGGACGTTACCGGCCCCGACGACATCGAGCGGGCGGTCGGTGGCCAGTAGCGCCGTCCGATGACGTACCGGCTCGTCGGGGACGGACACGACGCCGAACTCGCCGTCGACGTGTCCGCGCTTGGTCCCGGCACGCCGGATCGGGAGATCAGGCGGTACGCGCTCGAAGCCGATCGACTCGTCATCACGAGCCATGAGGGGCTCCTCAGGTGCTACCTCGACGGACGTGCCGGCCTCCCCTTTCAGCCGGACGACGAGTTGTCGGCGCACGAGGTAGCGACCGTCGTCACGCGGATCTCAGAGCGAATCGCACGAAACGACATCACTGATAGAACCTACGTGATGACCGGCCGGTTGCGGTGAGCGAGCCCAGTAACAGCGACGAGCGCTCGGAGGACGGTCATGTCGCCGAATCGGAGTCATCGTCGCTCTCGGCCGAGTCGATCGGGAGGAAGTCGGGCCGGTCGCCCGATTCCAGGCCCACCGCCCGGAGCCGCTCACGGTACTCCTCGGCACGGAACCGGTCGGACAGCCGGGCGTTCGCGACGACGAGGAAGAGAAAGACCCCGGCGAGCACGAACGCGAGTCCGATGACTGGCGCGAAGATCGTCTCGACGCCGAGGACGATCCACGCGACGACGAGCCCGACGCCGGCGAACAGTTGGATCGCAGCGGTGATCTGGAGCATGAAGTTC
>PXRY01000120.1 GCA_003022925.1 Halobacteriales archaeon QS_8_65_32 | reverse complement strand
CCTGTATGGCCGATCGAATACTGAAGGTAAACGCGTTCACGACGCTCAATCTCTTAAACGGGTACGCGGAGGGCCACGACTTCGAGGACGAAGCGCTCGCGGTCTGTAACGTCACGACGGCACGCACCGATCCCGAGCACGTGAAAGTCCAGGTCGAACTCGACAACACAGAGGTAGAACACCTGCCGGCCCACGCCGACGAACTGCGCCTCTCGCCCGCCGAAGCGCGCGACATCGCCGCCGCCCTCGAAGCCGAAGCCGAGACGGTCGAAGCGACGACGGCCGAAACGACCGACGGAACCGAGTAAGCGACGAGCGGCCCGCGGTCGCACCACGATTCCGGGGACGTTCGTTCCCCTATCGAAGCGGTGAGTAAAATAATAGTATTAGTAGGTTGGCCTCCGACCAACATATACTATGCCCGGGATCAGCGTCTGCCGTACCGACGAGGAGGGAGGCGAGTCACCCCGCGAGGCGCTCGAACGGTCCGTCCGGCCGACCTACCGCGACGATCGGTACGTTTGGCGGGTCGCCTACGAAGGCTCGTCGGTCGTCGTTGGTTACATGGCATACCCGAGCTACCCGGTTCGGGTGATCGAACGCGACGACCACGCCTTCGTCCTCGAAGGCCACGTCTACGACTGGGCCGAATCCGAGGTCCCCGATCGGCTCGACGCCCTGTTCGCCGAAACGGAGGGCTTTACCGACGAGGCCACGCTCGGATCGTGGGTCGCCGCCGTGGACGGCGAGTTCGTGATCTGTGCCGTCGATCGTCGGAGCGAGGACGTAACCGTCGTCACCGACTGTCTCGGTCGCCTGCCGCTTTATCGAGGGACGAGCGGGAATCGAAGGGTACTCTCGCGCCAGCATCGCGTCGTCGTCGAGGCGCTCGCGTCCCCCGAATCGGGGTCGGGATCGGGGTTGCCGTCGGAACTGGAACCGAAATCGGGGTCGGAACCGTTGAAACCGGCATCGACGTCGAAGCCGACGTTCGACCGGTTGGGCGTTGCACAGACGCTCCTGTTCGGATACACGCTCGGCCGCCGGACGATGATCGAGGGGGTCCGGAGCCTCCCGCCGGCGGCCCGGATCGTCATCGACGGGGACGGCATCGACGTGACGCGACTGCATTCCTTCGATTTCGAGTCGAAGGCCCACCGTGACCGATCGCTCGACGAGAACGTCGCGGAACTCGTCAAACGGTTCGTCGAGGCGTGTCGAGCGCGCGCGAGTCGGGGTCGGGCTACGGCGAGCGAAGGCCAGGGTTCGATGGGCAGGGGCGAAATGACGAACCTGCTTTCGCTCAGCGGTGGGCTCGACTCCCGAGCGATCCTCGCTGCCTTCGCCGACGCCGACCTCCCCTGTGCAACGGCGACGATGGACCACGGCGCGGTCGCCGAAAGCGACGTCACGATCGCCGGCGACCTGGCCCGCGAGTTCGGCGTCGACTGGCACTGTTACGACGTCCCCGAGGCGAACGGCGAGGTCTTTCGGACGCACGTCAGGGCGGCCGACGGGCGCGATCCACTGTCGATCGCGTACATCCACGGCTTCTTCGAGCGACTCGTTACGGAACACGGCACGATCACCTACTTCGCCGGCGACGGGGGCGACAAGACGCTGCCGGACATCACCCCCGGGCGTCGGATCGAGAGCACGGACGCGCTGGTCGAGCACACCATCGAGTCGAACCGGCGATTTTCCCTCGTCGAAGCCGCCGCGATCGCGGGAGTGAGCGAGGAGGCGCTCGTCCGTTCGGTGCGCGAGCGCTTCGACCGTTATCCCGAGACGGGTTCGGACGGGCTGTACGCTCACTTCCTGGTTCACGAGCGCGCGCGCAACTGGCTGTTTCCCTCCGAGGACACCAATCGGTGTTACGCCTGGAGTCCCTCGCCGTTTTACTCGCTGCCCTTTTTCCAGTACGCGACGAACTGCCCCGACGAACAGAAGCGGTACTACCGGCTGTACGGGGCCTTCCTCGCCGAACTCTCCCCGGCGGCCGCCGGGATGGCGAACGCGAACTTCGGCGTTGCACCCGACTCGCCGCTTCACACCGCTGCCGCCCTCACCTACGAGACGATGCAGCGCTACCCCGAGGTCTTCGAGCGGCTCAAACCCCTGCTCGCCCGCGCCGTCGGGTTCGATTCCGCCGAAACCGACGGTTCCGACAGCACCCCCGGGGTGTACACCCGCGTTCAACTCGACGACGGCGGACGGATCGAGCGTGCGCTCTCCGTACCCGCGCTCCGAGCGTGGCTCGAAAGCGATCGCAGCGACGGGGCCCGCTTCGAGGCGTACCTGCTGGCGACGGTCGTCGCCTACGCCACCGAACTCGATTCCGGAGCTACGGAAGACGCTGGGGACGCTGAGGGCTCCGAAAGCCGGCTTCCCGCCGAGTAGAACGCGACGTCCGGAAGTGCCGAGCGTCACCGGCGAGCAGCCGCCGGCGTTCGGCGTCCCGGCAGGTACTTTCGATCAGGAGGCCTAACCCGGGTTATGGACTCGCCAGGACGATCGGACCGTCGGGAGGGCCGGGAGAACCGGAGCGCGATCGATCGAAGCGCCATCGGTCGAAGCGTCGAGGGAGGAGTCGGCGACGAGTCGACGAACGAAGCGACGACCGACACGGGGCCCGAACGCGAGGAACTGGTCTTCGGCCACCGGATCGACTGGTCGGTCGCCGGTCCGATGGTGAAATTCGAAGGGCTCGCCCCGGCTGACGCCCGGGCGTTACTCGATCGCAGCTTCATGGACCCCGACGCGCGGTGCGGGTCGTCGCCGCCGATGGCCGAACTCGTCGCGTTCATTGAACGGTATAGCGGCGACGCGGTGCCCGAAGGCGCGGGCGAGATGTCCGCCCACGGTCGGGTGGTCGCGCCCGACCTGCCCGACGGCGGCGTGCTCATCGAGGGCGTGAAGTACCTCGGGCCGACGTCCGACGGGTTCGTCCGCGACTTCGCGGCCCGCTTCTACGAGGCCGAGTCGTTCATGCTCGAAAAGGACATGCACGGACGCTGCTGGTTCGCCTGAACGATCGGCGGCTCGGTCGCTCGGTTTCCGGCAACCCGAGCGCCGTGATCGCAATCGCAGTCACGGGCGCCACCGAAAACGTATGCCGAGGTGCGAGCGAGACGAGTACGTCCTGTGGGATGTGGACGAGAGGACGAGAAGCGGCCGTCCCCCGTTCGCGGCATTGACACCGTTACTTCCCCACGGGACGACTCGTCGCTTCGGATCGACCCGGCGGGAAGCGTACGATCCGATCGGCCCCGCATACCTATGCCTTTCCCCGTCGGGGCAACGACTCGTTACGACGATCGTTATGACAGGTACGCCGTTTTATGAGCGCTTACGGACCGCGATCCGCTCGTGTCACTTCAGCCCTCGATCGGTGTGTTCCTCGAACGCCGCGCCGGCCCCCAAGACCGTCGCGTCGGCCCCGCGTGCGCCAACGAACATCAGCCCGACCGGCAGTCCGTCGGCGGTACCACACGGCACCGAGAGGCCGGGATGGCCCGAGACGTCGAACGGTGCGGTATTCGTAAGCATGTTCAACGCGCGCTCGATCGCTTCGGGTCGCGTGAGGTCGTCGCGTCGTTCGTGGGCGGTCTGAGGCGTGGTCGGCATGGCTAAGACGTCCACTTCGTCGAATGCCTCGTCGTACGCGCCGATGAGCGACCGCCGGAGGTTCTTCGCTTTCGCGTAGTAGTGGCCGTGGTAGTGCTCGGATAGGTACTCGCCGAGAATCAACGTGAGTTTCACGGTTGAAAGGTAGTCGTTCGCCCGCGTCCGACGAGATTTCGCGAAGAAGTCGGCGAAGGCGGTGTCGTAGAAACCGTTGCCGTAGTGGCCGACGCCCTCCGAACGGACGAGCGCGGCGAACTCCTCGGTGACGATCGCGTTCCAGATCGGCATTCCGTCGGTGTGCACCGGGATCGAGACGTCCTCGATTGTCGCGTCCTGTGCCTCGAACGCCGACAGCGCGTCTCGAACCGTCTCGTTGACGCCGGGCTCGCTCGTCTCGTGACCGAACCCTTCGCTCACGACGCCGACGGTCACCTCGTCGGGCGTCCGGTCGAGCGCCGTCTCGTAGCCCTCCTCGGGGAGAGTAACCGCGCCCTGGCGGGGGTCGAGCGGGTCCTTTCCGGCGAGAACGTCCAACGTCCGGGCACAGTCGGCGACGGTCGTCGCTATCGGCCCGACGTGATCGAACGAGTGGCCGAGCCCCACGACCCCGGTGTAGGGTACGAGGCCATGGGTGGGCTTGTGCCCGACACAGCCGCTCCAGGCCGCGGGGATCCGGATCGACCCACCCTGATCGCCGCCGATCGCGACGTCGGCGTCGCCCGAGACGACCGCCGCCGCCGAACCGCTCGACGAACCCCCGGCGATATGGTCGCGCGAGCGGGGGTTGAGTACCGCGCCGGTGGCGGACAGTTCGCCGCTCCCCGAGAAAGCCATGTCCTCCATGTTGGTTTTCCCGGTGATCGTCGCACCGGCATCGAGGAGTCGGGTCACGATCGTCGCGTCGTGTCGGGGAACGTATCCCTCGAAGAGCTTCGAGCCACAGGTCATCTCCACGCCGGCGACCGCGACGTTGTCCTTGATCGCAACGTCGTAGCCCGAAAGCGGGCCCTCCGACGCACCTTCGATCCGGCAGTTCGTGACGAAAGCGTTGAGCGGGTCCTCCTCGTGGTCGGGCCGATACCCCGGATCGCGATCGGTGTGGGTGCGTTCGCGAGCCGGCTCGGGAATCGCGTCGATGCGCTCATAGCCCGCGAGCGTCTCGGGGATCATCGCCGCGAACTCGGCGAGTTCCTCGTCGGTCAACTCGATGTAATGCGCCGCAGCCGCCTCGCGGATCTCCGCCTCGGTCGGTGGCCTGACGTTCGGTGGGTTTGTCGACATGCGCTAGCGCACATCACGCGGGTGTATAAATCCGATTGTCCGATGTCGTGGAGCCGCCTGCACCGCGGGCTATCGAACGGCACATCGGGGTCGGGACGGTGCGGCCTTGCGGGCGATTGCGAGCGGAACTCGACTGCCCGTTACTTGTCGAGTTCGACGACGTCCACACTGCGTTCACCGAGCCAGTCGATAACGTCGGTCGTCGGTCAGCCATCGTTTCCTTTGGCGGTCGGCTCCCCGCTGGGGGTTATCGGCGCGAGCGTGGTGGCGTCGATCTCGACGAAGCGGTCGCGGAGTCCGCCGGCGTCCAAGAGGTAGTCGGCCCGCCGCGTGTCGATGAGTTCGAACGCTTCCATGACGTGGCACGTCGGTTCGAACGCCTCCCACATGACCGTACGGTTCACGTCGACGAACGGCGGTGACCGAACCCCGCAGCGGAGCACGAAGCGATGGTCGGCGGCAGGGTCGAGTCCGTCAGCGCAGCGCGTCGAACAGCGAGCGGAGCGTCGACCCGGCCGCGACGAGCAGGCCAACCGAGAGCAGACAGGCGACGCCGAGCACGCCGACGAGCACCGCGGTATGAACGGCGATCGGGCCGAGCGGCGCGGTAACGTCCGCGTCGCCGTCGCCGAGCGGTGCAGGCGGCGGCATCGAGGCCGAGGGAACCGCACCCGCCCCGACGCGCTCGTCGAAACAGCCGGTCCGCGCGCCGACCAGTCGCCGGCCGTCGCGCGCGAGAATCCGGACCCGACTCAGTAGGTCGGTTGCCGGTCGGTCGGCGACGACGAACCCGTTCGCGATACACGACTGTCGGACGCTCGACGCGGGCCGACCCCGGATATCGATCGCCGGGGCATCCGAATCGCCGTAGACGTGAACGCGCTCCAAGCGGACGCGCCAGGGTCGCGGGGGCACCCGGTAGTAACCGCCGGTCGGTTCGTATGCGTGGATTCCGGGGGCATCGGTCGCGTCGACCTCGATCGCCGTACGAAAGATCGTGATCGCGCCGCCGTTCTTCGCGATCACGACGCCGCCGACCGACGATCCTCGATGGATCCGTATCGTCGTGTACTCAACGCGGCCACCGGTGGCGCTGTGGCGTTTGGCCTCCCACCAGATCCCGCGTGGGTTGCGATACCCCGGTGAGTCGCCCGACCTGCTCGGCCCGTCGTACGCACGGGTGTCGACGGCGACGAGCGTGCCGCGCACCACACAATCCGACCCCGACAGGCGGAGCTGAGAGATGTCGTTGTTCCGGTAGGTGCCGCCGAGAACTCGGATCGCGCCCCGGGAGGCAGACGCATAGAGGCCATTATTAGGGAACTCCTCCAACCGGCAGGCCTCGAAGCGAAGCGTCCCCCGGTTCGCGGGCCCGATCCAGACGCCGATCCGTCGACGGCCGAGCACGCCGCCCGCCCGCGCCTCGAACCGGCGGAACACACCTACTCCGTTAGGCGAGGTAACCCGTGGCATGAGCAGGTTCGCGTCGCCCTCGCCGCGGCCGCGCACGCGCACGTCCTCGATCAGCAGGGCCCGTTCGACGTGCGGGACGACGGAGGGACCACAGCCCGGTGCTCGGATGTCGAGATCGATCCCCCTGAAGACGAACGCGCCGACGTTCTCGGTTCGGAACCACTCGCGCCGGAAGTTCGGCGGTGCGACGAGCCGTGTCGTGCCTTTCTCGTCAGTCCTGTCGGTTCCGTCGGTTCCGCCCGACTCGCTCTCGGCAGCGACGAACCCGAGCGCGTCGTACCCCTCGAACCGGTGGGCGATATCGAATCGGTAGGTGCCCGGCGGGAACCGCACTCGGACGCGATCGGCGTCGACGCCCGCGAGTCCGGCGTTGAGCGCCCGGTCGGAGGTTCTCTCGCCCGACGGATCACAGCCCAGATCCGAGACCGCGTCGAGCGTGACGTCGAAGTCCGGCGCGACGCGCTGTTCGAAGCGAGCGCTCGGGTGACGACGCGACGGACGCCTGAACGCCGGTTCCGGATCGGGCCCCTCGGTCCTCGTGAACCGCCGTTCGCCGGCGGCGATGTCGACATCGCCGGCTGCGGCGAACATTGTCCCCGTGCCGATACCGGCAAGGAAGGCCCGTCGCGAGCAACCACTCGGGCTGTTCATGATTTCGCTCCCGCCCGAGCGAGTGTCCGTCGCGACCGCGAACGACCGACGGAACGGATTCCGATCGGGAATGACTCCCGCAGTCGAGGCGTGACTCGGGGGTTCGGTGGTGTGATAGGGCGTGGGTTCGATCCGCGGTGCACCACGCCCCGCCGGTCGCTGGCCGCCACTGCCGCTCGGACCATACACCGAACTACGGCCGACACGTCGCCCATACAGATCACCTTAACACGTAGTTAAATTAACCAAATATAGGGCTTACTCATCGGCCAGCCGGTCCGGAACGGTCCCTATCGGACGTAACGGTCGGTTTAACCGCGTTGCCGGGCCGAGTTCCGGCTCATAACAGCGAATCGAGGTCGCCGATCGACGAAAGGACGAAATCGGGAACCGGGTCGCCGGCACGGCGGGCGTCGTCCGCGTCGTCCGTATAGGAGTCGGTGCCGTCGGGGTCCGCGAGGTCGTCGGCTTCGTCGAGGTCGTCGGCGTCGGTGACACCGGTGAGTACCAGGACGGTGGTCATTCCACAGCGTGCGCCGAGCGCGATATCGGTATCGAGGCGGTCGCCGACGACGAGACACTCCTCCGGCGGGGCATCGAGTACGTCTACCGCCGCGTCGACTGCCTCGACGGAGGGTTTGCCACACATCGCGTCGGGTTCGCGGTCGGCGACGCCGGCGACGGCGTGAATCATCGCGCCCGAGCCCGGGACGAGCCGACCGTCCGAACCCGGTACCGTCATATCGGGGTCGGTCCCGACGAACGTCGCCCCGGCCTCTACCGCCCGAAGCGCGTCGGTCAGCCGGTCGTAGTCGAACTCACGGTCGTACGACGCCACGAGGACATCCGCCTCGTCGGGGTCGTCGGTGAGCGCCAGATCGGCCGCGTCGAGTTGCCCGCGCAGTCCGGGCGACCCGACGAGGAATATCTCGTCTTCGGGGTGTTCGCGACGGAGATACGTGGTCGTGACGCTCGCCGCCGAGACGATCTCCGCGGGACTCGCGTCGATCCCGAGGGCCGCGAGGCCCTCGACGTACTCGTCGGGCGTCTTCGTCGGGTTGTTCGAGAAGAAGCAGATCGCGATCCCGTGATCGCGAAGCGCCGTGACCGCCGCGCGCGCACCGGGAAGGCGGTCACGACCGCGGTAAATCGTCCCGTCGAGGTCGAGGACCGCACCACGGTAACTCATATGCGAGCCAGGGATCGAACTGCCATCAACGCGGCGTTCTCGGCAGTCCTCGGTACCGCACCCGAGCGACACGAGTGGGGGAAAGCCATAAGTCGTCGGTACTGCGCGTGACGACCGGAACGGACGGTGGGCGGGCAACGCGGCCGATCAGTACGTCGCTTTTGATCGTCGGATCGTACGCGTTGCGCCCTCGGAGGTCGGCCTCGATCACCGCCGCGTGATAGGCGCAACGAGTAGTGAACGGGCGGAGGTCGAGCCACCCCAAATCGGAGCGAATCGTTTCCTCGGACTCGTTTCGCGCGGTGATCTCCCCGACGGCAATCTCCTGAAACACGGACGCAGGAACGAACAGCTCGAAAGCCCCTGGACGGTCGGCTTCTGCTCGCGGGCCTGCGGCCTACTCACGGGTCGTGGTTCAAAAGAGCGAAGCTTTTTTATTACAGAACGATCTCGCCGTCTCGAACGACTTCGCTCCCTCGTCATCTGCTCGTGGGCCTATGGCACGCTTACGGGTCGTTGCTCCCCGTTCGCTTTCGAGGCGCTCGCGGTCGCTCGCGCCTCGCTGTTCGTAGGTTCGCGGGACCTTCGGTCCCGCGTGGTTCGGGAGAACTCCGTTCTCGTGAGTCAGTGAGAACTGCTTTGCAGTTCTCACGACGTTGCGGGAACTCGCAGATTCCCCGCCTGCAGCGAAAACGCTCCGCGTTTTTCGCCAGATCACGACAGAGCGATGCTCTCCCGAGCTAACGAGCGCGCTGCGCCCGTGAACGCCCGGCCCTTTCCAGTCCCAACCGAACCGGATTCTGCTGGTCTTCATCGCGTAATTGAATATCGCCTGCCCACCGGTCGGCGAGCGCCACGGCTCCGAGAGCCGTCATCACAGGATCGGCCCGCTCTCGCCGTAGACGCCGAGCACGACCGCCGTTACGTACTCGGCTTCGATCGCTCCGTCCCCGGCACCACGGATGTCCGAGGAGGGCGGATCGAGTGCTCCGGCGTCGGCCGTCCTGGAGTCGCGCTCGCGTTCGACGCGCGTCGTTACCCCGTCGGTCGCGAGAACGACCCGATCGGAGCGGGCGGGCGAGAGGTCGCGCAACGAACACCCAGCGCGAAGCCCGCGTTCGATTCGGCGGTGGACGCGCTCGGGATCGGGTCCGGTCGCCTCGTAGATGATCCCGCGGCCGTTATGAGCCTGGGCCCATCCCAAGCCGACACAGGCGCTCGCGCGCTCGGCCTCGGCCCCGGTCCCGTCGTCGGTCGGCCGATCGGCGTCTTTAATCCGACGCCGATCGGCGTCGTTGATCGGTCGACGGTCGGCGTCGTCAGCCGGAACGCCGCCGTCACCATCGTCGGTATACCCGTCGGTGTCGTCGCTGTCATCGTCTTCGTCGGGAGCGACCCGGACGGTCTCCCGGGCTTCGACGACGGTCAGTTTCCCGCCGACCGGGCCGAGGTCAGGAGCAACACCCACGAAATCGACGGTCGTGTTCGCCGGCAGCACCGACGACACCCGTATCAGGTTGTAATCGTGGACGCTCGCGGCGGCGAGGGCGGCGTCGTAGGAACTCAGTACCGTCGGCCCCCTCCCGGCTCCCCGGACGATCCGAACGTGTCCCATCACGCAGTTCTCGGCGACGACGCGTCAAAGGCCGTGTGATTCGCGGCCGGCGGTCGGTCCGACACAGCGGCGGATAACGCCGACGCCACAATGGACCGACGGCGCTGCGAGCGTGAACCGGGAAGGCGAACGTATTTCGCCGGGCCGGGAGAGGGGTTCGGTATGACGCCGCCGCTTTCGGAACGAGTCCGCTCGACCTCCCGATCGTCGATCAGGCACATGTTCGACCTGGCGAACGACGAGGCCCGACGCGGACGGGACCTCGTTCGTCTCGAAATCGGCGAACCGGACTTCGACACGCCTGCCCACATCGTCGACGCTGCAACCGAGGCCGCGCGGGCGGGTCACACCCACTACACGCCGAACGCCGGCCTCCCCGAACTCCGCGAGGCGATCTCCCGAACCAGCATGCACGGATCTAGAGGGCGCGTCGACGCCGGCCCCGACTTCGATCCCGAGCGCGAGATCGTCGTCACCACCGGCGGCATGGAGGCGCTTCACCTCGCGGCGCTTGCGATCGCCGACCCCGGGACCGAAATCCTCTGTCCGACGCCGACGTGGCCGAACTACCTCACTCAGGCCCGCCTCGCCGGCGCGACGCCGGTCGAAGTCCCGCTCGATCCCGACGACGGGTTCGCGCTCGACGCCGACCGCGTGGCAGGGGCGATATCGGCGGCAACGGCGGCGGTCGTGTTGTGTACGCCCTCGAACCCGACGGGGCGGGTCTACGACGAGGCGGCCGTCCGGCGGGTGATCGAGGCCGCCGTTTCGCACGACGCGTACGTGATCGCCGACGAGGTGTATGGCGGGTTGACTTACGACGAACCGTATCGCCCGGTTGCGAGCCTCGCGGACGCCCCCGAACACGTGCTTACGGTCGGCTCGTTCTCGAAGACGTATGCGATGACGGGCTGGCGGGTCGGCTGGCTCGCGGGCCCCGAACGCGTCGTTGAGCAGGTGACGAAGATCAGGGAGGCAACGACGGCGAGCACCGCAAGCGTCTCCCAACACGCCGCGATCGCCGCGCTCACCGGCCCGCACGAACCGATCGACGAGATGGCAGCAGCGTTCGGAAAGCGTCGCGAGTACGTCGTCGAACGCATCGAGGGGATCGACGGCCTGTCGGCCCCGTCGCCGGAGGGAGCCTTTTACGCGTTCCTCGATGTCCGCGACTGGGAGAAATCGAGCCTCGCGATCGCGGAGACGCTGCTCGCCGACTACGGCGTCGTCGTCGCCCCTGGCGGTGGGTTCGGCGACGCAGGCGAGGGCTTCTGTCGGCTGAGCTTCGCGAACGGCCTCGACCGGATCGAGGAAGGCTTCGACCGGATCGAACGTGCCGTCGCCGAGAAGGCGTTCGGCCCAGTCGGGTAACGCTCGCCGGTCAGTATCCCGCTTCGAGTTCTCGGGGGACGAGCGCGGCGAACGCGAGTCCGTAGACGACCGCGGAGACGAGCCACGCCCGTCGGACAGCCGAGGCCCGCTCGCGGGCGTCGGCCCCGAAGCGTATCAAGACGACGTGCGCGAAGAAGGCGTAGATGAAGGCCACGACGAAGGCGACTGCGAGTAGATATGCCGGCACCGACAGGCCGTTGATCGCCGAATCGCTTTCGAGGCCGGCGTCGAGGAAAGCGTAGGCGAGCGCGAACAGGACGCCTGCGAGCGCGCCGGCCCCATGGTGGGCGAGGTGTGCGTCGCGCCGGGGAACCTCGCTCGGGTCCGTGCCCCTGAGTACCGAGGCAGCGATCCGTGCCGGGGTAAATCCCTCGCTCTGGGCGGCCATCGGGAGGTCCATGACGATCGCGGCACCGACGCCGGCACGAACGCCGGCGATGAGCAGCGTGGGCAGGTCGCGGGGCCCGTGCCGTCGACTCGCCGTGAGCGGGCCGGCCGTGACGGCTGCGGCCGTCGCGGTGGTCGCAGTAGTCGCCACGACGGCTCGATCGCTGATCGCCGACGCGGCGTCCCGGCCGCCGAGGTAGCCACCGATCCAACCGATCGCGGCGTGGACCCCACTGACGACGGCTTTAGCGAGACGGTCGATCATTATCGGCGGGCGCTTTCCGCCCGGCTGGGCGTGTTCGTCGGTGTTTGCGTCATTGCCGGGAGGTAGCGCCGACACTTCATCAAGTTCGGGGTCGGCGTTAGGGTAGTGTTTAGCGTAGCAGTCTCGTGCGAGAGCCATCGGCATCGGTTAGCAAGCGCCCGTGAACGCCCGACCCCCTCTCCAGTCCCGCCCGGGACAGTCCGTAGCGGCCTTTCTCGCTCGGCGGCTCTTTTTCGCTGAAAGTTGCCACATGAAACACGACCTGATGAGCAGGGTCGGCCGCCGACCTCGTGGCTATCGCGAGGTAAACACCCAGCCATCATCCTGCGACGACGAACAAAAGCAGATTGTGTGCGCCCGGCCCCAGGCCCACGGCGGCGACGAAGGCACACAGCAGGTACCCTTCCCGCGGGCGCTCGCGGACGCTATCGGCGAGCAACCAGGTGATGAACACGGCGAGTCCGACCTTCACCGCGACGAACAGCCAGCCGGTTCCCAGAAGGTCGGAAACTGGCAACGACGCGGCGGCCTGCAAGAACACTCGGGCCAGGGGCGTCTGCTCGCCGAAGCCGAGCACGTCGACACCGACGGCCGTCGAGACGCCGTCGAGCGCGTGCCCGAAGACGACGAGCACGCCGGCCCAACCCGCCTCGCCTACCTGTCCGCGCCGGGCGACGATCCACGTCGCCGCCGCGAGCGCAACGGAGACGATCAGGCCGACCGCCGGCCAGAACGCCCGCAGCGATCCCCGGAGGCCGACCGCGAGAGCGAACCCAACGATCGAGAGCGCGAGCACCGCTCCGACGACCCCGAGCACGCTTGCGGTCGTCGCCGATTCCGACGCTGATTCGTTCGCCGCCATCGCCGGATCGCTCGCAGTCGTCGGGCCGCTCGTCGGCGTCCGGTTAGCCTTATCGATCACATCCGTTCTATCGGTCCTGTCGGCTCCGGCGGCCGTCGCTCCGTCCGTCGCGGTGTCATCCCCGGGTGTACGCCGTCTCGCTACGGTCCACACGCCTCCCAAGAACACGAACGTCGTCAGGTAGACCGCCGGCGAGCCGAAAAAGGGTGCGACGACCGCCGGGACCGCCCCGATCCGGTAGAGAACGTGCAGCGCCGACCCCGAAACCATCCACGGCGCGAGCGCTACGACCGTTCGCCCCGTGACCGGCGGCGAGTCGCAATAGAGAACCCCTGCGACGGCGAGCACCGCGGCCGCGAGAACGAGGAGGTACGGCAGGGGCGGCAGCGCGAAACCTTCCGGGAGGATCGCCATGGGATCGAAAACACGGCGGCGATCAAAGGCGTGGCGTCTCCCGGCCGACCATCGGGAATCGGGTCCACAGTGGTAT
Source organism: Halobacteriales archaeon QS_8_65_32 (assembly GCA_003022925.1). Lineage (GTDB taxonomy): Archaea > Halobacteriota > Halobacteria > Halobacteriales > Halococcaceae > PXQR01. The sequence continues at coordinate 12,402 of PXRY01000120.1, read as the reverse complement.
CGGACCTGCGTCACGGACGGACCACAGAGGACGACCGAACTCATAGAACTCGCTGCAGTCCTCGGGGTCGAACGCCGGGCCGCCGAAGAACACCTCCGATGCGCGGAGAAAGGACCGGTCGATGCGCCCGTCGAGCATGTCCGGACGTAGAGCGAGTCGAGCACGTCCGGATGTGGCCGACGACTGCCGACCGTGTTGACCCGTCTCGACACGGAAGACAATATCATCGATAATAGCGGCGGAGCGCGGCCATGGTTCGCGTTCGCCGACGGCCGGACGGGTCAACGCGCTCGCCCTTCGAGGCCGAATATCGGTACGCGCGCTCAGGGACGGACAACTTAAGTACCGAATCGCCGAAAACTCGGTAGTGACCGACGTTCAGGCGGCCGATACGCCGCTACCAAGCGACGAGGCGGCGGGCGAGGGGACGAGCACGCGCAGCGCCCGCGAGCGCTGGACGCTCGTGGCCGGCGCGTGCCTCATCACGGTCGCGCTCAGCGCCTACGAGATCGCGCCGGCGAGCGTCACCCCGCTCGCCCGCGAGTCGTTGGGGGTCGGTGCGAGCGCCGCAGGCCTGTTGGTGGGTGCATTGTTCGGCACCGCGGTGGTCGCGAGCCTACCAGTGGGCGCGCTGCTCGATCGGACCGACTCGCGCCGGGCGGTCGCGGTCGCCGTCGGCTCGTTGTTCGTCGCCGGCGCGTGGGGGTATTTCGCCGCTGCGGGGGGGTCGTACGCCTCGTTGCTCGCCTCGCGGATCGTCGGCGGGCTTGGGTACGTGGTCGTCTGGAACGCCGCGATCGACATCGTGAGCGAGGCCACGAGCGACGCGAACCGGGCGACCGCCGTCGGCGTCTTTACCGCGAGCGCCCCCGTCGGGTTCGCGCTCGGCCAGGCGAGCAGCCCGGTCGTCGCCTCGACGTTCGGGTGGCCGGCGGTCTTTCCGGCGTTCAACGCGCTCGCACTCGTCGGCTTAGTACTGTTCTGGCCGACGAGCCGGGGGCTCGGAGCGGTCGGCGGGGAGAGCCCCCCCAGCCTCCGGGAGTTCGGGGCCGTCCTGTCGAACCGATCGGTGTGGCTCGTCGGCGGGCTCGGCTTTCTGGGCTACGCGCTGTACCTGTTCGTCAACAGTTGGGCACCGTCCTATCTCACCGACGAGATCGGACTCTCACTGGCTTCGAGCGGCCTGCTCGTCGCCGCCTTCCCGGCGGTCGGCGTTCTCTCACGAGTCTCCAGTGGACTGGTCTCCGACCGGCTGTTCGGCGGCCGCCGCCGGCCGGTCGTCCTGCTTTCCTTTCTCGTCGCCGCCCCCTTAATCGCAGGGATGGCGGTTCTCGGCTCGGTGGGTGCCCTGATCGTTACCTTGCTCGGGGCGGGTTTCGCGATCCAGTTGACCCTCGGGCTCTCGTTCGCGTACGTCGGGGAGTTGGTCTCCGGGCGCGTCGCGGCGACAGCGGTGGCGTTTCAGACCGCCGTCGGGCTCGCGGGGGCTTTCGTCGCGCCGATCGCCGGTGGCGCGTTCATCGAGGCGGCCGGGTACACGACCACGTTTCTCGCCGCCGCCGTGCTCGCCACGGTCGGCGTCGGACTCGCCTGGCGCGCGCCCGAGCCGGGTCGGTGACGCTCACTCTCACCCCTACCCCAACCCCGTCCTCGTCCGTTCCAGGCCCCGGTCGGACCGAGCGATCGGACGACTCGTTTCCGACGGTCGCCGAGTCGTTCCGTAGCTCCACGGCCTCCTGATCTTCCCGATCTCCGGGTTCCCCGGTTTCGCGGTCCGTCTCAAACCACCAGGAACTGCGGGCCCGTGATCAGTACCACACCGGCGATCACCGAGAGCGCGCCGACGACCAGCCGCGGCGTGACGGACTCGACCCCGCCGAAGAAAAGCGCCGTTGCGGTGATCGCGAACAGCGACGTCGGGCTCGACAGCGGGTCCACGACGACCACCCGGCCACGATCCAGGGCCGCGAACAGCGCGAACAGCGACAGCGCGCTGAGCATTCCACAGCCGACGAAGTACGCGTACGCCTCCCGCGGCGCGTCGAGATAGTCCCGAAGGTCGCCCCGCTCCCGGTAGAGCAGAATTGCGATCAGTCCAAGGAGGCCGGCGAACTCGTTGAGCGCGACCGCTTCGAGCGGCGTCACGGCCGTCTGGGTGAACAGGTATCGGCGCGCGGTGTTGCCAACGGCGAACGTCACCGCGGCGGCGAGCGGAAAGAGCAGGTCCCGCTTGTTCCAGCCCGAGACGTCCCCGCCGCCCGACAGCGCGATGAGGACCAACCCGCCGACGATACAGCCGATGCCGAAGGCCCCCTGGACGGTGATCGTCTCGCCCAAGAAGGCGACCGCGACGATCGTTGCCCACACGGGACGGGTGTTGACCGTAGCACTGTTGACGCTCGCACCCGCTCGCTGTACGCCGACGTAGTTCAGCAGCCGGGCCAATGCCGTCGAGACCAGCCCGATTCCGAGGAAGGCACCCAGTACCCACCCTGGAAGCGAGAGCAGGTCGAACCCTCGGATCGACAGCACCATCCAGTAGCCGACGACGCTTACGGTAACGACCGCCAACGCGGCCTGAAACGGACTCCCGCCGCGTTCCATCCCCGCCTTTGAGAGCGGATCGGAGATCCCCCAGCCCGCCGCGGTGAGAAGAGCGAGTCCGATAACGGCGAGTTCCACTTCGAGGCGTGCGATCGGTCTCCGAATAGGCCTTGCGAACCGCTCGTTCGACCGAACGGCGCTTCCGAGCCGGTACGCTCGACAAGAGAGGTGATCGGCCCGTCGCATGGCTCGACCGGCGACCCGCGACGGACGGGGTGATCGTTCCCCCCACTCCTTGACCGAAGTGAGAAAGTACCGTCTGCCACGGCTCGACGACGAAGCCCCGGATGAACGTCGCCGGGACGGGCGACGGGAGTCCCCGATGACCAGCGGCCGGCGGCCGAGACATTGCTCGCGGTTCCGACCAAGACCGAGCGCGAGCGAACACCCTCTCCCGAGACGGCCACATATTTTAGGGAAAACATTAAATCTTACACCCTCGGAACCCGATCCTGCGGGTCGTTACGGGGACGATCGAGAGGACATTGCACCCTGAGGGGAGTCCCCTCACGGATTGGCCCGCATCGCCGAAGCGGATCGGTAGGACCGGAACGGATCGGCTCCATTATTACCCACACCGCCTACCGCCGCTTCGTGTCAGCGGCGTTCGACCCGGCCCCCGGCCCGTAGTACTCCGATCCAGCCGGGTCGAACGGCGGTTACACACCTCCCGGCGGCGTGTAGGACGTGAGCGCACGGTTTGCCTGCCCGACGAGTGGGTGGACGGGTGCCGGTGAAGCGTGCAAGTAACTACCTCACACTACGTCTGTGTAAGTGTTTTGTGACCGTATGAATAAAAGCGAGATATACGATCGTCCTTGTCCAGAACGACCATCGCCGGCGGATAGAGCGCGCTAACAGCCGGACAGCGATCCGATTTCGCCAAGCGTATCCCGGTTGTTCGAAGCACGAAGTCTGTCACGCGTATTCTCACAACAAATTTACGAGAACGAACTGGTAAGCGTGAACATGGCATACCTCGTAAACCGATGTGCCGAGTGCGATTGGTCCGCGAGCATGGGAAATCGCGCCCAAGGCGAACAGGCCGAGGCCATGGTCGAACAGCGGTTGCACGCCCCCGACGACGTGAGCTTTTCCTCATTGGTGTTCGGGCGGACGAGGGAGCGGTGAGCGTGCAAGTAGTTACCTCATCCCGTATTTATATAAGTCCTTTGAGACTATACGAGTGATTCGTTGCACCGGGCCGCACTCATTCGAGAGCAACCGTAGCCGACGAAAAGAGCACGCTGGTAGCCGGATCGCGACCGATTCCGACCAAAATTCTCGGCTATTCGAACGACGGGATACAGTCGCTCGGACCCTCACAACACGGATCGAAGGACGGACTCCAGCATACACGAACGCGGCCCGTCTCGTGACGCACTGGTTAGAGCGTGAGGGTCCGTGAGCACCGGGAACCACACCTGGAGAGGACAGTCCGGCCTCGGGACCGACGGGTCCCAAACATACATTGAGTCGAACGGCCAGCGAAACTAGTCCGAACGCACCACCGCCGAGCGTTGTTCGTACGGTTAATCGTCTCGCTCGTCGACCGTCGAGTATGGACAGTACATTCGATGTCCTGATTCGAAACGGCTACGTCGTAGCGCAAGAAGCGGTCGTCGATATCGCGATCGACGACGGACGGATCGCCGCGATACGCCCGGAGATCGCCGAGAGCGGCGACACCGAACTCGACGCCCGCGGGGACCTCGTTTCGCCGGGGCTCGTTGACGCCCACGTCCACTTAGACATGGCGCTTTCGGCGACGGGCGACCGCCGGCCACGAAACAACGAGCGGCGAACGGATCGAATCGATGCGATCGAGCGGACCGCCGCCTATTTCGCCGAAACGGACGGCGAGGAGATCGAGGCGAGAGTTCGCGATGTCGCCGGCCGAGCGGTCACCAACGGCGTGCTCCACCTCCGCACCCACGCGTACGTCGATAGCGAGGTCGGCACCGACATCGTCGAGCGGGTGGCGGCGGTTCGCGAAGCGTTCGACGACCGACTCGACGTCGAGATCGTCGCGTTCCCACAGGGAGGCATCGGCCGCGACGAGGGGTCGGCCGACGCTCTCCGAGCCGCCCTCGACGCCGGCGCGGACCTCGTCGGCGGCCTCGATCCGGCGACACTCAACGGCGATCGCACGGGGACGATCGAGACCTGGTTCGACATCGCGACTGACGGCGACGCCGACGTGGACGTCCACATCCACGAACGGGGAGACACCGGCACGGACACGCTCCGTGCGCTCGCCGAGGCGACGATCGACCGGGGCTATGAAGGGCGGGTCACGGCGAGTCACGCCTACGCGCTCGCCGACGCGGCGACCGGACTCGACGGCGACAGTAGTGGCGACGACGGAGGGGATCGAGGCGGTCGAGGCGATCGCGACGACCAGCTCGGCGACGCGATGGAAACGTTCACAGCGGCCGATCTCCGCTTCGTTACCTGCTACGGAAGCACCCCGCGGGGAATGCCGATCCGACGGGTCCACGACGCCGGACTCGTGCTGGCACACGGGACTGATCAGGTTCACGACATGTGGGGTGCACACGGAAACCTGAACGCGATCGAAGCGATGCTCGTTCAGTCGCTCAAACTCGACGGCTACGCGACCAACGACGGACTGGCTTGCCTCTGGCGACTCATTACGACCGAGGGGGCGTCGTTACTGGGTCGCGCGGAGGACTACGGCATTGAGGCGGGCACGCCAGCCGATCTCGTGGTCCACGACGCGCGATCGCCCCAGTGGGCGATCCTCGAACGGAACGACCCACGATACGTGCTCAAAAACGGAAACGTAGTCGCGGCCGACGGGTCGCTCGCCGGGACGCGGCCCTCGCCGTCCGGCCGGGAGTAGCGTTCATGCCTCTGAAGGCTGAAGCAACGATATGAGCGTTGCCGACCGAACGATCGACGACTTTCTCAGCGGTGTGGCCTCCGAATCCGTCACCCCGAGCGGCGGCGCGGTCGCCGCGATCTGCGGTGCCTGTGGCGCGGCGCTGTGTGAGATGGCCTGCATCCACACGATCGGATCGGACGGCAGCGGCAGCGACGATGACAGCGACAACAGCGGCGACAGTGGCGGGAGCGACGATAGTAGCAACAGCAGCGACGGCCGCGACGACGCCGGCAGGGGTGAAATCACGGGTGTCCGTGACGACCTCGGTGTTCACCGGACGCGGCTCTCGGAACTCGCCGACGAGGACGTGGCGGCGGTCGACGACCTGCAAGCGACGTTCGAGGCCTCGGGTTCGGAAACCGAGGCGGGCAACGGAGGAGACGACGAGGCGATAGCACGAGCCGCGAAACGTGCCGTCGGCGTACCTCTCGCGACGGCCGAAGCCTGCCTCGGTGCGCTCGACGCCGCGGCGGTCGTGACCGAGCGGGCGAATCGAAACGTCGTTCCCGACGCCGGAACCGGCGCGTTCCTCGCTTACGGGGCGCTTCGATCGTCGGTGTCGACCGCACGGCATAATATCGGCGCGATCGAGGACGCGACGTTCGTCGCCGAAACCGAGCGTCGCTCGGACGAGCTCGAAGCCGTGGCTGGGGAGGCGATCGAGCAGGTGGTCGAGAACATCGACGCCGCCCACTGAGGATTCACGTCCCGGTCGGGTTCGAGAACCCCTTGCGGATTGGCGAACCATTATTCACGGCACCGCGTTCCGAGCGGACGTGTCTCGGAACGCCGACCCACAGTTCGTCGAACGGACGATCGAGATAGTCCACGAGAACGTCGAGGACGGCGGCCGACCCTTCTCCTGTATCGTCGTTCGTAACGGCGAGGTCTTAGCCGAGAGCCCAAATCTCGTCGCCCAGACGAACAACTCGGTCGCCCACGCTGAGACCGTTGCGATCGAACAGGCCTGCAAGCGGGTCGGCAGCGAGGACCTCTCGGGGTGTGACGTCTACGTGATGGCCCATCCGTGCCCGATGTGTCTCGGTGCGCTGTACTACTGTAGCCCCGATCACGTCTTCTTTTGCACCCAGCGCGAGGAATACGAACGGTACTACACGGGCAGTCGCAAATACTTCGAGTTCGGCGAGTTCTACGACGAGTATAGAAAAGACTGGGACGAACGCAATCTCCCGCTCATCCACGCCGGCGAGGCCGACGATGACGCCCTTTCGATCTACGAACGCTGGCAGGCGCTCAACGGCAACTGATCGAAGGTCGGAGGACAGCGGCAGCGACGGCCGCCGACGTTTCCGCGACATCGACCCCGGCTCGGTATGTCCCCCAGATCAGTGCTCCGGCGACGAACCGGAAGCCGGACTTCGGACCGTCTCTCGGCTCCCCGCGAAGCGGCGAAGCGGCGAAGCTGGGGCCCAGTCGGTCGATCGGCGTCAGTGCCCGGTGAGGTTGAGGCCGACGACGCCGCAGACGATCAGCGAGAGGAAGACGATCCGGGCGAGGCCGGCCGGTTCGTCGAACAGGACGATCCCGAGCGTCGCCGCGCCGACGGCACCGATCCCGGTCCAGACGGCATAGGCCGTTCCGATCGGCAGGACACGGACCGTGCGGGCGAGCAGCACCATACTGATCACGAGCGAGACGACCGTCACGACGCTCGGGAGGGGGTCGCTGAAACCGTCGGCGTATTCGAGTCCGATCGCCCACCCGACTTCGAAGAGACCGGCGACGACGAGCAGTAACCAGGGGTTCACCCGCGACGCTTCGGGACGCCGACGGATAGGAACGGCTTATCGGAGCCACGACGCAGGCGTCCCGTCGCCCGAGGTCCGTCCGTTCAGTCCCTCAGCCTCTCCGGGAAGTGCGATTCACCCGTCGAGTCGCTCGCGCAGCATTCCGTTGACGCTGCCGGGGTCGGCGCTGCCGCCGGTCTTATCCATGACCTGTCCCATCAGGTAGTTGAGCGCTCCATCCTCGCCGTTCTCGTAGTCGACGACCGCTTCGGGGTTCTCCGAAATAGCCGCCTCGACCGCTGCGGTTACCTCGTCGTCGTCGGCTTTCCCCATCCCCTCACGTTCGATCACCGTTGCCGGATCGTCGCCCGCGTCCAACATCTCTCGGAGGACGGTCGTCGCGTTCGTCTCGGTAATCTCGTCTTGGTCCACGAGTTCGATCAGCCGGCGGAACTCGTCGAGCCGGCCGACGACGTCCTCGATCGCCATATCGCGGTAGTTGAGTTCGCCCAACAGTTCGTCCGCGACCCACGTCGCCGCTACGCCGGGGTCGAACTCCGTGGTCAGGTCCTCGTAGAAGTCGGCGACCGCCTTCGTCGAGGTGAGCTTCGAGGCGGCCTCCCGGCCGAGGCCGTACTCGCTTCCGAAGCGCTCTCGGCGGGCTTCGGGCAGTTCGGGAATCTCGATCTCAGCGGCCAACTCGGCGACCTCCAAGGGTGGGAGGTCCGCTTCGGCGAAGTAGCGGTAGTCGGCTTCGGCTTCCTTCGTTCGCATCGAGACCGTGACTCCTCGGGATTCGTCCCAGTGACGGGTCTCCTGGGCGATCTCGCGGCCGCGTTCTAAGGCGTTTCGCTGGCGGGTAACCTCGTAGGCCAGTGCCCTCTGTGCGCCCTTGTGACTGGAGATGTTCTTTACCTCGGTACGGTTGGCGGCTGCCAGCACGTCGGCCGAAATCGAATCACCGGCCGCTACGTCGTCGGCGGGCACCATCGAGATGTTCGCGTCCACCCGGAGGGAGCCGTCGCGGCCAGCGTCGAAGATTCCGAGGTATTCGAGCACCGATTCTAACTTCGAGAGGAAGGCCCGCGCCTCCGCCGGGTCGCGGAAATCGGGTTCGGTGACGATTTCCATGAGGGGGACGCCCGCGCGGTTGTAATCGACAAGGGTGTATTCGGCGGCGTCGATGCTCGTTCGCCGGCCGCCGCGGGCGTGGCCGAGGCTGCCGGGGTCCTCTTCCAAATGTGCGCGGGTAATGCCGATCTCGCGCGAGTCGCCCCCGACGCGCACCTCGATTTCACCGTCGGAGCAGATCGGCGCGTCGTACTGGGTGATCTGGAAGTTCTTCGGCAGATCGGGGTAGTAGTAGTTCTTCCGGTGGAATCGGGTACGGTCGGGGACCTCGGCGTCGATCGCCTGTCCGAGTTTCAACGCGGCTTCGACCGCCGCTTCGTTCAATACGGGCAGTGCGCCGGGGAGGCCGAGACAGGTCGGACAGACGTTCGTGTTCGGCTCGTTCGTCGGTTCGGTTGCACAGCCACAGAACACCTTGGTGTCGGTCTCCAACTGGACGTGGACTTCGAGGCCGATCACGATGGCGAACTCGCCGCGTGACCCCTCCTCGTCGGCCTCGTGCGTCTCGACGGCGCGAGCGGTCATTACCTGTTTTCGAGGCCCCGATCGCTAAAGCGTGACGGGATCCCCGGAGGTAGTGCCAACGCAGGGACTCAGGCAGGACGGAAGATCGGGCTGAACGCTCCGAAAGCCCCCGATACGCTCGGCTTCTGCTCACGGGCCGGAGGCCCATTCGCACGGTCCGCAGGACTCGGAGAGTCCCGCGTGGTTCGGGAGAACGGAATTTTCCCGTCATCGGCGAGCAAAGCTCGCCTATGTAGGCGGATTCCGACGGAACCCGCGGCATTCACGAGAACTCCGTTCTCGTGGGTCAGTGAGAACTGCGAAGCAGTTCTCATAACATTGCGGGACCTTCGGTCCCGCTTGCAGCGAAAACACTCCGCGCTTTTCGCCATATCACGACAGAGCGAAGCTCTCTAACGACTCCAGTCCTCTTTCGAACTCTCGTCCGCTCGCCCACCGTCGCCGAGCGCGAGGTCGGTTCCGCCGACCTCCTGTGATGTGGTCGTTCGAGAGTCCTTCGGTCCCGCAATGAGCGTGGGACTCGGAGAATCCCACGAACCTGCGAACGGGCAATACGCGGCGCTACGCGCCGCGAGTGCGAGGCGGTGAAAGCGCCTCGCGAGGCCCGTGAGCAGATGACGAGGGAGCTTCGCTCCCTCGAACCACGAGACGTGAGCGAACGCGAGCGCTTCGGATAGTGAACGGGAAGGAACGACCCGTGAGCGGGCTTCGCCCGCGAGCAGATGTCGTCGGAACGCGAAGCGTTCGAACTGCGAGCGGGACCAGCGGTCCCGCACTGAACGAAAGACGCTTTCGGCGTCGTTCGAACCAGGGCTTCGCCGCCACGCGGTCGGCCCCCTCCAGTCCCACCCGAAACGGTTGTTCGGCGAGCAGTTGCGCAACTCGATATCACTATTCGAGCGAGCAGTACTGACCGCCGACAGCGCGCTCGCGTTCGTTCCCTCGCGGTCGCCGCCTTCGGTAACCCCAGGTCGGGCTCAGGTGCGGATCTCGAAGCGTGCGCCGCCGTTCTCGCTTTCGGTCACCGTAACCGTCCAGCCGTGGGCGTCGGCGATGGTCTCGACGATCGAGAGCCCGAAGCCGGTCCCCTCGTCGCTCGTCGAGAAGCCGTGGTCGAAGACCTGTTCGCGTTCGTCGGCCGGGATGCCCGGGCCGTCGTCTTCGACGAAGAAGCCGCGTTCGTTCGCCAACTCCCCGACGCGAACCGTCACGTCCTCGCCGCCGTGTTCGATCCCGTTCCGAAAGAGGTTCTCGAAGAGCTCACAGAGGCGGCTCTCGTCGGCCTCGATCGTCCGGAGATCACCTTCGATCGTCAGTTCCGTGTCGGTCGTTTCGACGGCGCTCCAGGCCGTCTCGACGACGTCCGCGAGCGACACGGAGTGAGTGTCGCCGACCGTCCGTCCCTGACGGGCCAGCGTCAGCACGTCCTCGATGATCGCTTCCATCCGGTCGTGAGCGCGATCGATCTTCGCGAAGTCCTCCTCGGCACCGCTCTCGCGAACCATCTCGAGGTATCCCTGCGCGACCCCGAGCGGGTTCCGGAGGTCATGCGAGACGACGCTCGCGAACTCCTCCAAGCGGTCGTTCTGACGCTCTAGCTCCTCTCGCCCGCGTTCGAGTTCCCGCTCGCGTCTGACGCGTTCGACCGTCGCGACGACATGGGCGACGAGGGTTTCCGCCAGTTCGAGGTCCTCGGCGTCGAACTCGTCCTTGTCGGTCGAGACCGCCTGGAACACGCCGAAATCACCGATCGGGACGCTGATCGCCGAGCGGTACTCCTCTCGAACCGGTTCGGCGGCGTCGGTTGCCCCGACGTCCTCGACCAGCCGGGAGGTGCCGCTCCGGAGGGTCTTGCCGGCTGTGCCCTCCTCGATATCCATTTCCCGTACGTGCTCCGGACCGGCGCGCGACGAGCGTGCCTTCGGCACGATCGAGTCGCCTTCGACGATCCCGACGTAACACAGATAGAGGTCGAGGATGCGTTCGGCGGCGTCGACCGTCAGCTCGTAGACCTCCGCCTCGGTTTCACAGGACACGAGGTTCGTCGCGACCGCGTGCAGGCGCTCGATCTTGTGTTTCTGTGCTTCGAGTGCCTGCTCGTACCGACGGCGTTCGAGTTCGCTCGCGATCCCGCGGGTGACGAGATCAGCGAAAGCCAACTCGACGGTCGAAAAGCCCTCGTCCTGTGGCTCGCGGTCGGCAAAATAGACGGCCCCGTAGAGTTCACCATTGACCGAGACCTTCGAGCCGACGTAGGCTTCGAGCCCGAACGCCTCGTAGGCCGGGTCGTCCTCCCAATCGGTTTCAGCGACGTGTCGAAGCGTCATCGGGCCGTCGGAATCGACCGTCTTCTGGCAGTACGATTGCGGGAGCGGACACTCGTCGCCGGGCTGGATCTCCTCGTGTGTGCCACACGCTTCGACGATCCGCTGGGTGCCCGCTTCGATACGCGTGAGGTAACCGATCTCCATGCCGAGGCGCTCGCGACCGAGGTCGAGCAGCGCTCGCACGCGCTCGTCCGCGGTCAGGTCAGAATCGGAGACGACCTCGTAGAGCCAGCGGCGGAACTGTTCTGCCTCACGGCGCTCGGTGATATCAGTGTAGATACCGAACGTCTCGTACTCGTCCGTCCGGTCGATCGATACGTTCCGAAACAGGAAATCGCGCACCTCACCGCTCGCCGTTTGACGGCGTACCTCCCGTGCGACATCGTTCCCGCCGCTTGCGGTGCGATCGATCTCCCGCGCCTCGTCGGCGTGTTCGGGTGGAACGATGAGATCGTTCAGCGATCGGCCGACGACCGTCTCGGACTCGTACCCGAAGACGTCCTCGAACGCCGCGTTGACCGACTTCGTGATCGGGTCGTCGTCGTGCATCTCGACGACGACTGACGGATCGGGGACGTTCTCGAACAGGCTCGCGAACCGATCGCGCTCGCGTTCGAGCTGGGTCTCCCGGTCGCGCAACAGCATCTCGCGCTCGGCGCGTTCGAGTGCGGCTTCGGTGTTGGCCGCGAGGATACGAGCGGCCGAGACGTCGGATGCGTCGAACGCACCGGGTTCGGTCGAGGCGTTGTTCAAGATCCCATGGTCACCGAGCGGGACGATGATCTCGCTCGCGATCGGTGAGTCGGTGTCATACGCTCCTGGCTGGCTGCCGACATCGTCGTAGACGGCCGCTTCGCCGGTAACGAAGGCCTCCCACGAGAGGCTGTTACCCGCGGTGTAGGTCGGGAACTCGTCGAACAACGCGTGGCACTCATCGGTAAAGGCAGTCGGGCGGAGACAGACGTCGTCGGGATCGTACAACCAGCAGCCGGTGAGCGAAAGTCCGAGCGCATCGCGAGCGGTCTCGACGGCCAGTTCGGCCACCTCCTCGGGGGTCTTCGCGTCCATCATCGCCCGGGTCCCTTCGTGGAGCGCTTCTAAGGTCCGCTCGTGGTCGACCCGGTCGAGTGCGATTTCTGCGTTCGCCGCTAGCACCTTC